>CAIKAP010000126.1 GCA_903825435.1 uncultured Verrucomicrobiota bacterium
CGAGTGTAGGGAAAAGATGGCGTTGAAGATGGTGGAAGATCGCGGTCAGTTCATGCATAACTCTGAGACGCTTCCCCTTGCATCCCGTTCAAATCCATCGCCGAAAAAGCCCGCAAAAGCGAGTTTTGCAAGAACGTCTATGAAAACGAAGAACTCACCCGCCAACCGTCGTGAGGCGATCACAACGACAGAGCCATACCGGCTGATCTTCGACGCCAGCCCAAACCCAATGTGGGTCTTCGACGAGGTGACGCTGCAGTTCCTCGCCGTCAACGACGCGGCGCTAAAACACTACGGCTGGTCGCGCAAGGAGTTTCTCGCAGTGACGGTTCTGGATGTCCTCCCGACGGAAGAACGGGCGCGGGCAAAGGTTGTGATCCGGAAACAGCGCGGCGCGCGCGAGGCCGTTATCGACGTCCTTCGCCATCTCCGCAAGGATGGGACACCTATGGACATGCAGGTCACCGCCAGTTCCATCCCTTTTGCGGGCCGGCCCGGGCGGTTGTGTTCGATAACTGATGTCACGGATCGCAAACGGGTCGAGGAAGCAATGCACGCCTCAGAAGTCCGCTATCGCCGGCTTTTCGAGACAGCCAAGGAAGGTATTTTAATCCTCGATGCCGAGACGGGGATGGTGGTAGAGGTGAATCCGTTCTTGATCAAGTTACTCGGTTACTCACACAAGAAGTTCCTCGGCAAGAAGGTCTGGGAATTGGGCGTATTTAAAGATATCGCCGCCAACCAGGACAAATTCGTGGAATTGCAGACGAAGAAATACGTCCGTTACGAACACCTGCCGCTGGAAACCTCTGATGGGTATCGGGTCTGGGTGGAGTTCGTCAGCAACGTCTATCAGGTGAACCGCCACAAAGTAATCCAATGTAACATCCGCGACATCACCGACCGCAAACAGGCGGACGAGGCGATCCATCGGTTCAACGAAAAACTGGAACGGTGCGTGACCGAACGAACACGAGCACTAGCCACCAGCAACGAATCGTTGCGCACGGAGATGGAACAGCGCCGCATCAGCCACGACCTGCACGACAGCCTCGGCCAGCACCTCACCGCCCTCAAACACCTCAGCAGCGCGCTCGGCACCAAACTCGACCGGCGCAAAGTTCCGGGCGGGCGCGCCGCCAGCCGCATCAGCCGCGAACTGGGAAAAGCGGTTGTGGAAATCCGCCAGATCGCGCGCGGGCTTCAACCCATTCGCGCGGAGAGCGAGAGCCTGATGTCCGCGTTGCAGGAACTGGCCACCAGCGTGACCAAACTGTCCAAGATCCCCTGCCGTTTCGAGTGTCCCCTCGATCTGCTCATGAGCGACTACCACGCCGCCACCCACCTCTACCGGATCGCCCAGGAAGCCGTCCACAACGCCGTCCGCCACGCGAAGTCCAAACACATCTGGATTAAATTCAGCGGACTGGCAATCGCATCCAACTCCGCGTCGAGGACGACGGCGTCGGCTTGTCCGTCCGCTCGAAGCGTGCGGACGGATTGGGAATGGGAATCATGAACTACCGTGCGTCGGTCCTCGGCGCGATCTTCCACATCGGCAACCGCCCCGGCGGCGGCACCCGCATCACCTGCGACTGGACTCCTGCAACCTCCAAAAAGAAAGTAACAACAAATGCCAGCTAAACCCAAAACCGCCGCGCGTCCGGCCAAGGCCCGCATCTTTCTTGTGGACGACCATCCGTTGTTGCGCAAAGGAATCGCCGAGAGCATTCGCACCGAGCCGGACATGATCATTTGCGGCCAAGCCACCACCGCGTTGGAGGCCATTCCCGCGATTGCGCAAGCGCGGCCCGATGTGGTGATCGCCGATATCTCGTTGCCCGGCTGCGACGGCCTCGAACTGATCAAGTACATCAAGGCCCAGCATGGCGATGTGGTCGTATTGGTCTATTCGATGCACGACGAGTCGCTGTACGCCGAGCGGATCTTGCGTGCCGGGGCGCGCGGCTACGTCATGAAAAGCGCGCCGACCGAGGAACTGATCCGCGCCATCCGCCAGGTCCTCGCCGGCGAGATCGCCGTCAGTCGCCAGATCATCAACCGGGCGCTGACACGAACCGCGAGAGGCAGTCGCGCGGCCGGATCCTCGCCCATCGAATTGCTCACCGACCGGGAGCTGGAGGTTTTCCGTCTGTTGGGCAAAGGCATGCAACGGAAGGAAATCGCCGCGCAATTGCACCTCAGCGTCAAGACCATCGAGACCCACCGCGCCAACATGTGCATGAAGCTCGGCTTGCAGGGTTCCTCCGCACTGCTACATCACGCCATTGAGTTTTTCCGCGAGGAAATCGCCGGTCAAGTTGGTACTCGTCGCGCGCCCTGCCTGGTTTCCAGCCGCCCGAAAAGCAGCCCAAACATCTCCCATGTCTTCTAGGACTTCGTCCTAGCTCAGATTCGGCCTGCCGTGTATTATGCGATTTAGCTGAGTTATTGAATGACGGAACTGCCTGTGGCGGCAGAATTCCGAACTGGGTTTGTTTTAGTCAGAAGCGCTCACTCTACTTGTGCTGACGGAGCAAGAATACGACTGCACAGCGACAGCAGACGCAGGAAGGGATTACTTGCGCCCGCGACGAAGACAAAACACTCCAGCCAACCCCAACCCGACCAGTATGAAGGCTGAAGGTTCAGGAACCATGTGTAACTTGGTGCTCAGTGGTAAAGTCCCAAATGTTGTATCGCTTATTGGCCCACCCGCTGACCCGACTACGATAGTCTGCAGTGATTCCAAGTCCAAGTTGCGCGTGCTAAGCTGATCGGGAGGGAATAGCCAGTTCGTGCTGGTTACCACAGCCCATTGCAATGCATTAGTCACGTTGAACAACGGGTTGACGTTGAACGCCAGTAGGTAGATCTGCTGGTTCTGAAAGGCTGGGTTAGCGTTTTGGGACTGGATCTCGAACGCACCGTTGACACCGTCAGCGGCACCAGGTCCTCCGATTACACCCGCACCGAACAATGTAAAGTTTGTTAACGCTCCCAAGATGTTATCTTGAAATGCGGCAATCTGGCTGTTATTAATACTGAACGAGCCGATCCAGAGTACACTGTTAGTTGGCAACGCAGTATTATCCGCGAGCGCAAACACGTTCGTGTCGAGTGCTGACCAATTTTCCGTGGCAGGCACCGCATACACTCTCGCCTGAGTTGCACAGACAAGCACCGTTGCCACTACCATTAGGTATTTAAGTCTTTTCATAAAAACTGCTTTCTTGCATAAGGAAGTTAGTTCTACATGTCAAGCACTATTCTAGTGTGAATGGCTGTTGTGCAAACCAGTTAAACCCCGTGCTTCCTAGGCGTCGGATGTGCATCATTGTGCCGGAGTTGATTGTGTTCGTAGACGCCTCACTTGAGGCGCCTACCAAGCGCCATCCCTTGGTGCCAATACCAGTAGCTTTGTAATAATATGTATCCCATTTCTGAAGGCTCTGGTTCCAGATCTCGACGTTGTCCGAATCCGCAGATGAACTCGCGCCGAGCAATCCTGTCACGGCGTTTGTCGTGTACAGACCGCTGGCACCCAATGTAGTTGTGGCCGGATACACGTTAGCAACAAAGTTGTCCGCCGCAGCAACCGGGATGATCGTCTGACCAAGCTTGACTCCTCCGACGAGCTTGAGACTGATAGTTACCGGGTTGACAGGCTGCCTCAAAATGTAGAAGCCTTGGTCAACATAGAGAACCGCATTTGATTGATTATCCGATGACCCCACTGCGCGCCATCCTTTGGCCCCGATACCACCACCCTTGTAATAGTAAGTCACAGATCTCTGAGTACGGGGATCTAAGACTGTAATGTTGTCGGAATCTGCTGACGAGGTTAACCCCGTCAAGCCAACGTCGTTCGTCGCCCCAAAGACGGTGCCGATGGTCCAGTGTGGGTAAATCTTGTAAGTCTGGCCCGAAGAGACCAATGAAGAAATGTCTGAGGCAGTGAAGACATTCGCGGTATCGTTGCTAACGATGTCGTCCATCAAACCAGCTTTTGATCCAGAGGTGATTTCGATGAAGGCAACGGGGTTGGTAGTGGTGCCGGTAATGGTTTGGTTGAATTGCCCCGCCGTCAACGTGTCGCCCACCATAATATGAGTTCCCGAAACACCAGAGACTATCCCGCGGTTGGATGGAGCCTGTGTCAGGCCCAAACCGAGGAAGCTATACCTGACCCCCGTGTTCGTTCCTTCTACATTGAGGGTGATGAACCCGACCGGATCGGTGACAACATTGGTGGATTGCGCACGCACAGGGCTATCCATACACAGCATTGATGCCATGACCAGTAGCCCACCGAAATTTCTTATAGCTTTGGAGTTCATTTTATTCGACTTTTTAACTATAACAAACTCTCTTGAAAAAGGCAAAAGAATGATTTTGAAGGTAGTGGTACAGTTTCAATTGTCACCTAGCAAGGTAATCACTTCTTCCAAGCTCCAAACGTGATCGGCAATGCCGGCTTCCATCGCTGGCGTAACGCGCAACGTCTGATGAACACAGCAGAAATTGTAGTGCATGAAGTGCAACGCAATCGCCGCTTCGTGGTTTTCGATTTTCTTGCTGAAAGCGTTGGTCAACCGTGTGAATCGGTGCATGGACATGCGCATCGTCAAGTTTTGCCGCTCGGTGTAACTGGTTGAAACATGCGCCATATCCGGGTTGCCTTTGACGTTCTTGCAAAACTCGCTTTTGCGGGCTTTTTCGGCGATGGATTTGAACGGGATGCAAGGGGAAGCGTCTCAGAGTTATGCATGAACTGACCGCGATCTTCCACCATCTTCAACGCCATCTTTTCCCTACACTC
>CAIKAP010000127.1 GCA_903825435.1 uncultured Verrucomicrobiota bacterium
CGAGTGTAGGGAAAAGATGGCGTTGAAGATGGTGGAAGATCGCGGTCAGTTCATGCATAACTCTGAGACGCTTCCCCTTGCATCCCGTTCAAATCCATCGCCGAAAAAGCCCGCAAAAGCGAGTTTTGCAAGAACGTCTATCGGCTTGATACTTTCCAAGCATCCATCGCCTGCTGTCGTGACTGAACAATTTGTCCCACATAAGGCGACCAAGAACTCCGCCGTCTTCTACGATGACCCGAAGGATTTGCTGCCTGACGATAGCGCGGTCACTGTTCCTGATGGCGGTAAAGCATACTTGCGCCTTTATCCAACCGTCGCCGTGCCTCTAATTGAAACGGAACTTGAAGCGCGAGACTTGGCATCATCTGGTATTCTTAAGCCCCTAGGTCGAGTTTCAGGGTGGGGTGCGGAAAGGAATGTTTTCGGTGCGATTGTCTCCTGGAAGCCGGCCGGTGGGGAACTGTGTTACTTCACACAGCTCTTCTTGACTCGTGAGATCTGGGGTGTAGATGCACGTGTCCTGAATGCTGTTCTTCAAAGCGAGTTGCATCAGGAGTTTGGTGGGCTGAGGCGTAACTACATCGCCACCGGCTACATTGAGGAATATTTTGCCAGAGCGCTTCAGAACTACCTCGCTTTTGCCAAGAGACATTTGAAGTTACCTCCGCCTCTGCAAATCGAGGCCGGGCTTGTGGGAATCAAAGGCTACGCGATTGCAATCGATGATTTTAATGTAAATGGAAGTGCTTTGCGCGATGTTATCCAATGGCAAGGCGAGGCAACCTATGATGAATCGCCTGTTAATATTCTTCGTCCGTTTTTCAAACGCATTTGGGCTAATTGTGATGTTCAGAGGCCGCCTGCTCGTGATGCTGTACTAACTGCGCGGCTCGCAAATGGTTGACCGTCACGCCTTATCCAAAAGTATGACCTACGAGTGTCAGCGTTGTGGGGCCTGTTGTCGGTGGCCGGGGCAGGTGAGGGTGTCAGATGCGGAGATTGCGCCGATGGCGGCGCATCTGGGGGTGTCGGTGGAGACGTTCATCGATCGGTACACGCGGTTGCGGCCGGACCGTCTGGGGTTGGCGCTGCTGGAGAAGGACAACTACGAGTGCATCTTCCTTGATGGCGTTGACTGCCGCGTGCAGCCGGTGAAGCCGCAGCAGTGTCGCACATTCCCGAATGAGTGGAACGTGCCGGAGTTTGCGGACAAATGCCGGGCCACGACGACCGGAACATTACGCTTTAAGCTTGGCGGCGATGCCGGCGACGTGTCGGCCTTGAAAACGGGCCTGCGCCAATTCCTTTGCGGATGGTTGGCGGCTGCCGTCGGGCCCCGCGATGGTGCCTGCGCCCCACGGTGAGCCGCCTTTGAGTTCGCTGATGTCGGTGAGTTCGGGGCAGGAGTAGGGGAGGCCGACGTAGATCATGCCGTGGTGGATGAGTGTGGGGAGGAAGGTGATGATGGTGCTTTCGTTGCCGCCGCCGGTGCCGGTGCTGGTGAAGACGCTGGCGACTTTGCCAATGAGCGCGCCTTTCATCCAGAGGCTGCCGGTCTGGTCGAGGAAGTTGCGCATCTGGGCGGCCATGTTGCCGAAGCGTGTTGGTGTGCCGAAGATGATGGCGTCGTAGTCGGGCAGTTCTTTCGGCGAGGCGATGGGGGCGGGCTGGTCGAGCTTGGCGCCGTGTTTGCGGGCGACGTCGTCGGTCATGAGTTCGGGCACGCGTTTGATGGTTACTTCGACGCCTTCGACGGCGCGGGCGCCTTCGGCAATGGCGCTGGCGAGTGTTTCGACGTGGCCGTACATCGAGTAGTAGAGCACGAGTAGTTTGGTCATGGTGGTTCTCCTGTTGTGGGGACAATATAGCCGGTTTCGCGGCGATAGAAAATGGTTGCTTCCGGTGGGCGGATTCTGAGAATGGCGGTCATGCGAAGGTTTCTGTCACCTTGGTGTCTGGTGGCGGCGCTGCTGGCGGTGATGGCGGCGCTGATGCTGGGGCCGTTGCGCGAGGAGAGCGCGACGATGGATGAGCCGGTGGACTTGGCGGCGGGTTATCTCTACTGTACCGGCTACGGTTACCAGTTCAATCCCGAACATCCGCCGCTGGGTCAGATCCTGCCGGCGGTGCCGTTGTTGTTCTTAAATCTGAACGTTCCTGAGTTTCTAAAACAATTGGGGGAGCTGCGCCTTGGCGCGTCGCGGGCGAGGCCGTGGAAAGGGTGGATGTCGGGCAAAGCGGAGGAGTTCTATCCGGGTGGGCGAACGAACTGGTACTACTGGCCGTATTGGGAGGCTGGTATCTTTGGCCAGGAGTTGCTCTACGGCGACTGGAACAGTCCGGAGACATTGTTGTGGGTTAGTCGCGGCGTGCAGATGGGGCTGACGTTGCTGACAGGATTGGTGATCGCTCTTTGGCTGCGGAAACTGGCAGGAATGGAGGCTGCAGTGTTCGGCGTGGTGTTGTGGGTGTTCAATCCAATCGTGCTGGCCTACGGTCACTTGGTGGTCACGGACATCAGTGTGACATTCGGCATCACGTTGGCGGTCTGGGCGTTTACTGTGTTCCTCCAGAAACCGTTGTGGCGGACAGCGTTCTTGGCGGGTGGTGCGACGGGGCTGGCGTTGGCCATGAAATTCTCGGCGGTGCTGCTGGCACCGATCTTCGTGGGGCTGGTCGGTGTGTTTCTGTGGTGCCGGCGTGGGGCGTTACGCGAGGCGCAAGGATTCTGGAAATGGCTGCCGCTGGTGGCGGTCGTGGCGTGGGCGGTGGTATTGATGGTGTATGCACCATACTGGAAACCGGCACCGGCTTTGTCGGTGCCGGAGGCGGCGCGAATCGGGGTGCCCGATTGGTTTCAGAAACTGCGGCCGGTGCTGGTGCCGCCGGGGTTCTTCAAGGGAATCGCAATGCAGGCGGAACACGCGGCGTTCGGGCACGAGGCGTTTCTTTGTGGTGAGTGGGGGGCGAAAGGTTGGTGGTACTATTTTCCGCTGGCACTGGCGTGGAAGCTGCCGGTGCCGCTGCTGGCATTGACGCTAGCGGCGTTGGGGCTGTGGCTGGCGCAGCTGCGTGAATGGAGTGTTGCCGAGGCGGCGCCGTGGGTGGCGGCGCTGGTCTATCTGGCGATGGCGATGACGAGCACGATCAATATCGGCGTGCGCTATGTCCTGCCAATGCTGCCGTTGTTGGCGGTGGGGGCGGCGCAACAACTGGCGCGGCTCTTACGGAACTGGCGCGTCGCCGCGTGGGTGTTGTGCGGATGGCTTGCCGTGGCGACAACGCTAGCGTATCCGTTTTACATCGAATACTTCAACGAGTTTGCCGGTGGCACACGCAACGGGTCCCGCTATCTGGTGGACTCGAACTACGACTGGGGCCAGGACGCGAAACGGTTGCAGGCGTGGCTGTCGGCGCGCGGCAATCCGAAGATTTATCTGCGTTTCTTCGGTTCGGGCAAAGCGATCCAGTACTATGGAATCCGCTACGAAGCCGCTTCGCCGGAGAAAATGCGCCAAACGCGGGAGGGATTGCTGGTGATTTCCGCGTCGGCGTTGATGAAGCCAGACTGGCGTTGGTTGGATGAGCAACGCAAACCGGTGGCGCGGATTGGGCAGACGCTGTTCGTGTACGAACTGGTCCGTTAGGAGATGACGGTTTCGGCCTCGGCAATGATGCGGATGAAGCTGGCGTTGTCGGCGGCGTGAAGAAGTTGCTGGCGGATGTCGTCGCGGCGCAGGAGGCGGGCGAGGTTGCCGACGACGCGGAGATATTCGGTTACCATCTGCTTTGGAGTGCCAATGAGGAAGATGAGCCGGACGGGGCCATTCTCGCGTGACTCAAAATTAATGCCCTCCATATTGCGTCCGATGGCGATGAGGATTTCAGTGCATTGTTCGGTCCGGGCGTGCGGGATAGCCACGTCGTGGCCAAGGGCGGTGTTGCTGATACGTTCGCGTTCGAGAATCTCGTGGAAGAAGGCGTCGAAATTTGTCACCGATTTATTCTGAAGCAACAGCGACGCCACCGCGCGCAGGGCGGCTGTTTTCTGCCCCTGCTGGAGGTTCAGGTTGATCGCTTCGGGTTTCAGCAGGCCAGCCAAGCTGACCGCTTTGGTTATCTTAGACATTCGAACCGCTCCATTTCAATTTCTGTCGTAACACGTCAAAATACTCATGGCCCTCTGGCGTCACAAGTCGCACGACACGCGAATCGGCGCGCACTTCCATTTCGTCACCGACCTGCATCGGGCGTTGCACCTGTCCATCCACGGTAAACAATAACTCGCCGGCTGCACTGGTTACCCGGCAGCGCAGCACAGTTTGTTCGTCCGTGATCAACGAGCGATTGCTGAGCACGTGTGGGCAGATCGGCGTCAACACACAAGCCCGCGCGCTTGGCAACAGAATCGGCCCTCCGGCGCTCAACGAATACGCCGTTGACCCGGTGGCAGTCGCGCAGATGATGCCGTCGCAGACGTATTCTGTCAACCATTCATCATCAATCGAGACGCGCAACCGCACGACGCGCGAGGAAGCGACGCGCGAGATCACGGCGTCGTTGAGCGCGTGGTGGGTTTCCAGCCGGCGGCCGCTCCGCCAGAGCGTGGCTTGCAAGGTGTGGCGCGAACTGAGGTTGTAGGCGCCGCGCAGGATCGTGTTGGTGACGACCTCCAGTTCATCGCTGCGGACGCTGGTGAGGAAACCGAGGTAGCCGAGATTGATACCGAGGATGGGTGTCGGCGCGCCTTCCAGTTCGCGGGCAACGCGCAGAATCGTGCCGTCGCCGCCGAGCACGACCAGCATGTCCGCCTTGCCGGCAATGCGGCGCAACGGCATCGTGCGGGGCCGCTCCAGCAGGACGCGGATGCCGTGCTGCTCCAACAGGCGGACCAACTCGGTGAGGCGTTCCTTCGCCTGCGGCTTGTCGAGGTTGGCGGTGATGCCGATGATTTTGGGCCGCTTCATGGTGTGCGCCACGCCGCGAGAAATTCCTTGTTGCCGGCGGGGCCAAGCAGGGGCGACTCGATGACGGCGCCCAGCGGGCGCAGGCCGAGTGTCGCGGCGGCAAATGTTGTGATCTCGCTTTTCACGCGTTCGTGCACCGCTGAGTCTCGCACAACGCCGCCGTTTTTCACGTCTTTTTTACCGGCCTCGAATTGCGGTTTGATGAGGGCGACGAGAATGCCGCCGGGTTTCAACAGGGCAACGGCGGCGGGCAGTACTTTCGTCAGCGAGATGAAGGAGACGTCCACGGTGACGATGTCGGCGGCTTCGCCGATGTCGGCGGGCTTGAGGTGGCGGGCGTTGCATTCGTCGTGGATGACGACACGCGGATCGTTGCGGAGCTTCCAATCGAGCTGGCCTTTGCCGACATCCACCGCATGGACGCGGGCGGCGCCGCGCTGGAGAAGGCAGTCGGTGAATCCGCCGGTGGAGGCGCCGAGGTCAATGCAGACGGCGTTCTGGCAGGAGACGGCGAAGGCGTCAAGAGCGGCTTCGAGTTTGTGGCCGCCGCGGCTGGCGAATTTCTCGGTGGCCTCGACGAGGATGGTGGCGGCGTGGTCAACAGTGTCGCTGGGTTTGTGCGCGGTCTGGCCGTTCACGCGGACAACGCCGGCGAGGATGAATCGCTGGGCTTTTTCGCGGCTGGCGGCTAGGCCGAGCGCGACGAGCCGGGTATCAAGCCGCTCCCGCATGGCCGGTGACGACGCGGAATTTCTGTCCTTCGGATTTACGTTTGGCGTCGGCGAGGGCTTCCTTGACTTTGGCGACGGCAGTGGCGGCGTTGAGGCCGTATTTGTCCTGGAGGTCCTTGTTGGAGCTGGCGTGTTCGAGGAACTGGTCGGGCCAGCCGACGCGGGCGACGGGCGTGTCAATGTGCAAGTCCGAGAGCGTTTCGAGGACGGCGCTGCCGAAGCCGCCCATGAGGGCGTGGTCTTCGATGGTGCAGATGACCTTGGCCATGCGTCCGTATTGTTCGAGCATCTCGCGATCAACCGGCTTGGCGAAACGGGCGTTGATGAACGCGACGGAAAGGCCTTCGGCTTCGAGGGTGGCGAGTGTCTGTTTGGCGATGGACTGGACGGCGCCGTAGAAGATGATGGCGACGTCGGTGCCGTGTTGGAGGACCTCGGCTTTGCCGAGCGGCAGGACGGCTGGTTGCGGTTTGATGGGAACGCCTTCGCCGGCGCCGCGCGGATAACGGATCATGATCGGACCGTGAAGTTGGAGGGCGGTCCAGAGCATGTCAACGAGTTCGTCCTCGTCCTTGGGCGCCATGAGGATCGCTTGCGGGATGCTGCGGCCGTAGGCGATGTCGAAGATGCCGTGGTGCGTGGCGCCGTCGTTGGCGCTGAGGCCGCCACGGTCGAGGGCAAACACAACGTCCACGTTCTGGAGCGCGACATCGTGCATGATGCAGTCGTAAGCGCGCTGGAGGAAAGTGGAATAGATGGCGCAGACGGGACGGAATCCCATCGTGGCCATGCCGGCGGCGAAGATGACGGCGTGTTCCTCAGCGATGCCGACGTCGAAGTACTGGTTCGGAGCAGCTTCCTGGAGTTTGCCGAGGCTGGTGCCGCTGGGCATGGCGGCGGTGATGCCGACAAGTTTGGTGTTCTGCTTGGCGAAACGAACGATGGCGTCGCCAAAGACGTCCTGATAGTTGGGGGGGGCGCCGTTCTTCCTAGAGAAAGGTCTGCCGGTTTCGATATCGAAGGGGCCGACACCGTGGAAAGTGGAAGGATCTTCGATGGCTTTCTCATAGCCTTTGCCTTTGACGGTCTGGACGTGGAGGAGGATCGGATGTTCCTGTTGCTTGGCAAACTCCAACATTGAGATGAGCCGCGGTAAGTCGTGGCCGTTGAACGGGCCGAGGTAACTGAGGCCGAACTCTTCGAACAGGACACTGGGCACGAGGATGCTCTTGAAGGCTTCCTCGACCTTGTGCTCGATGCGGGCGATGTCACGTCCGAGGCGCTGCATGACGTGTTCGAGTTTCTTGTGGGCGGCCTGGTAGCGCGGGTTGGTGACGATGCGGTTGAGGTAGTCACTGAGCGCGCCGACGTTTCGTGCGATGCTGTATTCGTTGTCGTTGAGGATGACGATGAGGCGTTTGGTGGAGTGCTTGATGTTGTTGAGGGCTTCGAGCGTGATGCCGTTGGTCAACGCGGCGTCGCCGAGCACGCAGACGACGTGTTCTCCGCTGTTGGCCTTGTCTCGTGCCGCCGCCATGCCGAGCGCTGCGGAGAGCGCCGTCCCGGCGTGCCCTGCGCCGAAACAATCATATTCGCTCTCCGAACGGCAGGCGAACCCCATCGGGCCGCCCGTCTGGCGGATCTTGGAAAAATTCTGGCGTCGCCCCGTGACGAGTTTGTGGATGTAAACCTGATGGCTAACATCCCAGACAAAACGGTCCTTGGGCGAGTTGAACACGCGGTGCATGGCGAGTGTCAGCTCGACCACGCCGAGGTTCGGTCCGAGATGGCCACCGGTTTTACTAAGGACGGAAACGAGTTCATCGCGGATTTCCTGCGCCAAGGTGGTGAGTTGCTCCATTGTCAGCAACTTCACGTCGGCAGGTGAGTTGATCATGTCGAGGTAGCGGCCCATGGAATCTCCTACAGTAGTTTCCCGGTGTCTTCTTGTTCTGTCTCAAACGGTTTTAACTCGATATCGCCATTAACCTTACGGGTCAGTAGTTCGATCTTTTTCTCAGCCTCTTCCAGTTTCTGGCTGCAAAACCGTACTAGGTGCGTGCCTTCCTCGTACTTCTTCAACACGTCCTCCAGTGGCAGTTCAGCTGCCTCCATGTCGGCGACGATCTTCTCCAACCGCTGGATGGCTTGCTCAAAACTCAGCCCGGATTCAAAAACGGTTGCAATTGTCTTCTTGGTTCTCATTGGGAAACGCGGCGCACCTTACCACAGACGCTAGTCATTCATCAAGTGATGAAGCTGTCGTTCGGCGTGCTGGGAATGCTGTTGCTGGCCGCGAGCCTGTTCGCCGCCAGCAAAGCCCTCGGCAAGAAAATGGGCCAACTCTTCCGCGCCGGTTAAGCCCAACGAAATGTTCCGGTTTTGTTCCGGAGGAGTGAGGGGCGAGCCGCCGGCTCGCCTGAGATCGTTGACGGGAACCGAATCCATGGCACTTGACAGCACACTCAAGGACATCTCCTCATTCTGTTTTCTGCTTGAGTGCGCAATCATTGTTGGCGACAATCTGCACCAACTCTGGAGGGACAGATGAAATACTTCAAACACGTCGTGCTACCATTGGCGTATGCAAGCGTGCTCGCTTTGTTGATCGGCTGTGCAACACCATCGGACCAATCCAGCAATGACAACAACGCGTTACTCTGGACCTTTGGTGGCGCTTTGTTTGGCGCTAGGGCGGCACAAGTTGGAAGTGTCCCCGGGGTTGCGGTTGGAAATGCTGCGCAGAACTACGGGCTTGCTCAGGCCGGGCGAAGCCAAGTCACCGTCAATAACAACTCGTCGCAGCCCCCTGCTTCAACCCCTCCACGGCTGACACGCCCCGCCATTGGAGATACCAAATATGTTGCTTATGAAAAACTGACGAGTGGGGCAATCTACGAAGGTTCGATGAAGCTTTGTGACGACGGAATGTGGCAACCGCATGGAACTGGAACGTATACTTGCCCTGATGGCACTAGGTTTGTCGGCGAGTTCAAAGATGGCAGTCTAGACGGTCAGGGAACACGCATCGAGCCTAATGGCGGTAGGTATGTAGGCGAGTATCAAAGATGGCAAGCAAAACGGTCAGGGAATCTACACTTGGGCTGATGGCAGTAGGTATGTAGGCGAATTCAAAGATGGCTGGTCAGACGGTCAAGGGACGCGCACTTGGCCTGATGGCAAGAAGTATGTCGGCGAGTGGAAAGATGGGGATATGCACGGCTTGGGCAAGATGACTTATGCAGATGGGAAAGTTGAGGAAGGCATCTGGAAAAGGGGCGAGTTCGTCGGACAGCAAGCCGGTACCAAGCAGTAAGCCTCGGTTGTGCGAGGGTCTTCCGACCCCGCGCACATCACTCGACCGAAGGTTTCCCATCACCAGTCCGTCGGGGAGACCTTGCGGTCGGCGGAGCGGCGCGGTCAGGAGACCTGCGCCGAACCTGTTGTAGTTTCTCCTCGTCGGTTGACGTTGGTGGGTGGAGCCGGTAGGATGCGCGGCGATGCAGAGGTATCCGCAAGGTTTCCGCGCGCGGCGCGGGTTGAACTGGGGCGTGATCGGCCTGATGTACACCTCGTACTACATGTGCCGGTACAATTTCCCCATCGCCAACAAGGCCATCGCCGACGAGTTCCACTTCAACAAAGCCCAGATGGGCAACATCATCACGACGGCGATGTTGGCGTACGGTTGCGGTCAGATCATCAACGGCCTGCTCACCGACCGCATCGGCGGGAAACGCGCGATGCTCATCGGCGCCGCGGGCACGGTGACGATGAACATCCTGTTCGGCGTGGCGTCGTTCTGGGGGCTGCTGCCGCTGTTCATGTTGATCCGCGGCCTCGACCAGTACATGCAGGCGTTCGGCGCGCCCGGCATGATCAAGATCAACGCGGCGTGGTTCAGCCACACGGAGCGCGGCCGGTTCGCGGGCATCTTCGGGTTCATGATCAACCTCGGACGGTTCGGCATCTTCAACCTGGGGCCTGCGTTGCTGGCCGGGTTCGCGGTGTTCGGGTTGTTCGTGGTGCCGCCGCTGCACTGGCGGTGGTTGTTTTACGTGCCGGCGGGGATTGCGACGGTGGTGGCGATCTGTCTTGCGCTCTTCGTAAAGGATACGCCGGAAGAGGCGGGGTTTACCGGTGTTCATGCGGGCGAACCCGACCACGCCGACGCCGATGCGCGGGCGTCGATCGGGAAGGTGTTCATGGCGATTGTCAGTACGCCGTCGGTCTGGGTGTGCGCGTTTGCGTACGCCTGTACGGGCGTGGTGCGGCAAGGGGTGGACCAGTGGTTCCCGCGTTACATGCAGGAGGTGTACGCGGTGAACATGAAGGACGGGAAATTCCAGTGGCTGGCGTTCCTGATTCCGTTCGTGGCGTCGGCGGGCGCGCTGACGTCCGGGTATCTGTCGGACAAGGTGTTCAGTGGACGCCGCGCTCCGGTCGCGGCGGGGCTGTATTTCCTCGAAGCCGCCATCATCTTCCTCGCCGCCCAGTTCCACACGGTCAACGCCACGATTCTCTTCTTCGTCCTGATAGCGTTCACCGCCAACTCGACGCACTCGATCATCGGCACCGCCGCCGCGATGGACATCGGCGGGCGCAAGATGGCCGGGTTCGCGTCGGGGCTGATTGATTCGTTCCAGTATTTTGGCGGCGCGCTGGCGGGCGCGTTCCTCGGCACGCTGCTCGACAAGAGTTGGGGACACTACTTCTACTTCATGGCGCCGTTCGGCTTGATCGGCGGCATCCTGATGCTGACCATCATCGGCAAAGTCAGCCCGAAGACCGCAAAATGATCAACGACCGGATCATCGCCTGCCGACGTTGTCCGCGCCTCGTCGAGTGGCGCGAGCAAGTCGCCCGCGAGAAGAAACGCGAGTTCCGCGACTGGGACTACTGGGGTCGACCCGTACCGAGCCTCGGCGACTTCAACGCCCGCGTCCTCATCGTCGGCCTCGCCCCCGGCGCGCACGGCGCCAACCGCACCGGCCGCATGTTTACCGGCGATTCAGCGGGACGCTGGCTGTTTCGTGCGTTGCACAAAGCCGGTTTCGCCAGCCAACCGACATGGGAACGACGCGACGACGGGATGGTGATGAACGATTGCTACATCAACGCCGCCTGTCACTGCGCGCCGCCCGGTAACAAGCCGTTGCCGTCGGAGATCTCGAATTGCAGCGAGTATTTCCGCGAGGAACTGCGTTGCCTGACGAACCTGCGCGTCGTCATCGCCCTCGGTAAAATCGCGTTCGACCAATACTGCCGTCTTACCGGCGTGACGCCGATCCCGAAGTTCGCGCACAACGCCGCCTATCCACTGAAGCCGACGTTGATCGCTTCTTATCATCCGAGCCGCCAGAACACCAACACCGGTAAGCTGACCGAGCCAATGCTCGATGCGGTTTTTGCGCAGGCGAAAGCGCTGCTGGTTTAGGCTTCTTCCTTTGGCGTCTGTGTCGGAGCGGCAGCGGTGGCGGCGAGTTTGCGTTGGCGGATGAGGTGGAGGTTGCGCATGTAGATGGCGGTGTTCGGCAGGTAGGCGAGGATGCCGACGGGATCGCGCTGGAAGATGAAGTAGCCGCACATAACGATACTGCCACCGATGCTCCAGTACCAGAACGACACTGGGATCACACTTTCACCCTTCTTCTCTGAAGCCCACCATTGGACGAGAAAGCGCGTTGAGAAGATCAGGTTCCCTCCGACGCCGATCACCGTAAGGTAACTCCAACGTAGCCCCAAGAAAGGATGGTCTTGAGTAAACCAATTCACTGCCAGCATGGCGTCCATGAGAATCTCCTAGTTTTGGGTTTCGGCGACGCGGTAGTGGAGCTGGCGAGATTTCAGCCAGCGCGCGCCGAGCAGGTCGCGGAATGATTTGAACAGCCGGTTCCAGACGCCGTAGTGGCTCTGCCCGGCAAACCGCGGGTTGTTTGTCACCGGCACCTCCGCGATGGTGAATCCTTCCATCTCGATCAACTGCGGCAGGAACCGGTGCGCGCCCCGCCAGAACTTGACGTTGGCGATGCATTCGCGCTTGAACGCCCGATAGGTGCAACCGGCGTCGGTGATCTTCTCGTCGCCGCTGAGTTTGCGGCGGACGGCGTTGGCGATGCGCGAACTGGCAATGCGAATGAAGTTATCACCCTTGCCGCGCGCTTCGACGCGTGTGCCACAAACACAATCAGCGTGCTTCAGCGCCTCCAAAAACTTCGGCAAGTCGCGCGGATCGTTTTGGAGGTCGGCGTCAATTGTGCAGAGGTACCGGCCTCGTGCGAACTGCAATCCGGCCCAGCTCGCGGCGCTCTCACCACAATTGTATTCGAATCGCTGGATGCGCAGCCGTGGGTCTTTCCCGGCGATGTCTTTGAGAATGTTCCAGGAATTGTCCTTGCTGCAATCGTCGGTGATGACGATCTCATACTCAACGCCGAGTGGGTCAACGGCGTTGTGGATCGCCTTCACGAGCGCGTGAAGGTTACCTTCCTCGTTGTAGCAAGGAATGACGAGACTGATTTCGGGACTGTGCTCCATTTCAAGCTATCTCATGCCCTTCAATAGCCTGTCCCGGCAACAAAAAAGTTTTTTATTTGGTCTCAGGTGTAGCCGCCCCGCTCCGTCGGGGCGCTCAGCCACCCGTTCAAGAAGTTCGACGCCCAGACCATCCACATCCCGGTCAAGCTCGACAAGGAATCCGAGCAGACCGTCACCTACACCGTTCGATATACTTGGTAATAACCGGGAGAATGCGTTGGGCCTCGGCGACGGTGTGCCAATCGTGGCTGGCCTATTGGAAGTGACTGGGTGCAACCCTTCAATGTTACGGTCTTGATCGGTCGGCATCGGGTGACATCCGCACCGGGGGACTGGGCAATACCGGCACCGAGGGACTGGGCGCTACGGGCGCTGGAACGACATTACCGGGGTTAGGCGCAGCAGGACTTGGCGATGTTGCTCTCGGCCTTCCCTCGCGCTGGAGGCGGATTGTGTAACGAGCATCTATATAATACGTATTACTTATATTTGCTATCCCATCTAAACCAGTCTCGGTCAGGCGAAGTTTCAGAGAACCTTTGCCTCTTACATAAAGATGCCAGTATTTTTTATTGTTTTCAAAATTGTCCTCTAATCCCCCGATTGGACTCATAAATATGGAGTATACAGAACCGTCCTTTTCGGGTTCTGCGTTGAAAACCAGTTCACCCTTGAATGCTTGTGCCGCATTGGGACTGTCCGGGTTGTTTGCTTTAGCGCTAATCATAAAGCCCTTCTGCTCAGTAAAGACCAAACGAAGATGTTGAATTTCATCCTTCCAGGATATTGTCCCGATGTAGCTTGCGCCCGGAACGGTAGCCAAAATAAGTTTCTGGTGGGCCGCCTCTTCTTCCACTTTTCGTTGTTCCTCCTCTTTCTTGCGTTGCTCCTCTTCCTTCTGTCGTTGTTCTTCGGCTTCTATTTTGGCTTGTGCTTCCCGCTCCTTTCGCGCTTTATCTTCGCGTGCCTGCCTCTCCTCTTGCAGTTTTCTGCGTTCTTCCTCCCGTTTCTCTTGTTCCAACTTCTCACGCTCTTGCTGATCCAGAGCGGCTTTTTTGGCCTGCGCTTGGAGTTCCGCATTTACCCTCTGTTGATTGAGGGCTACGTTTGCCTCGTCGGAGCCGGTGACGTAGGATTGCGCGTCAAAAGCTCCACGGGGCTTGCCGAATTGGTCAAGGCCAACCTGAATCACCGGTGTATCCAACATCCATTTATCCATCATGCGGCGCGCCTCAAGGAACCCGTAAATAGACACCTTGCTTCCTGCGGCCTGAATCACTTTGAGCAAGGTCACTTTGGGCGTGCCTTCCGCCTCGCGGTCCAGCAGGTAGAGATTCTCTTTGGTGGCGAGGACAGCCTTGAAGTTGATCTTGTATGATTCGGGGCCGGTGGCGATTGGCTCGACATCAATACTGTCAACCGAAAGAAATGGCGGCAAAACAACGGCCACTGCGTTTCGCACCCCGTCTTTTGGCGGCGAACTCTTGCCGCACCCCGTCAGCGCGAACGCAACGACGAGGAGGACAGACGAAACGATTAGGCGATTTGTGTGATTGATCATTGCGATGTTCCTTTTTCCTTGTTTGAGGGTTTTCTTATCCTCTCGCGGGACTGGTCACTACTGCGCTGCTTACTACGGACTACCCTGCTGCCTCCCCTGACTTGCCCATCAAGAAAATTAGGCCTGATAGTTAGCCCCTTGTTTGATGCTATCAAGGCCACCTTTTCCTCCTACTTCTCGAGTGCTGCAACTTTTCGGAAGATGTAATTTCCGCTAGTATGATCTACGCTTTCCCTGCCGCTGAAGCGCGGATGAGCCTCAACCTGCATTTCTCCATTCCTAAGTAACGTCATTTCCAACTTATCTACGTCGCCCAGCGAAGACCGGGGCACCGACAAGACTTGGTTGCCCAAGACAGCGTTCACTTCGCCGTTGTCCCATTCCCCCGAAGGTTGGCTGCTTTTAGTCCAGATGCGGACAACAATGCGCCGAGTACCGCGAGCCAGACTGATGCGGATTCGTTTTATTCCAAGCGTTTGGAAATCCCTATTTGTCCATTCCCCTAAGAAACCCGATTCCTTTTGACCTAATTCATACTGGGATGCGGCGTCACCGCTTTCTGCCTTGGCGCGGAGATTGGCCAGCGGCGCGGCAACGGTTTCAGCCGGAGCCGGAACTGCTAGCTTTGGTGAAGCCGTTCTTGGTACCGGCAGACTAATGGCTGACTTGCTTTTCCCCTCAAACTGAGTCCCGTTCCATATCGATCCACCCTCTCGTGATCTCCATCCTCTTGAGTAACCCGGGTCTCCGTTAATACAATATTTTATGGTAACGCGCCAAACCGGATTCATTCCAGTTTTATTTTGTATCTTAATCGCCCCAATAATCATGCCGTCGTATTCCTTGATTTGCATTCCCCAACTGGAAGGTGAAAGGGTTTCAGTGTCTCCCAGCCATTTGAAATGGGCAGGAATCCCAAATTCCTGGTCCAGTGGATCGCTGGGATGTCTATCGTATCCCGGGTCCATTAAATTGTGGTCTTCTTCATAGCCAAAGTCTTTGTTAGTCAGATTGCCCGTAATGGTGATCTGATAGGGCAGATTTGGGTTTTTATGCTGGTAATCCCAAAGAGAATAGTAGGTTCCCTTAAAAACAGTGCCTTTGGATAAGAATGTTCGAATGTCTTGCATTATAGCATCACGGCGCTCGGTAAGCCTTTCCGTCAGTTCTGCTGCTTGCTGTGCTTCTTTTTGGCGTTGGCGTTCTTGCTCCGCCGCTTTGGCCTCTTGTACGGCGCGTTGACGCGCTGCTTCGGCCTCCTGAGCGATACGCATCTGCTCGCGATATTTGATGAGCGGCTCTGGTAGCAGAAGCACTTCGCCTGAAGACGGCTCTCGCAGCCCATCTGGCAGAATCTCAAAATAGTGCACTTTGGCACCATCAATGCCCCGGAGGACTACACGAAGCTTGTTATCCTGTCGTGAATACTCAGCGAGAACAATGTTACTTCCGTGGTTCATTTCGCATTCGGTCTCTGAAATCAGCGTTATGGTCCCTCCACGCTGCGGCTCAGTAAAAACGATTTTCTGAAAACTGGATTTCTTTTCAGGGATGTTCGGCACGGGCGTACTTCCGTCACATCCGCTGGAAAAGCTGGCAATCAGACAGAAAAGCAGTAATGGGATAGTTTTCATATGTCCTTTGTTTTGACTCGGCATGATGCTTGACAGATTCCTTTATTGCATTCGGTTTATCCTAGAAGTCAACGTGGAGAATGGACAATCGCAGTCCACGAGGTCGGGCAAAGACGTCACATGCTGTCCGCCCGTAGCAGTACCGGTGATGCATACGTAACGGCCCGTCTCTCGATGTGCTCCTTCCGTACAATGAAGAGCCTTGCGGAACTGACAACGCAAACGGCCATCCAGAATATAGGTGTCAAGCTGCGCCATCCCCTTGATGGCTTGGGTCACATTGCCGCAAACTGTTATGCGCTGGCCTTTGTATTTCCCAAGGTTGCTAAAATACTCTTCGGCTGTCACAGCAACGATGTCAGGAGCGTTATTCGCCTCACCCCCTTCGTCCACAAGAACCCCCTGCTTGCTGCCAACGTACTGTGTGCCTATTTTATTCGTGAAATACATCTGTCTTGGAGTTATGGATGTTACCTTAATCCAATTGTCCCATTGCACGTAAGGCAAGCCGTCTTGCAGAATCCATTGCCCATGGTCTTTTCTTGTTTTAGTCTCTAAAACAACGTCGCCATCCGCCGTAAAGTTCATCGTAAAAACTGCGCTTTGCTTGACGTTGGTCGCACGGCACAACCATGTGCCGACAATCATTGTTTTTGGGTTGGTTTGATCTGCCTCCACGCTATCCCCTTGCCCGCTGACTTTGCGATGCGACTTCCGGGCTTCCGTGTCGTCCTGCACAACGCCTGTCCCTTTCTTATAGCAATCGGCTAAGGTTTTTTTTGCCGTTGCGTCTCCTTGTGCAGCGGCTTTGCGAAACCACTTCGCGGCTTCCGCGTAATCCTTCGCTACACCGTTTCCATCGCGGTAGCAATCCCCCAAGAGATTTTGTGCTATTGCATAACCTTGCTCAGCGGACTTGCGCAACCAAATCACGGCTTCCGCGAAATCCTGCCTAACGCCATTACCAAGCCCATAACAGGTGCCCATCGTACATTGCGCAAGTGCGTTGCCTTGCTCAGCGGCTTTGCGAAACCACTTTACAGCTTCCGCGTAGTCCTGCGCAACGCCAGTACCATTATAATAGCAATAGCCCAACATACCTTGCCCTATTGCGCAGCCTTGCTCAGCGGATTTGCGATACCATTTCACGGATTCCTGATAATTCCGAGCGACACCCTTGCCCTGCTCGTAACACGAACCCAAGCTAATTTGCGCCATTGCGCTGCCTTGCTCGGCTTGTTGTTTTATGGTGTTAAAATCCCCACCGGAGGTCTGTTCTTGTTGGCGCGGAATCGTTGGAATGGGTGGATCCAACGGTTCTGGTTTTGGCGGTACCGTAGCGGGAGCTAATATTGGAGCAACTGGTAACTTCGCCTCCGATTGCGCTGTCTTTTCCAATAGCGGGGATAACGTGATTATTTCTTCACTGATTTCCATCTTATACTCCGACTGCTCACAAATCTCTTGCAGCACCCGATAAGCGCTGACATTTTGCAGATCCAGAGTGACCTTCGGCATGTTATCCACTGTTTGTCCACGGACAACGATGTTGCAGGTCGCGTCGGGGTGAATGCGTTTAACCTGAGACCGAATGAAGGCAATGCAATCGACCAGTGCGGCTTGGCGAAAGGAGGCATCTGAGAGAATGGTTTCCTTTAGCAAAGCCTCCACGCCGCTAGCACTGCTGGATTGTTTCGTTGTGGTGCTACAGTTGCAGGCTTCGCTGACGAGTTGCCTGTACGTCTCTTGCAGTTTCTGCCGGGAGAACTGTCGGCCATTGGTGCATTGCGTGCAACGCTTCGATTGGGTTTTCTGACCTTTGCATTCGGGGCAGAGCCTAGTGCCCTTGCAGCGTGGGCATACTGGATACCTTCCTTCTCCTATGAGGCCCTTGATTATCAGGTATCCCATTCCTTGGCAGTAGGGACATCTTCCGAATCCACTGCACACGGGACAGGTTATTTCGACCGTACTCTTACCGCTGCACGTTGCGCAGGTGTCAAATAGATTGGTGAAGGCTGACGGGTTGATTACTTGCAGTGAATTCCAAGCCGTCTGCGCCTCCGCGCCACCACTGATGCACAGCTTGCCCAAGTAGCATAGCGTCAGCAACTGTGCGCGGGTTGTCGGGGATTCAGTTCTGTCCACTGTCAGTTTTAGTTTGGCGAGTAGATTGGTGTTGGTCAAATCCGCAGCCAACGCCGTGCAGGTCGTGGTGATCTCTTTCCGTATATCTGACAGACCCTCTGCCATCGTAACAACGCCAACAGCCAACAATCCAATCAACACCAACTTCGATGCTGTCATGCTACGGCTCCTTTCTTGATTACCTTGCTTCCCTTTCTTTGTGCCAGCGGGTCGTGTGACCCCAAGGGAACGGTGATCGTGCAAGACTTGATGCGGGTTACATGCTCATGTGGCTGAGGGGTTCGCTCCAAACGCTGTAGCCGGTCGAGCCGCTGATGGCGCGATGCCGCAGTTACACCACGATGATTTTGGCGGGATCGCTCCACTCGCCCATCACGCCTTTGAGACCGGCGGTGCGGACGCGGACCCACACGGTCGTGCCGGGTACGATGCCACTCACCGTCGCTTTGCCGCCGCTGAACATGCCGGCGTGCTGCCAGTTGGCCGCCACACCGGGATCGCCCACGCATGTCTGCACTTCGTTCATGCTGCGCTGCCGGTCGGGATGATATCGCGCGACGAACGAGCCGCTCAGGTCGCCCGGTTGCAGGACGACGTTGCCCGGCGCGGCGGGCGGCGCCGTGTCCGGCGTTGTGTGCGCCGTGTCAAAGGAAGGGAACCCGCTGGCGGAGATTTTGGTGGGATCTCCCTTGGCCACTGAATTGACGTAACCACCGAGGTCGGCCAGCGCCCCTTCGAGGTTGTGCCGGGCGATGTTGAACGCGATGGTATCGGCGGTGGCGTGGCTGGCTTTGGCGGCGAGTTTCTGCTCAAACGTGTTAACCAAGCCTTGGAACGCCGGCATGGCCACGGGTGGCGTCGGGAAAATGGCGGCCTTGGCCGTCATCTGGTCGTGAATGGTTTGGGCGACGGGCGAGAGGGCAGGCCCGGTGTAGCTACTGAAGTCAACGACTGCTTTGATTTTGCTCATTTTGGTCTCCTTTGGGTTGGTTTTTTGGCAAAAATGGGGGTTACGGCTGAAAAAGGTGCCAGTTTGGCTCGAAAGGATGACAGGTTTGACGCAAAGCTGGAAGGGTTTGCAGCAAAGGATGACTCCTTTGCCACATCCGATGACCCGTTTGCCGTAAAGGATGACAGGTCTGCCGCATCCGATGACAGATATGCCGGGAAGGAGCACAGGTTTGCGGCGAACCAGTCATGGTCGGGAGTAAAGCTGTCCCCGTTGACGGCGAAGCTTGCCACGCTCCGAGCGTGGCTGAAAGGGTTTGCGACGGACGAGGCAGGGGTTGCCAGAAACCGGTCAGCGGTCGAAAGCGTGACTGCCGCGATTGCCGCATTGCGCTGGTGCGCTGGTGCGCTGGTGCGCTGGTGCTGTTGTAGATGAATCCCATTGCTGTCATCTCATTCCGGACTGGAGGAATAACCGGCGATTTCCGAAAAGTCAATCCGCAACTTGTGCGAAACCAAGGCGCGGGCTACACGATCAACATGCAGTCGCCGTAGCTGAAGAAGCGGTAGTGCTCGCGCACGGCTTCCTCGTAGGCTTTCAGGATCAACTCGCGTCCCGCGAACGCGCTCACCAGCATCAACAGCGTGGACTTCGGTAGGTGGAAGTTTGTCAGTAGCACGTTCACGACCCGGAACTTGAACGGCGGGTGAATAAAGATGTCCGTCGCGCCGGTCGCGGCCCGAATGCCGCTCCCACTTTGGCCGACTGACTCCAGTGTCCGCGCCACTGTCGTACCGACGGCAACGATTCGCTTGGCGGCTTGCATCGCGGCGACGGCTTCGGCGCTGATGGTGAACTTTTCGGCGTGCATCTTGTGTTCCTCGATGTTCTCGACTTTCACCGGCCGGAACGTGCCGATGCCGACGTGCAGCGTGAGGAAGGTGTGTTGGAACTTCGCCAGCATCTCTGGCGTGAAATGCAGGCCCGCTGTCGGCGCGGCGATTGCGCCCGGAGTTTGGGCGAACACGGTCTGGTAGCGGTCGCGGTCGGCGTTGTCGGCGGGACGATTGATGTACGGCGGCAACGGCGGCTCGCCGTGATGTTGGAGGTAGGAGTCAACGTTGCCGGTAAAGCGGAGGACGCGTCCGCCGAAATCGGTTTCGCCTTCGATGGCGGCTGAAAGCCACGGTGTGAAAAACAAGTTGCGGCCAACCTTGGCGCGATGGCCGGGTTTGACGAGCGCGCTCCAGCGGTTGTTGCCGAGGTTCTCGACGAGGAGAAGTTCGATCAGCGGTTTTGTGGACCAGATGCGGGCGGGGATGACTTTGGTGTCGTTGAGGACGAGGAGGTCGCCGGGTTGGAGGTGACCGGCGAGGTTACTAAACCGGTCGTGCCGGATTTCACCGGTGGCGCGGTTGACGACCATCATGCGCGAGGCAGCGCGGTCGGCCAGCGGTTGCTGGGCGATCAATTCCTCGGGCAGGTGGTAATCGAAGTCGGAGGTTTTCAAGTCGCGGGGAAAAAACAGGGGCGCACAGCGTGCGCCCCTGCCTGATTGTGATGTTGTGGTTAAATCTTCTTCGGCAGGGCGGTCCAGGCGGCTTTGTTGGCGCTGGATTCGATGCAGGTCTTGATGAAGGCCATGCCCATCCAACCGTCTTCGACGTTGGCGTACTTGGAGCCGTCGCAGGCGAAGGGTTGACCGGCTTGGTACTTCCGTACGTCGGCCTCGAAGCAGCGATGCAGGCGCGCGAAGGCGTCGTGGAACGCTTCGCCGTGGCCGGGCGGGATCGTCGGTTCGGCCATGAGGTCGGCGGGGGCGTCCTTCGGAATGAAGCCGTCGCCGGGCGACACGGCGCCGCGGTAGTAGATGCGGTCGGGTTGGCCCATGAGTTTGATGGTGATCGACTCGGGGTCTTCTTGCCGCCAGAGCAAGCTGCCCTTGGTACCGTTGACTTCGATGCCGAGGTCGTTGAGGTGGCCGATGCTGATCTGGGAGGCGCGGACGAGCGCGCTGGCGCCGTTGCTCAGGTGGCAATAGGCGGTGAAATGATCGTCAATCGGCCGGCCCTTGACGAAGATTTCGAGGTTCGCGGAAACTTCACTCACTTCGAGGCCGGTGACGTAGCGGAGTTGCATGAGGGCGTGCGTGCCGATGTCGCCGCCGCAGCCGGAGCCGCCGGCTTTCTTGGGGTCAACGCGCCAGGAGGCTTGTTGCTGGCCGGTATCTTCGAGCTTGGTGGCGAGCCAGCCTTGGATGTAGTAGCTGTCCACCCAGCGGATGTCGCCGAGGAGTCCGGCTTGGACGATGTACCGGCTGAACCGGCTGGTCCAATGGCCGAGGTAGGTGTGGGAGACGCCGAAGGGGATTTTCTTTTCGCGCACCTTGGCGACGATCTGCGCGGCTTCGTCGAGGGTGACGGTGAGCGGTTTTTCACAGAACACCGGGATGCCGGCGTTGAGCGCCTTCATGGCGGGATCAAAATGGACGAAGTTCGGCGTGACGATGAGGATGTAATCGAGCTTCTGGTCGGCGGGCAACGACTTGTTGGCGTTGATCATTTCGTCGTAGGAACCGTAGCCCTTGATCGGGTACGGCCAGTTCGCGGCTTCTTCGAGCGCGATCTTCGGATCGGGGAACAACGCCCCGGCGACGACGCGGCGGGTGCCGTCAAAGTGGATTGCTTTCTGGTGCGGATGAACAATGAACGCGCCTTTGCCGCCGCCGACTAGACCGACATTGAGAGGTCTCTGTGCCATGGTGCTTTCTCCTTCGTTGGTTAAAGTGCGGGTGCAGTAAAGCAAAACCTTCTTCCGTCCACAAGTCTTTTGCGCTACAAATGCCCCATGAACCGTCGCGAGTTCCTTTGTTATTACGTCGGCGCGGTTGCACTGGTAGGACGATTTCAGTGCAAAACCCACGCATAACTTATGATGACACGCATTGAGGATGTCCGCATCGCTTACGAAGAGTTCCGGTACCGCACGCCGATCAAGTTCGGCGGTATACCGTTGGACCGCGCCACGATTCTCAACGTCACCGTTGACGTGACGACGCCGTCGGGCAAGACAGTGAGCGGGTTCGGCTCGATGCCGCTCGGCAATGTCTGGTCGTTTCCGTCGCGCACGTTGCCGTATGCGGTGACGCTCGGCGCGATGCAGACGCTCGCGGAACGAATTGCCAAGATAACCGCCGCGCACCGGGAGTTCGCGCATCCGATCGAGATCAACCACGCGCTCGAACCCGAGTATCTTCGCGCCGCCGCCGACATCAAGCTGGAGGAACCGATTCCGAAGCTCTGCACGCTCGTCACCGCGAGTCCTTTCGACGCGGCGTTGCACGACGCCTACGGCAAGGCGCTCGGCGTGAGTTGTTATCGGACGTACGGCGACGTGGAGTTGTCGCGCTATCTCGGCCCGGATTTCAGGGGCGAACGCCTCGCGTCGTATTGCGTTGCGGAACCGCGTCCGTGGGTCTGGCTGTTTCACCTGGTTGGCGGCGCCGACCCACTCAGCGACGCCGACATCAAGCACCGGCTCAACGACGGCGTGCCGGAGACGTTGCCGGAATGGATACGGTTCAACGGCCTGACGCACATCAAAATCAAACTGCAAGGCGAAGACTTGGACCGGGACATCGAGCGAACGGTCAGCGTGGACCGCGTGGCGCGCGAGACTTCGCCGGGGACGGACTGGCGGTTCAGCCTCGATTTCAACGAGCGCTGCCCGAACGTCGAGTATCTGCTGGAGGTTCTCCGCAAGGTCAAGGAGCGGACGCCGCGCGGTTTTGAAAGCATCCTCTACGTCGAGCAGCCGACCGCGCGCGACTTGAAATCGAACCGGCAGAACGTTATGCACGCCGCCAGCAAGCTGCGTCCGGTAGTGATTGACGAATCGTTGACGGACTTGGAATCGTTGCTGCTGGCGCGCGAGCTGGGTTACACCGGCGTGGCGCTGAAAGCGTGCAAAGGCCAGTCGCAGGCGATGTTGATGGCGGCAGCGGCGCAGAAGTACCGGATGTTCCTCTGTGTGCAGGACCTCACCTGTCCCGGCGCGTCGTTCATTCACTCCGCCGGCATCGCGGCGCACGTGCCGGGCATCACCTGCGTCGAAGGCAACGCCCGCCAGTACATGCCGGCGGCGAACGAACCGTGGGCGGAAAATGCTCCGGGTTTGTTCCGGATCACCGATGGCAAGGTGCACACGACGGAACTCGACCGTCCCGGCCTCGGCGCAACGAACGCCGTGTCCAAGACGCTCTAAACCGGAATCCGACATCCAAGTTTCCGGGCTTGACTGTGCGCCAAGCTTTCATAGAAGCATCGGCATGGAAGCGCGTCTGCAATCTGCAGTTTGCCGTTCCGCAATGATTGTGCCACGGTAGAATACTTCCCGGTTTTTCAAGCCGATTCTTTTCCGACCGGCACCGGTGCCACCGACAGGGTTTTATCCATGACGGATAAGACCTTCTCCGTCGCACCGGTAACCTTCGGCGGCTTGGACAAGCCTTTGTCCACGGCGGACAAGGTTATGCCTGAAACGCACAAAGTCTTACCGGAGAGTGATTTAACTCGTTTTTCCACAAAACCACCCCTTTTTGCCTGTCCGAGACCGCAAACCATAAACCAAGAACGTCAAGATAGTGTCTTGTACATGTTGAATCCGAAAGACGAGCAGTCCGCCTTGGTGGTAACGATAGGAGAAGACAAAACCGTGAGGTCCGATGCCGAGTTAGCCAAGGAATCTGGATTCACTAAACTCACCAGACATTCGGGCATCATCACCAAGCACAAAGTCGTTTGGCGAAGTTGGTCAAATGCGGATCACCTCTATAGTGATTGTGCCGTGAAGTTGTCGCCAGACGATGCGCAAGCTTCAAAGAAGTATGATGTCCATCTGCACGTAACCGCGAACACAACTGCGAGACGAAAAGCATTAGAAGAGCATCTTGAGTCGCTTCGGCTCGTTCTCGGCTCCAAGACAGAAGAGAAAGTGGCCGAACCATGCGCGAGACTGTGTGAAAAGTCTTCCGGTTTGGCAAGCAAGTAGATAGAATCGGCGCCAATCAAGGAGGCTTTGTGAGTTACATCGAAGGTGCTGATCGCCAACAAGCGTGGCTGTTGCCAGAACGGTTGGAAGACTATGTC
>CAIKAP010000128.1 GCA_903825435.1 uncultured Verrucomicrobiota bacterium
AGGTGTCTGGACCGTGTCTCAGTTCCAGTGTGGCTGGTCGTCCTCTCAGACCAGCTACCCGTCTTAGGCTTGGTGGGCTTTTACTCCGCCAACTACCTGATAGGCCGCAGCCTCATCTTAAAGCGTCAGGTCTTACGATCCCCAACTTTGATCTCTCGATCACATGCGGTATTAGTCCCGCTTTCGCGGGATTATCCCCCACTTCAAGGTAGATAGCTACGTGTTACGCACCCTTTCGCCACTAAACAACCCGAATATTGCTACCCGAATTGTTCCGTTCGACTTGCATGTCTTATCCACGCCGCCAGCGTTCGTTCTGAGCCAGAATCAAACTCTCCGTAAAAAAACTTTCAGACCTTACGACCTGATCGTTCTCACGTATGAGCTTACCCCGAATCGCTTCGAGGTCGATCAACCCATAGGCTCAAGGTTGACCTGTTACACTTCACTCAAATTCCTCCGAGTTTGACCTCGGAGAAACGTGGGCTCTCACGCATCGCACATTTCAATTTTCAAAAAACGACAACTCACCGTCACCGACGGTGCGTCGCAACCAGCATTCAGTTGATCAAATCTCAGACCATTGCTAAGACCTGATGGCTAACTGCCAATCACTCGTACCGGGCGAACTTTAATCTTCTTTCCTAAAGAACTTTTCTTCTTTCACTCAGAAGTGTGTTCAACCTACTGCCACGCTTTCAACTTGTCAAGCTACACTTCGGAAAACTTCTTCTCTTCCATAGAGGGCGCGCAAAATACATACCCACCTAAAATCATGCAAGAACTATTTTGATAAATCTTCACCCATCATTCCACACCGGTAAAACTATCACGATTTGGCATTCAAGATACCATCTTCGCATACAATATAAACAAGCATACCGCAGGCATTTCCACCTTATTACTTCCACGATTGGATCCTGCCTCACTACCGCCTAGTATTTACGGTATGGGTGCCGAAGGTAACGACTCACGTCAGGTTGTCCCGCGATGTTGATACTCCAGCGATTCATGCCATCCCAGTAAAACTTATTGCCGCAACGGACCGCGACGTTACCCAGTAGGACCATCTCGGTAAGTAGCGCTGCATAGTCAAAATTCGATCCACACATCACGCCGCCTTTGCAAGCCGTGATCCATTCCTTGAACGGGTCGGAGCCCAGCACACGTGCGAAAGTCTTGGCTGGACGCTTGAAGTCTTTCATCTTTGATTCAGGAATCAAGCGCGGGCTTTCGCAATATGCACTCGCGTCCATGATAACTCCCTTGTCGCCAATCAACAACTGCCCACACTCAGAGAACTTGCGATCTGCCTCCAACTCCTTCGGACGCGACGGGAGCTTGCCGCCGTCGTACCACTTGAACGTCACCGGCGGCATACCGTTGCGCGCACCAAATTGATACGTGATGACAGAACTCTTCGGCGCAGTCTCTTCGTTGCCGCCTTCGACTACGGCTTCGATGCTAATCGGTGCTGTGAGATCCAGCCCCCAGAATGCCGCATCCATCGTGTGACACGCCATATCCCCAAGCGCACCGCAACCGAAATCCCACCAGCCGCGCCAGTTGAACGGCATGTAACACTTGTTGAATGGCCGCTTCGGCGCGACCCCGAGCCACAGGTTCCAGTCCAATGTTTCCTGCACCTGATCCACCTCTGTCGGCCGCTGTAGATTCTGTGGCCAGATTGGACGGTTCGTCCAGGCGTGAACCTCACGCACATCGCCGATCACCCCGGCCTGAATCCACTCCTTCACCAAGCGGATGCCTTCACCCGCGTGTCCCTGATTGCCCATCTGGGTCACAACCCCATACTTGCGCGCCGCCTCGGCCATCTGTCGCGCTTCCCACACCGTGTGGGCCATCGGCTTCTCCACGTATACGTGTTTACCCATTTCCATCGCCATGATCACCGACGGATAGTGCATATGGTCCGGCGTCGAGACCGTCACGCCGTCAATCTTATCACCCAGTTCGTGCAACATCACCCGAAAATCTTTGAACTTCGGAATATCGCGATACTCCTCGAATGTCTTTTTCGAGCGGTTCCAATCCACATCACACAGCCCCACGATCTCCTCGCCGCTAACGCCTTTCACGGCGTACTCACCCCTACCTCCGACACCAATGCACGCAATCCGCATCTTGCGATCTGGTGTACAAAAATGTTTTCGTTTCGGTTTGATACACTCGCCGACCGCAGGGACTTTGGCGAGGGCCAGCCCGGCGGCGGCCAGCCCGGCGGTTTTGAGAAACTGTCTACGATCCATGCCGACTTTGATCATAATATGAACTTCCTTTCGTGATTGCGTGATGCTGCGGTTTGTACGATTTCTGACGCAAAGCCGCAAGTTCTATTCACCTTCCGTCCGATTTCCGCTACACTGACGGCGTCGTGACCAAACTGATTGCCAGAGTGGTGGTGGACGTCGCGCTCGACCGCGAGTTCGACTACCGGATTCCGCCGCATCTTGCCGATGCCGTTCGCATCGGCTCGCGCGTCGCCGTGCCGTTCGGCAGCCGCACCACGCAAGGTTACGTCGTCGGCCTCGCCGACAACTCGCCGCACCCGCATCTGAAAGAGATCGGCGACGTCGTTGGCAAGAAACCGTTGCTTTCCGACAAGATTCTCGAACTCGCCCGCTGGATGGCGAAATATTATTGCTGCCCCGTCGAGTCGGCGGTGAAGTGTGCGCTGCCGGAAGTCGTCCGAAAAGCGAAGGTCAGTTGGAAAGAACGCCAGTTCGCCAAGATCGGCCAGATCACGCCCGCCGAGTTCGCCGCACTCCTGAAGAAGGCAAAGAAACAAGCCCGCGTCATCGAAATCCTCCGACGCGAAGAGGAAATGCTCGTCGCCGACCTCGCCACACGCGCCGAGACCGACGCTGCCACGGTGAAGAAGTTGGCCGAGAAAGGTTTCATCATCATCACCGACCGCGTTCAGGAGCGCGACCCGTTCGGCGGCGAAGCCTTCCTGCCGACCGAACCGTTGCCATTGACCGCCGAGCAACAGAAGGCGCTCGACCTCTGCAACGCCGCGATTGACCATCCCGACAAGCCCGTTCTCATCCGCGGCGTCACCGGCAGCGGCAAGACCGAAGTTTATCTTCAAGCGATTGACCACTGCCTGCATCAAGGCAAGGACGCCATCGTCCTCGTACCGGAAATCTCGCTGACGCCGCAGACTGTCGAACGATTCCGCGCCCGTTTTCCGAAACAGCAGATCACTGTCCTGCACAGCCACCTCAGCGAAGGCGAACGCCACGACCAATGGCACAAGATTCGCGACGGCGAATCCCACATCGTCATCGGCGCGCGCTCCGCCGTGTTCGCGCCCGTGCAATCGCTCGGCCTCATCGTTGTGGACGAGGAACACGAGAACTCCTACAAACAAGACGAGACCCCGCGCTACAACGCCCGCGACCTCGCCGTTGTCCGCGGCAAACTCGAAAACGCCGCCGTCGTCCTCGGCTCCGCGACGCCATCGCTCGAATCGTTCTACAACGCCCAGCGCGGACGCTACACGCTCGCGACACTTTCACAGCGCGTTGACAACCAGAAGATGCCGGTGATTCGCATCGTTGACATGCGACAGGAAGCCATCCGCGCGAAAGGCCTGTACGTCCTCTCCTCCCGGCTGCGTGATGCTATCCAAGCCCGGCTCGACAAGAGCGAGCAAGTCATTCTCTTTCTCAACCGTCGCGGCTACGCCACGCACATGTGTTGCCCGAAATGCGGCTACGTCGCCACCTGCTCGCATTGCAGCGTCTCGCTCGTCTATCACCGCAAGGACGACAAACTCTCCTGCCATTTCTGCGGCCACCACGAGACCGCGCCGAAAGTCTGCCCCAACCCCGAATGTCGCGACCCCGCCATCCGCTACTCCGGCATCGGCACCGAGAAAGTAGAGTCAGCCATCCAGAAAGTTTTTCCTAAGGCTCGTGTCCAACGGATGGACTCCGACGTGATGACGCGCAAATCGCTCTACCGCGAAATCCTCGGCGCATTCCGCGTCGGCAAGATAGACATCCTCGTCGGCACCCAGATGATCGCCAAGGGCCTCCATTTTCCCAACGTCACCCTCGTCGGTATCATCCACGCCGACATGGCGTTGCACCTCCCCGACTTCCGCGCTGGCGAACGCACCTTCCAGTTGCTCGTCCAAGTCGCCGGACGCGCCGGCCGTGGCGATGTCGAGGGCGAAGTGGTTGTCCAAAGTTTCACGCCGTATCATCCCGCCATCCAGCACGCCCGGCAACACGACTACCTCGGCTTCTACGAACAAGAAATCGAGTTCCGCGAACAACTCCGTTACCCGCCTGTCAATCGCATGGTCTGTCTCACCATGCGTGGACGTAATGACACCAAGGTTAAATTCTACGCCGACACACTCGCCCGCGAGTTGAAGAAACACGTTGCCCGCGATGTCATCATCGGCGAACCCGGTCCCGCGCCACTGGCGAAAATCCAGAACTACCACCGCTACCAGCTTATCCTCCGCGCCGACAAACTCCTCCGTCTCACCGAGACACTCTCGAAGATTCTGCCGACACTCAAACCGCCCGAAGACGTCACCGTCCACATTGACGTTGACCCCCTCTCACTCCTATGACCAGCTTCTTCATCACCGGCACCGACACCGGCGTTGGCAAAACCTACGTCACCGCGCTCCTCCTCGCCGAGTTCCGCCGACGCGGCCTACGCGCCGCCGCGATGAAACCGATTGCCTGCGGCCCCGACGGCCGCCGCGACGCCGAGCAATACGCCGCCCTGATGAACCACGAACAACCGCTCGACGTTCTCAATCCGGTTTACCTCCGCCACCCGCTCGCCCCCTATGTCGCCGCCAAACTCGAACGCCGCCGCATTGACCTCCGCAAGGTCGTTGCCAGCTACCAACTACTAGCTGCCAACTACCGACCACTCCTCGTCGAAGGCGCCGGTGGCCTCCTCGTCCCGATCCTCTCTCGTTGTCATTCTGAGCGCAGCGAAGAACCTCTGAATCGTCGGCACGTTCGGTCTGCAAACGATTGCGAGGCCCTTCGCTTTGCTCAGGGTGACAAAGTGAAGAAGCACCGTCCTTATTTCGTCGCCGACCTCGCCCGCGACCTCGATCTCCCACTCATCATCGTCGCTCGGCTCGGCCTCGGCACCCTCAACCACACGCTGCTCACCATCCGCCAAGCCCAAGCCAGTGGATTAAAGATTGCCGGTGTCATTTTTAACGATGTTACCGGCGGAAGGCGCGGACTCGCCGAACGAACAAACGTGGAAAATGCTCCGGTTTTGTTCCGGGTGCCCATACTTGGCGTCATTCCGTACGGCACACGCCAAGCGCGTTCAGCGGCGCGAGAGATTTGTCAACGGTTGTTCACTCTCTGATTGCTGTGCCGTGTTCCGGTTTTGTTCCGGCTGGCAAAGGTGGCGTGTCAAACATATAGAGGCTAATCCAAGTCCACTTCGGGCAACCTCAGCCGAATGTGACCACTCCGGTCAAACCTCAATCTGTAGAGAACGTGTAAGAATTATTCAGGCCACGGGACGTTCTTGCAAAACTCGCTTTTGCGGGCTTTTTCGGCGATGGATTTGAACGGGATGCAAGGGGAAGCGTCTCAGAGTTATGCATGAACTGACCGCGATCTTCCACCATCTTCAACGCCATCTTTTCCCTACACTC
>CAIKAP010000129.1 GCA_903825435.1 uncultured Verrucomicrobiota bacterium
AGCATCCTCGGCGTGCCGAAACTACTGTTGGCGGTGAGCTGAGTCCGCCGCCAACACAAAACCACACCGAATCATGAATCAAACCTCATTCCCGAACGCCAACCTCACCGCAGCGCTTCAGTTTTCACACAGTCTCTCGTTTCAGCGCAACTCCCTGTCAAAAGAGGAGTTAAAGGCTGAATCGGACCAGCTTTTAGCTCATACGGAGTAGTTATTTGCTCGTCCGGAGCAGTTCGGAGCTTGTTCCGATCAGCCCGATAGCTCATTCGGATCGGCTCTGGACTGAAACGCATCAGCTCGGAGCCTCTCCCCCCGACCTCAATCCTTTGCCGCATATCCTGCCGCGCCAACCTCTGAGCCGAGTGGCATCTCGCGGTATAGGGCGCGCGCAATTTAATCAATACTTTTCGCTAAACTTTTCGCAAACTGGACACTACGCCAGAATCCAGTCGGCGGCGGCGTTCATGTCCTTGGCGACGTGGTCGGGTTTGGTCTTGCTCTCGGCCAGCGTCTCCGCACCGGCGCCGGTGAGGACGAGGATTGTCTGCGTGCCGGCGTTGTGGCCGGTGTTGATGTCGCTGGGACGGTCACCAATCATGAAGCAACGCGAGAGATCGAGGTCGAACTCCTTCGCGGCGTCACGGAGCGATTTCGGTTTCGGTTTCCGACAGTCGCAGTTGTCGTCGGGATGATGCGGACAGACGTAGTAGCGGTCAATGCGGACGCCGTGCGCGTCGAACAGTTTATCGAGGTGGGCGTGGACGACCTCGACATCCTGGCGCGTGAAGAAACCGCGTCCGACGCCGGACTGGTTGGTGACGACGAGCAGTTTGTAGCCGGCCTGTTGGAGGCGCTTCAGCGCGGTGAACGCGGCGGAGATGATGCCGACGCGGTCGAGCTGGCCGACATAGTTGGTGTCCTCCATGAGGACGCCATCGCGGTCGAGGAACACGGCTCGTTTGTTTTTCATGCGGCGCGCATTGTACGCAGAAACATGCCGCCTGCAAGCCTGACCCATCGCGGATCCGCTATTTGAATTTCTGGACCCAGCCGGATTTCGGCAACACGCCGGGTAGTAGTTGCTCGATCGAGCCGAAGTACAAGCCCGCCAGCAATGCCACCAGCAGGATGCCGTAGAGGATCGCGCGGTTGCGGCCGGTTTTCTTCTCGGCGAATGGGTCCACCAAGTCGCGTCGCGCCCCCGTCGGTAATGTGGCCACGCCGGTCAGCGTGGCGCCGAACGGGACGTTGATCTTGCCCTTGGCGTTCAAGGCCCAGCCGTTGGCATCGAGGATCGGGCCGAGGTTGCGTTTGCGCAGTTTCAGCCACGCGATAATCGTCGAGGGAATCGAAATGGCCAGCATGATGCCGACAATCGCTACCGGCATCTGCCAGAGCGGCAGCTTCGTAAACGCCGCGAAGATTCCGCCGAGCGCGGCCAGCAACGTCGTCAACACCAGCCCGATCGCCGCCAACATGCCGGGATCCACTTTCTTCGGTGGCGGAGGTGGTGGCGGTGGAGGCGGCACCCCACCGGCGGTCGTGGCGGCGGCAGTCTGCAGGTTGGATTGTGCGCTGGCGTCGGCGGCGGCGGCGCGTTTGGCGACTTGTTCCTCGATCATCCGGAGGAATTTTTTATACGGCGCCCAGAACGCCTGTCGGATGCTGATCGGGTTGTCGATCAACTTTGTCACGGTGGCGTCCCAGTCACGTCCCTGACGGTCGTAGAAGATGCCGTTGCGACCCACCATCATGTTATCGGAGTCGCCGCCGGTGAACGCGGCGACGATCTGGCGTCGCTCGCCCGTGGAGCGGCGGACGCAATCGCAATATGCGAGATACGTTCCCGCCAGCGCCGCCATCACGGCGTGTTTGGCCGGGTCCTCGACGCCGAGGCAGAGTTCGCAGCTTCGCTGGTCGAGGTAGAGCGTGCCAGCCTGGAAGATGGCCTTGTTCTTGCGCCCATAGAAATCGTGAAACGCGACGAAGTTGTGGAGCAACTTCACCAAGTCGCGGTGGTAACGGACGAGCCGGTCGACAGCGGCGATGGCGTTGAACTCGTGTTCCAGCGACTTGTCGCGAGCGATAAGCGCCGCGATGTTCTCCTTCGCTTTGCCGGCGAGGATTTCGCGGATGCGCGCGACGCCGAGTTTCTCGACGACCGCACCGGTCTTGGCAGCGGACCAAATCTCGTACGGGGCGAGTTTCGCGACGAGCGCGACCCACTCGGCCTCAGTCAGCGCAGTCTTGCCGCCGGTGAACGGCGCCAGCGCAGCGAGTGCGTCGGCCCAGGCCGGGTTGACGCCGACGGCGAGCGGAAGTGGTTGGCCCGCCTCAATGCGCGCGAGCGGCAGCCCGGCGATCTCCCCGGCCGCGATGAGCCGGTCGGTCTCCTGTTTGTAAAGCATCTCGAACGCGCGCGGATCGAACGCGGCAAACCGGCACCGGGTGAAATACTCGTCCACTTTCGTTTTCACCGTACGGACCGCGGCGGCAGCGGCGGGCGTCGCGTCGCCGAGCGGCTGAACAGCCTTGCTCGACCAGTCGGCGAACGCCGCCGCCTCGGTGAAGAACTGGTCGAGCTTCGCCTGGTTGACACCGGGTTTGCCGCTGCGGTCGGTCTCGGCGCCGAGACAGGCAATGATGTCGGAGATGACGGCCTTGGTGGCGCCTTCGCTGGCGGCGTCGGCAGGGACGATGCCGTCGCCGTTGAAGTTTGTGGTGGCGAGAATCTTCGTGGTGTCGGTCGTGTCGGCAACGCTAATAGCGTCGGTGGCGGGCTTGCCGAGGTTGGCGAGGATTTGTTTTACCGAGGCGAGCAACTGCGGGTCGGCGATGGCCGCCAGCGGCAACGATTCGCTGCCGGCGAACAGGTCGTCGGGGTTCTTCAGGCTGGCGACGGCCCATTTCGTCGCGGCGAGGATCTCTGGAGCTCGAATGCGACCGTCCTTGTCGGTGTCAATCAACGCCAGCGTCTTCGCGTCGAACTCCAGACCCTGCGTCGGGCAGGCGAGTGCGACCCAGAGTTTCTGGTCGAGCTGGTCGAGGTTGGCAAGGTCGTCTCCGGTTTCCAATTTGACCTGATCAAACCCACCGGCGCGGAAGAATTTCCAGACATGTTCTTGCATGATGTTCTCCTTACCTATAGACGTGTTTATTAAACCACAGGCTGCGGGTTTCGCAACCCCATAGACGATGCTTTGACTACGGAGTGCGCTGTGCTAATTTGCGACAGCGCGCTTATGGAAATCCCTTTTTCTGACAACCCGTTCCGCGACGGACAAATCTCGCGGCGTTCGCCGGAGCCGTGTGCGCTGGTTATTTTCGGCGCGACGGGCGATCTGACCCGGCGCAAGCTCGTGCCGGCGATCTACAATCTCGCCCACGAAGGTCAACTTCCCGCCGGGTTCGCCATCGTCGCGTTCGCGCGCCGGCCGAAAACGACCGAGGAGTTCCGCGCGGAGATGCGCGCGGCGGTCGAGCAGTTCTCCCGGTTCCCGCTCAACGCCGGCGTCTGGGACGCGCTGGCGGCGGGCATCGTGTATCACCGGTCGGAATTCGCCGCGCCGGAGGAATACGCGGCGTTGCGGGAGACGCTGGCGCAACTGGATCGCCGCCGCAACACGTCGGGGCGCCGGTTGTTTTACCTGGCGTGCGCGCCTTCGGAGTTTGCGACGGTCATCGAGCAGCTTGGCGCGGCGGGGCTGGTCGAGCCGCGCGGACCGCAGCGGATCATCGTGGAGAAACCGTTCGGGACCGACTTGCCGAGCGCGCGAGAGTTGAACCGGGTGGTGACGGGTGTGTTCGACGAGTCGCAGGTTTTTCGCATCGACCATTATCTCGGCAAGGAAACGGTCCAGAACATCCTGTCGCTGCGGTTTGCGAACGCGATCTTCGAGCCGCTCTGGAACCAGAAGTACGTGGACCACGTCCAGATCACCGTCGCCGAATCGCTCGGCGTCGAGACGCGCGGCGCGTTTTACGAGCGGGCGGGAGCGTTGCGCGACATGGTCTCGAACCACATGATGCAGCTCTTGGCGCTTACCGCGATGGAGTCGCCGTCGTCGCTCGCCGCCGAGGACATCCGCAACGAAAAGGTCAAACTGCTCCGCGCCATCCGCCCGATTTCGCCGGCGTCCGTCGGCGACTGCACTGTCTGCGGCCAATACGCGCGCGGCACCATCGGCGGCAAACTCGTCGCCGGCTACCGCGACGAGCCGAACGTCGCGCCCGATTCCGCCACCGAGACCTACGTCGCGCTCCATCTTCACCTCGACAACTGGCGCTGGGCGGGCGTGCCATTTTATCTACGCCACGGCAAGCGGCTCCCGAAACAGACCGCCGAGATCGCCGTCCAGTTCAAGCCATCGCCGCCGGTCCTGTTCGCCGCCGCCAGCGCGGTGCCGTTGCAGCCGAACGTGCTCGCGCTGCGGATCCAGCCCGACGAAGGCATCGCGATCCGAATGAACGCCAAGGTGCCCGGCACGACGCTCAACATCCAGCCGGTTAAGATGGATTTCCCGTACGGCGGCAGTTTCGGTGACAGCTCGCCCGACGCCTACGAACGGCTCCTGCACGACGCTATCGCGGACGACTCAACGTTGTTCCTGCGCGGCGACGAAGTCGAATGCACCTGGGCACTCACTGATTCCATCCGCGCCGGCTGGGAAACGAACCGGGCCGAACCGGCGTTCTACGAAGCCGGCAGTTGGGGGCCGCGCGAAGCCGACGAGATGCTGGAGCGCGACGGACGCCAGTGGAGACGACCGTGAGCGACGCGCTCGACACTTTCACCGCGGGCACGTCCGCGACGGTGGACGTGGCGCAGATCGAACGCCAGTTGCGCGTGCTCTGGCAACAGGGCGGCCAGACTGTGTCGCGCGCCTGCCTGTTCAACCTCGTTGTCTGGTGCGAATCAGAAACCGACCGCGACCGGGTCGGCGCGACGATCAGCGAGTTGACCAGCCGTCATCCGTGCCGGGCCATCGTCCTGTTCGCCGAGCCGGCGCGCGCTGAATCGTCGCTCGACGCTTCCATCGCCGCGCACTGCCACCTTGCCGGCGGCGGACGTAAACAGGTTTGCTGCGAACAAATTTCGCTGCACGCGGGCGGCGCTGCGGTGTCGCAACTGGCGCCAACGGTACTCTCGTTGCTGGAAGGTGATCTGCCAACGGTGTTGTGGTGGCGCGGCAACTTCCTAGCCCGGGCAGACCAGTTTACCCGGATGCGCGGCGTTGCGGACCGGATCGTTTTCGATTCGGCGCAGTGGCCGGAGCCGGAATGCTGGTTGGCGATGCTCGCCGCCGAAATCCACGAACCGCCTCCGCCGGTGTTCGCCGACTTGAACTGGTTGCGGCTGAAGCTGTGGCGGAAATTGACGACGGATTGTTTCGACGAGCCGGCGGTCCGCGCCGTGCTGCCGCAATTGTGCCGCGTGACGGTGTCGCACGGCGGCGGCGCGGGTGCGCGAATGCGGGCGTTGTTGTACGCCGGCTGGGTGGCGATGGAATTGGGCTGGCCGGCCAAAATCGCGATGGAACGCGTCATGTTCCGGAAATGTTCCGGCCACGATGTCGCCGATGTCGGCATCGAGTCGGTTGAGTTGGAGGCGGACGGCGCGCTGGTCCGGCTGCAAAAAGATTTTGCCGAGCACACGGCGACGGCGGTGGCGACGTTGCCGGAGCTGTGCAGTCTGCCGCGCAAACAGGCGTTCGCGCCGTTGACGGAGGCGATGTTGATGTCGCAGGAGTTCGACCACGCGGCGCCGCACACGGCGTACGCGCGGGCGCTGATGTTGGCGTCGATTCTGGCGTAGGGATGAGCGTGAAGATTCTGACTCCTGCTGGTGATGTCACGACGGTTAAATTGCTCTTAGCGTTTTCGACCACCTCTTGCCGTCTGATTCTCAAGCAATAACGGACCCGAAACTGAAAATCGTCAGTTTGGCGCGGCAATCAAGTGACCCAATTATAGTGAACGACCTAGTCTCGCGTCCGGGTTCTACTGCCGAGACTGGAAGATTCTTCAATCGTAGTTTTATCAATTACGTTCGAACACTTTGGGATGTGGATGAAGCAGCGAATCGGAATGAGAGCCTCAAGCGAGCAATAGCGGCCTTGAAGCACTTCAAACCGGTGATAGTGCCGTGAGCACCACCATCAAACATCTGATTGTCAACTCGCCCCATAAGGAGCCGAAGTACCATTGGCTCTATCACCGCGAGACGCGGTCGTTTTCGTTGTAGGAGGGGCGGCGGCTTGCCGGTTACGTCACCGCCACGGAAGCCTCGAAGTCGTTTGACGACCCGGGACATTTCATCCCGATCGAGTTGGTGAAGCAGATTCGTCCGCGCATGCAGAAGTGGCGGGTCGCCTTCGCTGACGGCGAGGTCGCCGTGGACGGAAGCGGGTTGGGAGTTGGCAACGGCCGGTTCGCTTGGTGCCGTTGCCGGCAAGCGTGATCATACTCGCACTCTCACCAACGGTTCGATGCCGTGTTTCTCGTGGTGATGGCTCGGGCATTTTTGTCCGGCGCTCTCGATGAAAATCGCTTCGACGGGACAATCCGTGCGGCAAACATCGCAGCGCGTGCATTTCTCCGTGTCAATTTTGTGGCGCTGGTACGGCGTGACGGCGATGGCGTCGGCCGGACAATGTTGTGCGCAGATGGTACAACCAGTGCAGTTATCCTGGACGACGTACTTTATCAGCGGCTTGCATTTACCGGCGGGACAACGACCGTTGATGTGCGCATCGTACTCGTCGCGGAAATACCGGAGCGTCGTCAATACCGGATTCGGCGCGGTGCGACCGAGGCCGCAGATGCTGCCTTGCGCGGTAAACGCGGCGAGACGTTGGAGTTCTTCGATGTCGCGCGCCGAACCTTTACCGTTGCAAAGGCGGTCGAGAATTTCCCACATCCGCGTCGTGCCGATCCGGCAGAACGTACACTCGCCGCACGACTCGGCTTTGAGGAACGACATGAAATAGCGCGCGACGTCCACCATACAATCATCCTCGTCGAGCACAACAAGTCCGCCCGAACCCATGATTGCTCCGGCGGCGACGAGCGCTTCGTAATCGACGGGCGTGTCGGCGAGCGACGCGGGAATACAACCACCGGACGGGCCGCCGATTTGGACGGCTTTGAGGCGTTTGTTGTCGGGAATGCCGCCGCCGATTTCTTCGACGATTTGCCGGATGGTAATGCCCATCGGCACTTCAATGAGGCCGGTGCGATTAATTTTACCGGCGAGCGCGAAAACTTTTGTACCTTTGCTTTTCTCGGTGCCTAGCGCGGCAAATGTTCCGGCTTTGTTCCGGATGATCCACGGCAACATCGTCAACGTCTCGACGTTGTTGATGAGCGTCGGTCGGCCCCAAAGTCCGAGGTCGGCAGGGAACGGCGGCTTGAGTCGCGGAATGCCGCGTTTACCTTCGATGGATTCGATGAGCGCGGTTTCTTCGCCGCAAACGAACGCGCCTGCGCCTTCAAAAATTTTCAGGCGGAAATCTTTTCCGAGGAACGCGCGTTCTTCGAGCAATCGCATCGCCTCGCGTAATCGCGTCACGGCGCGCGGATATTCGGCGCGAACGTAAATGTAACCTTCGGTCGCACCGACGGCGTGACCGGCGATGAGCATTCCCTCGACGAGCCGGAACGGAAACGATTCCATCAGCATCCGATCCATGAACGCGCCGGGATCGCCTTCATCGCCGTTGGCGATAATGTATTTGAGGCCGTCAGGCGATGCTGCGTTGCGGACGCGCTGCCATTTTACGCCGGTCGGAAAACCAGCGCCGCCGCGTCCGCGCAATCCGCTCGCGATAATCTCGGCAATGACCTCTTCCGGTTTGCGACTGAGCGCAATGGTCAGCGATTTGAAACCGCCGTGCGCGAGATATTCGTCGAGGTCGAGCGGATCCATTTCGCCGAAACCTTCCGTCGCGACGCGGACTTGCCGGTCCATAAACGCGACGACCGGAGTTGCCGCGATGTCGAGCGTGTGTTTTGCGACGCGCTCCGCGCCGTTCTGCGCGGTGACGAGTTCCTCCAGTTTGCGGTCGGCCCAACGAACGATGCGCCGCGTAAAACTGGTCGGACGGAAATGTCGGCGTACAATCGCCTCGGCGTCGTCGGGTTCGACCTTCGCGTAAAATGCTGCCGGTTTATTCGGCAACCGGACTTCGACGATCGGTGTTTGATGACACATACCGACGCAACCGACGCGTTTCACCGGCACATCGAGTCCGAAATTTTTCACCGTGTCGCGGAGCAGATGAAAAAGTTCGTCACTCCCTTTTGCCATGCAACACGAGCCGAGGCCGACGCGAATCTCCGGAACATTGAGGTCGTTGTTCCGGCGGCAAAGCACGGCGTCAACGTCAGCGATGGTTTCGTGTCGCGTCGCGCGGAAATCCTCAATCATCATGCCGACGGTGTCGGGCGCGAGATGACCGTACGTCGCGTGATCAATCATCACAACCGGCGCGAGCGTGCAACAACCGAGACACGCGACGCGCTCGACGGTAAACTCGCCGCTCGGACTCGTGTCGTCGCCGAGCGGAATCAGAAGCTCGCGGTTGACGGCGTCGTGAATATTTTCCGAAGCTTTCACGTGACAAGCCGTGCCGTGGCAAACGCGCACCATGTGTTGGCCGGTCGGCTTGAAACGGAACTGATGATAAAACGAGCCGACGCCGACAAGATGCGCGAGACCGATGCCGGTCATTTCGCTGACGCGCCGCAACACTGGGTCGGGAAGATACCGGTACTCTTCCTGGATGCCTTGCAAAATCGGAATCGTCGCGTCCACACCACGTCCTGTCCGCGCGAGCAGCTTCTCAAGAAAATTATCGTAAGATTCCTGTATCATTCGCCGAAACAGAAAAGATTGTTTTTGCCGCGCATGTACATCCGCGCGCCGCGGAACGCGGGGCTGCTGTTGTACGGTTCGCCGAGGTCGAGTTTTGTCGCGTCTTTGTACGCTTCGCCGACTACGCTGGAATAGATGACGCCTTTGCGCGTGATCATCAACAGCGTGTTACTGGCGAGCGCGGGCGACGAATAAAATTCCTCGCCAAAATCGTGCGCCCAAAGTTCCTTGCCGGTGGCGATGTCGCAGCAGCGCAACAAGCCGCCGCCGCCGAGCAGGTACAAACGATTGCCAACGCTGATCGGACTCGGCACGTCGGGCGCGCCGTCGCTGGTTTTCCACGCGAGCTGAGTTTTAGTCACATCGCCGGTGCCGTTCGGACGGACGGCAATAACGTCGGCGTTGACTTTACAGGCGATGACAAGGCCGCCCGCGAAAATCGGCGACGGCGCGAGATCGCCGCCGAGACCGTTGGCACGCCAAATCTCGGCGCCGCTCGTCGGATCGTACGCGAGCATCCACGGATCGCTGCACGTCACCAACAACGGTTTGCCCGCGACCATCGCGACAATCGGCGACGCCCACGAGCCGCCCGTCGGGCGCGGCGTCTGCCACGCGTCGCGACCGGTGCGCGTGTCGAGCGCGAGCATTTTCGATTTATCGTCGCCTTCCTGACCGAGGTCGAGTTGGATGAGCAACCGGTTTTGCCAGAGCGCCAGCGACGACGCGTACCCGTACGCATTTTCCAATGCGCCGAGAGTGCGCGCCCAAATTTGTTTGCCGTTAAAATCAAATGCGGCGACATCGCCGTTAGCAAAAATGGCGTAAACTCGACGACCGTCCGTGACCGGCGTCGGCGCGGCGAGACCGGTGTCTTCGTTCAACCGCGGCGGCGGCGGACGCTGCGCGGTGATTTTTACCGGCGACGACCAAAGTAATTTACCAGTGTCAGCGTCGAATTTGAGAACACTGGTCTCGTTGCTCTCCGCGCCGGTGAGGAAGAGCGCGTTGCCCCAGATTACCGGCGAACTCATTCCCGGCAACGGTACCGGTACTTTCCAACGCAGTTTTAGTTTTACCACCGACTTCGTCACGCCTTCGCCGAACGGACCGCGGAACGCGGGCCAATTCTGTTGCCAGTCCGCGAGCGCGAGCGGCGGTTCCGGTGTTTCGACGACGACCGGCTCCCGTTCCGGCAACTGCACCGGTCGCACGGTGAGGAAAAGCGCCGTCGCCGCGAGCAAACCAAAAAGCGCCGACACAGCGTGCCGTGCGAAACGGTTATCCTCGGCTTGGCGCGCGCCCCACGCGAGCGGGTTTGGCGTCGCGCGGCGCGCCACGCGGACAAAATGCGCGCTCGCCAGAAATACCACCAGCGCCCCAATCATCGCGCGCGCGCCGTTGGACGAAAGACGGAGCTGCGTGAAGGTTTGCTGACGAAGCTGGAGATCGAGCTGGCGAATGCGCTGTTTCAGCGCGTCGTCTTTCGGACGTTTGTGAAGCTGCTCGATGAGTTCGATGCGCTCGCGCGACGTGACCAGCCCGGTCACTTTACCGCGAGTCTGGTTAAACACGAGCACACCGCCCGTCATCAACAGGAACGCCGCCGACGCGATCATCAGCGCGAGTCCAATTTGGTGGAGCAACGGTTTCATGGTGTTGGCGAGGACGGAATCTCCGGCACCGGCAGGCCGAGACGTTTTAATTCTTCCGGACAATACCGGAAGCAGCGCGCGCACGCGACGCAACGCGTCTGGTCGGCCTCATAATCCTTCCGATGACTGCGCACGCTGAGCGAAATGAGTTTCAGTCCGATGACCAGCCCGATCCACGCGCCGCAAAGCCGTCCCGCCAACACAAAACGATTCTGCACCGCGTACGCATCGGAAAAAAGTTTTTCCACCGGCTCGCCCGTCGCGCGAAACGCGGCGGAAGCATCGGTCGTGTCCTTGACCGCACCGGTTTCTTCGAGATGAACGCGCTCGGCAAGATTCACGACGCGATGTTTGCGCGACATCGTCGCGCCCGACACGCCACCGAGCCAGACGCCGAGCGCGACGAGCAACGGCGCCACCGCGATCATGATCGCAAGCCGGCGTTTGTCGGTCGTGACAGTGTGCAGCGGCGCGTCGAGAGACGCTTTGTTGATTGAGTTAAATGGACATGACTGCTCGCACAACCGGCATTGCGTGCAATTGTCCGGCGTGATGCGGACGCGCCACTTCGAGACGGTCGAAAGCATACCGAGCAGCACGCCGTACGGACAAAGAAACCGGCAATACGGTCGCCCGACGAAAATACCGGTGACGAGAAATCCGATGCCGAGCGACACCATCAACGCGCTGCCGCTGAGCCGGAAAATCGTAATGAACGGATCGTACTGGCAAATGATGTAGCCGCCGCCCGTCGCGACGAAGACGACGGCGAGGCCGAGATAAACATACGCGAGCGGACGTAGTCCATGCTCCAGCCACTCCGGAATTTTTACCGGCTTGAGTAAAACCAAATCCTGCAACGCGCCGTGCGGACAAACCGCCGAACAGAACACGCGCCCGAACAACAACGCCGCCACGAGCGGCAACAATCCGAACGCCAGCGCCGTCACCGGCACACCGTACGACGAATCGAAAATTCCCTGCGTGATATTCTGGATGCTGCCGATGGCGCAGATGCAGCCTTTCCGCCAGAAGCCGAAGTAGAGCGCGGAGAAAATGCCGAGCCAGACAAGGCCGCGACGCGACCGGTACCGCAACGCGAGCCACGCCGCCAGCCCGAGCACCGCGACGAGCACCACGATGTCGAGCCGTTCCAACGCCAGCGACCGGACCACCGGCTCGGTCATCATGGGGATCTTATGACCGGTCTCCGTGAACTGCGGCGGCGGAAAGCGTTGGGCGGCGAAGAAGGTCGTCATGCGGAGCAACTGCCTTCCGGTTTTAGGGTTAGACGGCCACCCTCGACAGTGACCAAAACACTTGGCCAGCCACTCAATTCACCTGAAAGTATGAGTTGGCTCAAAGGAATCTCCACCAGCGTTTGCACTGTGCGCCGCAAGTGGCGAACACCAAACTCCATGCTGTAGCCAGCCGCAACGATTGCTTCAATAGCTTCATCGCTGAACTGTAGCGTCTTCCCTTGTTTGGAGGCAAGCGACTTGATGATTTCGTCCAGCACGAGATTGAGGATGGTCTTGATCTCCGACTGGCTCAGCGGTCGGAAGGCGATCACCTCATCAATCCGGTTGACGAACTCGGCGCGGAAGTGTGCCTGCAACACCTTCCGGTAATCTGGCACTTCCTCTTGCGCGGCTTTGTCACCGAATCCGAGCGGTTGTTTCGGCTGCTGCCGCTGCGTACCGAGATTGGAGGTCAGGATAAAGATGGCATTGCGTGCATCGGCAACCCGCCCTTTGGCGTCGGTGATTCTTCCTTCGTCAAAGACCTGCAAGAAAACGTCGAACACTCGCGGATGCGCTTTCTCGATTTCGTCGAGCAACACCACCGAATACGGGCGGGAACGCAGCTTGCCGGTGAGTTGGCCTTCCTCGTCGTGGCCGATATAACCCGGCGGTGAACCGATCAACTTCGCCACGCTATGCTCTTCCATGAACTCCGACATATCGAACCGGATGAGACCGTTCTCCGAGCCGAACAGGAACACCGCGATGCTCCGCGCCAACTCGGTCTTGCCTACACCGGTTGGACCAAGGAACAGAAAAACGCCCAACGGCCCGCGTCGGTTCGCAAGCCAGGCTTGTGACAGTAACAACCGCTGGCAGACGCGCTCGACTGCTGCGTCCTGCCCTATGACGCGCTTCTTCAGCGCCGACGCCATGTCGAGCAGCCGCGACTGACTCATGCCGGCGATGTGGCCAGTGATGATCTCCAGCGGGATGCCGATCTTCTCCGACAACACCTGAGCAATGGTAAGCCCCGTCACTTCCCCACCCGCTTGAACTTCTGTCTTCGCGCCCGGTCGATAACTCAACACCGGCACCTGTGTCCGCGAGCCTGCCTTGTCCACCAGATCAACCGCCTTATCGGGAAGCTGGTGGTCGGTATCAAACCGGATGGACAAATCCACCGCCGCCGCCAAAGCTGCATCGGTGATTGTCGCGCCGTGATGCTTCTCCCATTTCGGACGCAACCCACGCAGGATTTCCAACGTCTCATCCCGACTCGGCTCCGGGACCGGCACCTTCTCAAACCGCCGCTCCAAAGCCGCGTCCGCTTCGATATACCGGCGATACTCAGCAATGGTCGTCGCCCCGATGCACCGCACGCCGCCACGCGCCAACGCCGGTTTCAGGATGTTCGCCGCGTCCAAGCTCCCTTCGCCTTTGCCGGCCCCCATCATCGTGTGCAACTCATCAATGAACAGGATGATCTCCGTGTGCGCGGACGATTCGGCGATGATCTTCGTCAATCGCTCCTCGAAATCGCCTCGGTACTTCGTCCCCGCCGTCAACGCCCCCATGTTCAACTCGATCAACCGCTTGCCGGCCAACACCTGTGGGTCTTTGCCCTCGACAATCCGAATTGCCAACGCCTCCGCAATCGCCGTCTTGCCCACCCCGGCTTCGCCCACCAGCACCGGATTGTTCTTCGACGACCGGGCCAACGTCTGAATGACTTGGAGTAGTTCCTTCCGTCGCCCGACAATCGGCCCCAGCCGTCCTTCCCGCGCTTCCTTCGTCAAGTCGCGCCCGAACTTGTCCAAGAATGGTGTGCCGACCGGCTTCGGTGCCGCCGCCTGTTCCTGCAACCGTTGCCGGGTCGCTTCCGCCAGCTTCCGCAAATCAGCCGCAAGCTCGACCAGCAACCGGCACCCCGCCGACTCCGTTTCCTCCAGCAGCGCCAGAAACAGGTGACCGGTCTTCACTTCCGTTGACGCTAGTTCCTCGGCAAAAACTTCCGCCCGCGCAAACACTTGCCGCGACCGGGCCGAACGATGAACAACCTCGCCCTTCGCAAACGTGTGATTGCCGGTATCCAGCCGCTCTCGAAGTTTCCGTCGAAAGCTGTCGGGTTGAACGCCATTGGCCGACAACACTTCCGCGACCAGCATCATTTCCGGCCGCGCTTCCTCAAGTTCAATCCCCTCCGGTAGCTTCGCGTTACCGGCACAGAACTGCGGCAGCTTGGTCAACGCCGCCAGAAAATGCTCCGGCTCAATCTCCCTCATCTTCGCGGCGACCGCTTCACGGACGGCGAGACGCCACGTTAGGTTGACAGTGGGCGTAAAAGGAGTGGACATGTTCTATAGGTTCTCCAGTTCGCGGATTCGAGATTGAGCATAGGCGATCTGTTCTGCATCTTGTGCAGTTGCCACGTTGATGAAGTTTTGATAACAATCAACTGCCGCCCGAGAGTTGCCGGTGGCGTCTTCTGCCAACGCCCTGCTGAACCAAGCCTCCCTGTACTGTGGGCTAATGGCCAATGCTTTCTTGAAACTGCTAACCGCTTCGTCCCGCTGCCCTAAGGCGAAAAGAACTATACCCATTTGACGCCACATTTCCGCATTTCGTTGGTCAACAGCGAGTGCCTTCTCACAGCACATCAATGCCTCATCATGTCGCTTAAGATTAAATAAGGTCACACTCTTGTTATACCAAGCTTGACCGTGTTGGGGATCAATCGCCAGCGCCTTATCGTAGCAGGCAATTTCATCTTCACGCCGTCCTAATTCGCCGAGGTAAACTCCCTTGTTATACCAAGCATCGGCGTACTGCGGGTCAATCGCGACAACCTTATCCCAGCAAGCAAGTGCTTCTTCATGTCTCGTCAAACGGTCGAGCACATTTGCCCTATTGTACCAAGCGCGAGTGTGTCGGGGATCAATCGCCAGAACTCTCACCCAGTAGGCAATCGCTTCTTTCGGCAATCCGCGCGTAAACAAGACGCATCCCTTGTTGAACAAAGCCGCGGTGCTCTCTGGCTCAATCGCAATTGCTTCATCGAGACAGGCAATTGCCTCCTCATGGCGCTCCAATTTTGCGAGTGCATGACCCTTGTTAGTCCAAGCGCCAGCATTTTGCGGATTAATGGCTAACACCTTGTCGAAGCAGGCAATCGCCTCCTCATGACGTTCCAACTCTGCAAGTGCATTGCCCTTGTTAGTCCAAGCCCCAAGGTGGTTTGGATGAATCTCGATGACTTGGTCGAAACAGTGAATCGCTTCCTCGCACCGCCCGAGTTCACTGAGGCAAGCGCCCTTGTTATTCCATGCGTTAGTATAGCGCGGATAGAAAGCCAAAGCTTTTTCGTAGCAGTGAATCGCTTCTTCATGTTGCCCCAAGGCATCCAGACACGCGCCCTTGCTGTTCCATGCAGTCGCGTACTCCGGCTCAATTGCGAGTGCCATCTCCAAACAGTCAATCGCTTCCTTGCGTCGTCCCAATTTATCAAGTGTTGTCCCTTTGTTCGACCAAATCATGGCCCGCTGCGGATCAATGGACAGGGCCTTATCGTAGCAGTGAATTGCTTCTTCACGCCGTCCTACTTCATCGAGGCACGTACCCTTATTGCCCCAAGCACTTGCGGCGCGCGGGTCAATGGCAAGCGCCGCATCGTAGCAAGAAATCGCTTCCTCGATCCGGCCAAGAGCGCTCAGCGAGACACCCTTGTTTATCCACTCCGGTCCCTCCAACTCTTTCGCCGCCGGTAAAGTCCATACCTCTCCGGTCTCTCGTAACAGAAGCGGCTCCAACACCGCTCGCAACTCCCTAAACGTCTGAAACCGCTCTTCTGGATGCTTCTTCACGCACCTTTCGATGATCGGAATTAGCGGTGAAGATAACTTCGGCGTGGGTGTTTGTGCATGGAGGCGATGCATGTCCGTCCAAAACCGCATCTGCTCCTGCCGAGATCGGTCACGTGGCGGCTGAGCACAAAACGGCAACCGGCCACCTGACGCCATCTGGAATAGAACAATGCCGAAGCTGTAGATGTCACTTCGCTCATCACAAGCGGCAGCGTTCGTAAACTGCTCCGGCGGCATGTGCGTTGGAGTGCCGAATCCTGTCCCTTCCATCGTCTGCCCCGACAGCCCAACTTCCCCATCCATCACACTGACCGAAACTTCGGCTCTCCCCAGCGTCAACGCCCCGGCTAATCCAAAGTCAGAAATTTTCACCCGCTTGTCTTGGGAAATTAGAATGTTATCCGGCTTGATGTCTCGGTGGCAGCGAACTCCGCGTGAGTAAGCGTACTCCATTCCGGTGCAGAACTCGATTGCCCACTTCAGGCTTTGCACATAATCCGGTGGCCTCTTCTTGAGGTAACCCTGTAACGAATTCAGCCCGTTCTCATCCGGTGCGATGTAATCCAAGGCAACGTAGAGGCGGTCGCCGACGTTCTCAACAAACCAAGCGCGCACCAGACAAGGATGGCGCTCCAAGTCCACCCAGACTTCGGCCTCCTTCCGAAACCGGTCGCGGGTTTCCTTGTCATGGAGATACTCTTCGCGGAACGTTTTCAGGGCAAAGACAGACTTCGTTTGGTGCGAATAAACCAAGTACACCACGCCGAACCCGCCTTTGCCAAGTTCGCGGTACACCTCGTACTTCCCGCCAATCACATCGCCCTTCTGATAGGCTGCCGATGGCTTTGCAGAAGGACGCGCTGCCGACATCGGCGGTGATGGTTTCGCCCCGGGTGTCGGCGACGGCTTCTTGTCGAATAGGCTGTTGAAGAAGTCGCTCACCTCAGTTCGTCCTCTGCGTGAAGTGCATCGGCTAATGGAGGAATGGGGCCATGCTCCCCATCGCCGTAAGCGTTCAACCGGATTCGGTCCTTTCCGAAGAACACCTCAGAAAACCTACCTACGACCTCCGGTTTGGTATCGAACACAAAAATCTCTTGGTCACAACGTCGTGCGTTTGTCGCAAGGAACCAACGCATCTCAACGTCAGTCGGAGGCAGCGAATACCCAAGCACGAAAACGCGTTTTGCCAAAGCAAGCGCCTTTCCGGCTAACAGCCAAAGCCGGCTCAGTGTCTCATGTCGGAGATAGGTAGCCTTGTTAAAACATGGTGGAACAATGAACGGTGTTTTCTTTTCAACCAATTTCTTGCTGCCTTCAACTTGGTCTTTCCACCCTCTGAAAGGAAGGTAGTGAAGAGTGCCACCCGAAGCGGACTCCGCGTCAGAGCAGAACCAACTCGCCGAACCATGTAGTTTATGCAGAGCAAATGCGGGGTGCCGATTGCGGGCGGGCGCGACGCTACTAGGCCGGAGGGATACCATCGGCACAGGATACAAGGATTCGCAGCCTATTCCGTGTTCAGCAACGCATCTTTCGACAAGGGTATCGTAGTTCAGTGTAATGACGCATGGATGGTCCCTTAGCCAAGAATTTACAAGCTTCGCAAGCCATTGCGGTCCAGCCGCCTGAGCCATCGTGTATTCGGCTGCGAATAACCTGTTCTGTATGACATGAAGGGCGTGTAATCCAGCAGCCTCGTTCCTCAACTTCTCCGCTCTTGTCAGCCACGGATGGTCGTTCAACCAAAACGAAAGCCAAAGCTCCAAGTCGTTCGGGAACAAAGTGCAGATGTCTTGCCTCATATCATTCGATACCAAGGAGCGCTCAACCATTGCCGCCAACTCCTGTAGTAGCGGCATTCGGAGATCCACCGGCCGGTGCAGTGAGACGGCTTTTGAGAAGCCGGCCCCCAGTATAAACACATCACTCATCTGGCAGTTTGCTTTGGTTGCTCGCTTGGTTTCCGTTTCACACGATACTTGGCGGCGCGTTCACGGACTTGGAAACCAATTTGCTTTTTCTCCGGCTCCGGTCCGGGAGGGGGATCCAGTAACTCCTGCATTTGACGTAGCAGGTGGAGGATGGCTTTCTCGTGCAGGTCGAGCCGGTCACTGAGTTTCCGCTCCAATTCCGCCAGCTTCGCGGCGAACTGACGGTTCTGCCCAAGTTCCTGCCGCAGTTTCACGAACGCACGCACGACGAACACGCTCATCTTCATCGCCCACGGACTGCGCAACACATTCGCCGCCATGATCGCACCCTGCTCGGTGAAAGCCTGAGGCAGATGTCGGATGTTCCGTTTGGATGCGGTCACAAACTGTGACCGCATGGCTTCCCACTCCATCTCAGTCAACTGAAAACAGAAATCCTGCGGGAACCGGTCGGCGTTGCGTTTCACGGCTTGGTTAAGCGCCTTCGTCGGCACGCCGTACGTGGTAGCCAAGTCGAAGTCCAGAATCACCTTCTCGCCCCGCACCGTGAAGATGACCTTTTCGATGGGTTGAATCGCTTGGTAGGTGACCTTGGTTGTTTTCATTCGTCAGTTGTCCACTATGCGGTACCAGATTGGCGCCGCATTTTCATGCCACTTGCACGTCCGTTGTAGGCCGCCTCTGCGAGGCGGCGATGTGTTGGGGAATGGAACGCGCCGACACGCAGTGTCGGCCTACAAGACCCACAATCTACGTTTGAGGTTCCAATTTGGCACCTCAAGTTTGCGTCCAGAATGGACGTCCTGATAGAGTTGTTAGTTTTCGCTTTTCGGATTTCGGTCATTAGAGTTTGTTTAGGATTTAGTGCTTAGGATTTCCCAACTTGCGATTTGCGGAAGTACGGCTGACTGGCAGGGACGCGGTGAATCGCGTCGGGGGGACAGGCGCTGGCGATGGAACATTCGTTGCAGTTGACGCAACGGTCGTGTCGGATCTGGAGGTAGAGCGAGCCGTTGCCGAACGTGGTGCAACCCTTCACGCACTTCGCGCAGCCGACACAGAGCGGCTCCTTGATGTGGTACTCGAAATACGGGTCCTCGATGAATTTCCGTTCGATGGCGCCGGTGGGGCAGAGCTGGTTCTCGGCGCCGGTGTTGAGGCCGACGGGCTGCGGCTCGAAGTAGCCGGTGCAGAGGTTGCAGTAGCCGCACATGTCGAACGCGTGAACGCATTTCACCGCCGACAGCTCCAGCACGCACTCCGTCGCGCAAAGACCGCAGTAGGTGCATTTGTACGGGTCAATCTGCCAGACCGTGCCGCGGGTGCGCAGACGCGGGAACAACGCGCCGAGAATCGCACCGAGTCCGAGCGTGGCTGCGCCACCGAGGAATGCACGCCGCTTCATCGCCGGGCCTCCTTCCACGGGAGCGAACAGCCGGCGTACACGCCACAACCGCCACAGCCAGTGCGGCCGGAACATCTCCGGAACATGAGCTTGACGCCGATCCAGCCGAGCGCGCCGAGCAGGAGAACGCGGATAAACGACTTCCGGGTCACGCTTTCTTCTCCTTGCGTTCGAAGATGCGGATGTCGCGCGTCGCGGTGTCGAGCACCACCACGCGCCCGCGCGAGTCGGCGGCGACGGGCATGCCGAAACCGACCTGGCAGTTGGTGCAGGCTTTGCGGGCCATCTCGCGGTCCTTGACGAGTTGTTCGGGACCGGCGACGACGCTCTCGAATTTGCCTTTCACGTCGTACACCTTGACCCGGTTCAATCCTTTTTCGCTGGTCACGAACCGGCCGTCGGGCAGGCGCGCGAAATAAACCGGATTGCAGCAGCCGCAAAAACCCTCGACGTTCATCGCTGTCTCGCCCCAGCCGGTCTCGTATTTGCCGTCGAAGGTGTAGGCCTCGATGCGGTGTTTGCCGGGGTTGGCGATCCACAACATGCCTTCCGCGCCGACGCACAGGTCGAAGTACGGACTCGGCACGGCGAAACCGGGATTGCCGTCGTTCGCGCCGACTTTACCGAAACGGGAAATCACTTTACCGTCGGCGCCGCAGCGGATGATTTCGCGGTTGCCGGCGTCGGCGACGAAAACGACGGCGCCGCTGTGGGCGAGCGCGGTGATGTAAACGCGCTCGCCGAGCAGTTCGCTCTTCACGGTGGCCGCGCCGGTCTTGTCGTAAACCTCCCAACGCTCCCGCAGGCCGACGCGGATGGCGCCGTCGTCGAGCGGGTCGAGCGCGAGCGGTTTCTCCGGCAAGCGGATGATCGTCGCAGTAAGTTTGCCGTCGCGGTCGAACGTCTTCAGGAGCCGGTCGCCGCCGACGAGGATGGTGTCACCGGCGCCGACGGCGAGGCATTTCGGTTCGTCGAGGTCGGTCGGGAACTGTGTTTTCTCCACGTAGCGGAGCAGCGCGGGATCGGTGCGCTCGTACTGGCTGATGTCGTAGGTGAACCGCTCGTCGAGCGGCGGTTTCTCGGCGCGTTGGCGTTCGCTCCGGTCGCAGCCGGCCAGTCCGGCGGCGGCGACAACGCCCAAGCCGGTGCCGATAAATTCGCGGCGTGGAATCTTCTTGTTCATTGTTTTACATCCAGGCAAATCATCTTTGTCAGGTCGCGCGCCAACAACCGGCCATTCGTGAGCGCCATCGGCGCCCAGCAATCATGGCCGTCAAGCACGCGGGCCTGAGCAAGACGACGATACGCCTGCGGACTGGCCTCCGCAAGCGTCAGCGTGCCGTCGTCGTTCAGCAAATAAATCAGGCCGTCGCCGATGACGAACGGGCCGAGACCGAATTTCGCCGTGACGCCGCTCGCCCAGCAAAGTTTGCCGTCGAGGTCGAGACAGCAAAGCTGTCCGTCGGGACGCACGCCGTACAGGTGCTCCTTGAAAAGAATCGGCGTCTGTTGCGCCGCGCCGAATTCGGTTGGCTTAAGGCGGTACACGGTTTCTGGGACGATTTTACCGGCGTCTTCCTTCAACCGGAGTATCAACGCGCCGGAGTTGTAACCGCCGGAGAGGAACAGCCGGTCGTTGCCGATGGGAATCGGCGTCGGCACGGCGGCGATGGAAATTCTCCACGCATCGGTTTCCCAAAGCAACGCGCCGTCGTCGGCGTTGACGCCGACAACGCCGCCGCTACCAACATAAATATATTGGCGTTTACCGGCGAACTCCATCGGCACGATGCTGGAGTGCGTCATTTTCCAGTCGTTCGGGTTCGGCGTTTTCCAAATGACTTTGCCGGTGGCAAGCTCGACGGCGACGAGCAACGCATCGCCACCGACGCCGAGGATGACGCGGTCGGCGTCAACGAGCGGACACTGACCGGCGTACCATTCCGGCACCGTCGCTCCGAAATCTTTCACGAGATCGAGACCCCAGACAAATTTTCCGGTCTCGGCTTCGAGGCAGGCGACGTGACATTTCGGGCCGAAGGTGACGATGTATTTTCCGGCAAGCGTCGGCACGGTGCGGCTCATGCCGTGGTTGCGTTTGATTTTTACCGGATACGTGAACCGCCAGATTTCCTTGGCGTCGCCGAGCGAGAGGCAGCGGAGCGCGTCGGATTTTGTGTCCGGATCGTAGTCGAGAATGTAAACGCGACCGTCGCGAACTGCGGCACCGGCGTAACCTTCGCCGAGGTCAACGCTCCAAATTTGTTCCGGTTTTGTTCCGGCTTTCCAGGTTCGAGCCAGCGCAACGCCGTCGGCGGCGATATTATCGCTTTTTGCGCCGCGGAATTGCGGCCACGCGCCCGGTAAATCCGCCGCTGTACCGGTGCCGGGGATGAGTTTAGCGAGTTCAAACGGATTTTTTTCCGAGGCGAGCGCGAGACCGGCGGGCCGGTCGAGACCGGGTTTGCGTTCCTGAAGCGAGTCGAGCGGCACGCGGCTGGTTTGGACGAGAAGATAAAGCCCGCCGAGGCCGAGGACGCTCGCGGCAAGCGTCGCGGCGACGAGCACGGCAGGTGAGTTATTGTTGGTTTGGTTTGACACAGGCGCGCCACCGGATTTGCCACGAGTTTGCGCGCTTGTCCAATATTATTTACCGGATTGGCCGTGATGGTAAAGCGATTGAACTTCGTCGTCGGTGAGAGCGCGTTGGTAGATGAAACTTCGTCCACGTCCCCGACCCACAGATGGTGATTCGGACCAAAACGGCACCCCGTGGGGTCAAAGAATTCGTACGCGCTTGATTCCTTTGTGAAGCATCCCCACAACGCCTTTGAGTTTTTCGATCTCTCTCGTTCAGACCGGAACTGCTTGAGTGAGCTACGCCAGCCATCGTGACCACTACCCAGCGCCTGTTAATTCAGCGTCCCTTCGTTGTAGATGAACTATTTGACCTTACGGGATGAGTCCAATTCGGACTGATTAGACGCGGTGATCTTCGCGGATGATGGTGCGACAGCCGCCGGAGAGGCTGGGCCGCCAGTTCTTGGGCGGTTTGGTCTTCTTCAACTCGTCGAGTTGGCCGATTTCTTTGAGGCGTTGGTGGATGAGCTGCCAGGCGCACGGGCGCGTGGCGTCCACTTCGCAATGGTCTTCGCGCGAGCCGCTGCACGGGCCGTTGAGCATGTGTTTGGCGCAACGCGTCACCGGACAAATTCCGCCGTATTGGTGGAGGACACAGGCACCGCAGGCGGCGCACTTCTCGGCCCAGACGCCGCGTTCTTCGAGGATGCCGATGAACGCGGTGTTCAGTCCACCGTAAACCGGTTTGCCGGTGTAACGCTCGGCGAGCGCTTGCACGCCGGCACCGCAACCGAGGGAGAGCACGGCGTCGCTGGTCTTGACGGCGTCGGCGGCTTGTTCGAGGAAGACGTTGTCGCACTGGCGTTCGATCGTAGCTTCGCTGACTTCGAGCGGGAGGCCTTTCAGTTTGGCCGCCATGCGCAATGCGGAGGCGATGATGCTGACTTCGCGCTGGCCGCCGGCGAGGCAGACGGTGACGCAGGTGCCGCAGCCGAGCACGACGAGTTTGCGGTGCTTCTCGACGATGGCCAGCAGGTCGAGAATGGTTTTTCTTTGGGCGACGATCATGCGTGGTTCTCCGGTTGGGGTGCGCCGTTGCGCTTGATGGGATTGGGGCCGAGTTTGCGGACGGTTTGCACCATGTCGGTGATGGTGTCCGCCAACGGCCGGGCCATGGCGGCGGAAATGTTGACCATCCGAATCCGGTCGGGTTCGAGGCCGATTTCCACCAATATGTCCCGGGTGTAATTGACCCGGCGTTTGGCGCACAGATTGCCTTCGACGAAATGGCAGCCGCCTTCGAGGCAACCGGCCACCAACACGCCGTCGGCGCCGTTTTCGAGCGCCTTCATGAAATATTCCGTTTCCAACCGGCCGGTGCAGGGCGTGCGGATGATCCGCACATTCGGCGGATACTGAATGCGCATCGAGCCGGCGAGGTCGGCGGAGGAATAGGCACAGTAGTGGCAACAAAAGGCCAAAATCTTCGGTTGAAAGGTTTCAGTTTCCATGGCTCAGACTGTTTCCACCAATTCCGGTTTCGCGCGGTCGGCGACCGGCGCGTTGCCGTTCCCGTTCCCGCCGGCGAATAATTGCCGGATCATGACGAGGAACTGGTCGGTCTCGAAATGATGCAGTTGGATCGCGCGGGCCGGGCACTCCGAAGCGCAGATGCCGCAGCCCATGCACTTCGCGGCCTCGATCTGGCCTTTGCCGTCCTTGTTGCAGAATGGCGCGGAGTACGGACAGACCGTGACGCAGGTCATGCACGAGATGCATTTCTGCTGCGTGACGTACGAGACTTGCGCGCTGACATCGAGTTGCGTCTTGGACAACACCGTTGCGGCGCGCGCGGCGGCGGCGCGAGCCTGGGAAATATTTTCGTCGATGAATTTCGGCGAATGCGCCAGGCCGCACAGGAAAATGCCTTCGGTCGCAAAATCCACCGGCCGCAGTTTCATGTGGGCTTCCACGTAAAACCCGTCGGCGTTGAGCGGCACCTTGAGCATGTCGGACACGCGTTTGTTGTTCGGCAAATCCACCTCGATGCCGGTGCTCAACACGAGATTGTCGGCCTCGATCTGGAGCGGCTCGGGGAAATCAGGGCTTTGCAACGTAACGACCAACCCGCCGGTGTCGCTCACCTGCGGCGGATTTTCCGGCGCGTAACGGATGAACACCACCCCGGCTTCGCGCGCTTGCTTGTAATACAACTCACGGAAACCATACGTCCGCACATCGCGATAGAGCACGAAAACGTTCGCGTCGGGATCTTGCTGTTTGATCGCGAGCGCGTTCTTGACAGCCAGCGAACAACAGATCCGGCTGCAATACGCGTGCTGCTCGTTGCGCGAGCCAACGCACTGGATCATCACCACGTTCTGGCCCTTGGCCGGATACGCGCGGTCGTGCAACTGCTTCGCCAACTCCACCTGCGTCAACACACCCGCCGCGCGGCCGTACAGGAAATCCTTCGTCTTCGCCTCGCGCGCGCCGGTGGCCACGACAACGGCGCCGCCGGTAATCTCGTTTGTCTGACCGGCTTTGCGCAGCGTCAGGTGGAATTTGCCAACGTGGCCTTTGACGCCGGCCACTTCGGTTTCGAGATACAACTTGATCTGCGGATGCGTCTCGACTTGCCGAATGAGCGCGCCGGTAAACTCGCTGAGGTCCGGATGCTCGAACGTTCCCGTAATCTCGTGCAATGTCCCGCCGAGCCGGTTCGATTGTTCGATCAGGTGCACCGGGAATCCCTGGTTCGCCAGCGCCAGCGCCGCGGTCATGCCGCTCAAGCCGCCGCCGATGACCAACCCGGTCTGCTCCACCTTCAACGTCCCGCCTTCCAGCGGCGACAACTCGCGCGCCCGCGCGATCGCCATCTTCACCAGTTCCACCGCCTTGTCGGTCGCCGTCTGCGGCGCCGCCGAGTGCACCCACGAACACTGGTCGCGGATATTGGCCAGCTCGAACAAATACGGATTCAGCCCCGCTTCGCGCAACGTCTCGCGGAACAACGGCTCGTGCGTGCGCGGCGTGCACGACGCCACCACGATCCGGTTCAGCCGGTGTTCGTGGATCATGTCCTTGATGTTCGACAAGCTCGTGTCGGAACAGGTGAACATCGTGTGCGTCGCCAACACCACGCCCGGCTGTTGCGCGATTCGTTCCACGACCTGCTCGACGTTCACCACCGACGCGATGTTCATGCCGCAGTGACAGACAAACACACCGACGCGCGGCGGTTCATCCGCGACATCGTGCTCGATCGGATAACTCTTCTTCGTGACCAGCGAATTGCGCGCCGGGGCCAGCAACTCCATCGCCATCGACGCCGCCGCGCTCGCCTGCACCACCGTTTCGGGAATGTCCTTCGGTTCCTGGAACGCGCCGCCGACAAACACGCCGGGCCGCGACGTGACCAACGGCGCCAGCCGGTCGGTCTTGCAGAAACCAAAATCGTTCAACTCGATGCCGAGCCGGGCCGCCGACCGCGTCAACGAGTCCGGCGGTTCCATGCCGACCGACAACACGACCAGATCGAACTCACGTTGCAGAAGCTGACCGTCGCCGTCGAGGAACTGCACGCGCAAATCCCGGCTGCCGGGAATCTGGATGATCCGCGACGGGATGCTCTTGACGTAGTGAATGTGTTTCTGCGCCTTCGCCCGTTCGTAATATTGGTCAAAATCTTTGCCGTGCGCGCGAATGTCCATGTAGAAAATCGTCGCATCCAATCCGGTCACGTGATCGCCGGCGACCAACGCCTGTTTCGTCGCCATCATGCAACAGATCGACGAACAATAATCGTGGCCGCTCGCCGCGTCGCGCGAGCCGACGCATTGAATCCACGCGATCCGCTTCGCTTCCCGGCCATCCGACAACCGGATGACGTGCCCCTCGAACGGCCCCGCCGCCGAGAGCATCCGCTCGAACTGCACGCTGGTGACGACGTTTGGATACCGGCCGTACCCGAACTCGCCTTTCCGCCCGGCGTCGAATTCCTTGAACCCCGGCGTCAACACGACCGCGCCGACGTCGAGCTTGACCGACACCTCGCGCATCGAATGGTTGATGGCCTGCTGCTCGCACTTCTCGACGCACTGATTACATTCCGAGCAGAGCGCGCAATTCAAGCATCGCTCGGCTTCGGCCAGCGCCTGTTCCTCGGTCAATCCCTTTTCGACTTCGTCAAAATTGTTTTTCCGGCTCGCCGGAGCTAATTCTTCCGGCCGCGACCGGCTCTTCTTGGCGAGTTTTTCCGTCTCCGGCAGCATTTCTTCCGGAATCGGCTGCACCGTGCTCTCAAACCGGTCCGCCAACATGTCCTTGCCGGTCAGGTAACGCGTGATGGACTCCGCCACACGCTTGCCGGCCGCAACGGCATCAATCACCGACAACGGACCGGACGCGTTGTCGCCGCCCGCGAACACACCGGCGATGGATGTTTGGCCGGTCACCGGGTCGGCCTTGAAACAGCCGCGCGCGTTCTCGACCGGGATGTGCTTCACCAAATCTTCGTCCGTCATCTGGCCGATGGCGACGATGATCTGGTCCACTTCCACCGTGGTCAAATCGTTTTCGTCGAAGGCGGGACTGAAACGTTTCTGCTCGTCGAACACGCGCGTGCACCGCTTGAGTTCGATGCCGGTCACGGAACCGTTACCGAGAATGCGTTTCGGTCCCCAGCTATTGCGAATTTTGATATTCTCCGCCAGTGTCGCTTCGACTTCTTCCTTGTACGCCGGCATCTCGTGGCGCGCTTCGAGCGACACCATCTCGACGCTCTGCGCGCCGAGCCGCAACGCCGTCCGCGCCACGTCCACCGCCACGTTGCCGCCGCCAATCACCAACACGCGCCCCTTGACCGCCGGCTTCTGCGGCGACGCCGCGTCGCGCAAAAATTCCACGCCGTGCAGGACGTTCTGCTTGTCTTCGCCGTCAATGCGCAGCTTCCGGCTCTTGTGCGCGCCGGCGGAAATCAGGATCGCGTCGTTTTGGTCGCGCAACGCCTGGAACGTGATGTCCCGGCCAACCCGGCAGTTGTAAACAAGCGTCACGCCCTTGCGCCGGATCAACTCGACTTCGTGGTCCAGCACTTTCTTCGGCAGCCGGTATTCCGGAATTCCGTACCGGAGCATCCCGCCCGCCGCCGACTGCGCTTCGTACACCGTCACCGCAAACCCGGCATCCGCCAAATCCGCCGCCGCCGTCAACCCGGCCGGCCCGGCGCCAATGATCGCGACTTTTTTCGCGTCCGCGGCCGGTTTCTTTTCTTCCGGTAACGTCAGTTGACCGGCCGCAAGCAGTGCGGCTTCCTGATCGGACGCAAATCGTTTCAGCAACCGGATCGCGATCGCTTCGTCGGCGGTGCCACGCGTGCAGACCGACTCGCACGGATGCGTGCAAATCCGGCCGCAGATGCCGGAGAGCGGATTGCGCTGGCGAACCAGCGCGACCGCCTTGAGATATTCCTTTTTCTTGATGAGCTGGACGTAGCCCTGGACGTTGACGCGCGCCGGGCATTTCACTTTGCAGGGCGCGTGGCCTTGCTTGAGAATGCCGAAAATGTTCGGCGTCGCTTGCGCGTAGAGTTTGGCGATGCCTTTGCGCGTGCCGAGGCACCGGTTGAATTCATCCGGCACATCGACGGGACAAACTTGCGTGCATTGGCTGCAACCGGTGCACTTGTCCTCGTCCACAAACCGCGGATGGCGTTTGACCGTCGCCTGAAAATGTCCCGGCGTGCCCTGCAAATCCGTCAGCTCGGAGAGCGTAAGGATTTTGACGTTCAGGTTGCGGGCGCACTCGACGAGTTTTGGCGAAACGATGCACGTCGCGCAGTCGCCGGTCGGGAAAGTTTTGTCGAGGTGGGCCATCATGCCGCCGATGGCGCCGTCGCGCTCGACGAGATACACCTTGAAGCCGCTGTTGGCCAGGTCCAGCGACGCCTGCACGCCGGCGATGCCGCCGCCTTGCACCAGTACCGCGCCAATTTTTTTATTGATGGTGGTCATCGGAAATAAGTACTTCGGTATTACGACTGGCTGACAGACAAAATGCGGCGAGGTGTGACGGGTACTCCTACCGGCTTACTTCGCCGGTGTCGTTGGCGCGGGCGGAGTTGGCTTCTTGCCGCCGCCGCCGCGATCCACGATCACGCGCGCGGACAGATAACCCGCGTAAAATTCCGGGTTCGTCCGCTTGAATTGCGTCATCAATTTGTCGAGACGACGGCGCAGAATCGTCAGGAGCGTCGCCGTCAACCCTTGCACCGTGCCCGTTTGTTTGGATTGCTCGACGACCGCGTCGCGCGGCTCCGTCTTCACCTTGCCGAATGACGCCGTCAGGTCATCCAATTCCGTCACGTCATCCTGCGCGATGCCGTAATCGGCGAGCGCGGCAAGATTCGCCGTCGCCAAGTCCGAATACGTTTTCCCGGCGGCGATCAAGTCTTGCGCCGAAAGTTTGTCCAACGTCGGCAGCGTCGTCTCCGCCTGTGCCACCAATTTCGGATTCTGCGTCGCCTCGCCATAGGCGACCAACTGATCCGCGATCAACAAAATCTGATCCTCAAAATCGTGCCGCACCGAAAGCTTGTCTTCCCCCGCGCCTTTGCGGGCGGACTGCTGTTTCTTGTCCGCGTCCGCCATTCCGGTGAGCGTCGTGTTCACGTCGTTCACCGCGTCGGCGATGGCTTTCACGCCGCTCCAGATCGTTTTGTTCTTGTCCATGTACACAGACACGGACGCGCCCATATCGCTGACGTTGAGTTGTTTTCTGTTCATAATGCTCGCGATAATAAAAGTCCTCACCGCGTTGTCAACATCGGAATGGCGGAACATCACAGCGGCGCTCGCAACGGTGACGCCACCGTTGGCGACGGCGATGCCGCCGTTCGCAACTGGAACACCACCGTCCGCGACGGCGACAGCGGCACCGGCGAAAAAATCAGCACCGTCCGCAACTTGACCCGCGCACCGCGCGACGGTGACGCCACCGTTGGCAACAGGAACACCACCGTCCGCGAACTGGACAGAGGTGTCCGCGACACCGACAGCGGCGTCCGCGCCGCCGACATCGCAACCGCGATGGTGACAGTGCCGTCCGCGACGGTGACACTGCCCTCCGCGCCGATGAAAGCACGTCCGCGACGGTGACAGTACCGTCCGCGCCGATGAAAGTGGTGTCCGCGAGGGCGACAGCACCGTCCGCGACGCCGACAGTGCGCTCCGCGCCGCCACCAGCCTATTCCGCGACCGCGAAAGCGCCGTCCGCGACGACGAAAGCCCCTCCCGCGAAACCGTAAACGGCGCCCGCGAAGCCGTCTGCACATGTTGATTGACAGGGATTTACGGGGATTTGCCGAAGCAAAGCGGCAGGCATCAAATTTCCGACCATTTCGACCACCGGACTACAAATAGCCGGAGGTCTGGCCCATCCAAACGACCTAATCGAAGGAGAGGCGGCAATTCCCATCGGCACTGCACCGCAGGCAGGTTCGTTGGGTCTCGCGCAGTCGGCTTCGACAAGTGAGGCTGCAAGAATTTGGTTTGACGAAAGTGTTACGTTTAATATAAAAGGTAACACCATGAAAAATGCGATTCGTTTTAGTGTCTCACTTGACCGCAGGCTCGCGCACGAGCTTGACCGGATGAGCGCCGAGAAAGGTTACGATAACCGTTCGCTGGCCATCGCCGACATGATTCGCGCCCACCTTGTTGAGCACCGCCAGCAACAAGGTGATGGCGAAATCGCCGGCTCGATCACGCTGGTTTATGATCACCACAAGCATCATCTTCAGGATTTGCTCACCGACCTCCAGCATGAACATCGTGACGTAATTATTTCCGCGCTGCATTGTCATCTCGACCACGACAACTGTCTCGAAGTCCTCGCCGTGCGTGGCAAAGCGTCAAAGATCAAAAAGCTCGCCGACGAATTGATCGCTGCTAAAGGCGTCAAGCACGGCAAACTCACCATCACCACTACCGGTAAAGATTTGCCGACATGAACTCCACCACACTCACGCTGCTCGCTTTTGCTGTATGTCTTGGCGTTGCGGCGGCAGACACGAATATTGCCAGCCGTTTATCGGAAACCAATGCCGTCTCCCGGATGCCGGAAGTCATCGTAACGGGTACACCAATCATCGAGGGGAATCGTCTGACGCCGTTGGCCGGACAGGTCACCTCGGTCACGGGAGAACAAATCAAGGAATTGAACGCGCAGGATTTGCAGTCGGCGCTGCGCGAAACGCCGGGCGTGGTGGTTTCCCATTTTAATCCCGTCGGCAGTTTCGGCGGCGGCGAGGGCGGCGCGGTGTTCATCCGTGGTATGGGCGCTGCGCGGCCCGGTGCGGAGATTCAGTTGGCCATTGATGGCATCGCAAACTTCAACAGTCTGTGGACACATCCGTTGTTGGATATGCTCAGCGTGGATATTGCCCAGCGCATTGACGTGTACAAGGGCGCGCAGCCGGTGTTGTACGGCAACATGGCGTTCGGCGTGGTGGACATGATTACCAAACGTCAAACCGAACCGGGCTTCACCACGAGCCTGCAACTCGCCGGCGGCTCGTACAACACCGTGGTCGAAGTCGCCGAGCACGGCGGCAAGGTGGACAACCTCGATTATTACCTGCTCCAAAGCTATCGCGCCTCTGATGGCAACCGCGCGCATTCGGCGGGCGAGTTGCAGAATTACTTTGGCCGGTTCGGCTACGACTTCAATCCGAATTGGGAAGCGCACGTGGTGTTCAACCGCACGGACAATTGGGCCGAAGACCCTGGTCCGTCGCCGAAGCTGGTTCCGCCCGCGCAGGTGTACAGCAACGGGCGATTTAACGACGATGATTATCTAACCATTGTGACGCTGGCGAATCATTACGAGCGGGCGGACGGCTATGTGAAGGCGTATTGGAATCGCGGCACGTTGAATTGGGTCAACCAATACGACTCCACCACAAAATTGAATGATGAAACCACGGTGACCGGCTACGACAATTTTGGTGTCAAGACACGCGAGACGTTCAAGCCGTGGGACGGTGGCGAATTGATGACCGGTGTGGACGTGGATTTCATCAGTGGCAAATACCACGACGTGACGGCGACCACGCTGACGGACTTTCCGCGCGAGACGTTTCGGATCGTTTCGCCATATGCGTCGCTCAGCCAGCGGTGGGATTTCAACAACGACGTTTATCTCCAGCCGTCAGCAGGGTTCCGGTATTTCAATCACGATGTTTTTGCCGACGAATTTGCACCGCAAGCCGGGCTGGTGCTCGGCGTCAAGGAGACGGAGTTCCACGCGTCCTACGCTCGCGGCGTCAACTATCCCGGCATTTTTGTGGATGCGTTCCCACCCGGCAACAATTTGGGACACAAGCTGAATGCCGAGACGCTCGACCACTACGAACTCGGCGCCAGCCAGCGGTTCGGGAAGCTCGCCAAGCTTGACCTCACGTTGTTCTACGACGGTGGCCACGACCGGATCGTCCTGACTTATCCGCCGTTCCCGCCGGTGTGGAAAAACATCGGGAATTTCCGGACCGAGGGACTGGAAACCACGATAACGGTCACGCCGGTCCGCGATCTCGCACTGTTCGGCGGTTTCACCGTGCTCAATGCCAGTCCCAGCGATCTGCCTTACGCGCCGCAATGGACGGCCAGTGCCGGGGCGACCTACCGGTTCTTCGAGCGCTTTCGTCTGAGCGTGGACAGTCAGTACGTTGGCGACCAGAACGCGCTTTCACGTGACCGCGACTTCAAGGCGATCAACACCAGCCAAATCAGTTCCTACTTTCTAGTGAATGCGCGACTCAGCTACGATTTTTCGTTGCCGTCTTGGCGACTCCACGGTCAGATTTTCCTCGCCGGTCAAAACCTCACCAATGCCGACTACCAGCAGAAACCGGGTTATCCCATGCCCGGCAGCAACGTGATGGGCGGCGTCAAACTGGAGCTATGATGAAACACTTATTACCTTTCATTCTCGCATCACTTTCCGTAGCGCTGACGGCCCGCGCGCATGACGAATCAACCACTGGCGCGACCGTCCGTCGTCCGGTCGTACTCGCCGCGTTTCCCACAAAACCGGAACAATTTCAGAGCGACGTGCGCCCGTTTGTCGAACGCATCATCGCGCGCTACGGCGAAGAAGAATGGAACACTGCCGTGCTCGCTCACGAGTTGCACCGGCATCTCGGCACGTTTTCCATTCTCGGTGCGAAGATGGGAGTACGCGCCCGCGAACTTCTCGGCGCGTCGCTGGACGACCTCAGCGTCGAGAGCCACGCCGGGCTGAAACCGCCAATGAGTTGTTTCAACGACGGATTGCAGGTCGCCACCGGCGCCAGTCTCGGTCGCGGGACAATCCGCGTCGCCGATACCACTACGCCGGTGCCTGAAGCGATATTTATTTTCGGTAACAAGCGGCTCCGCCTCCGGGTCAAGCCCGCCGTTTTCGAGCGGCAACAAGAAGCAATGCGGAAAATCACCGGCGGCTTGAAATCTGCGGAAGCGCGGCCCACCTCTCTCGAAGCATGGGCGGAGCTTGATCGCCGGGAGATTTTCGAGGAAACACCGGAAGTCAAACCCTGAGCGAGAATTCTCATGCACATTCCTGATGGCTTTTTGAACACGAAGACAGCGGTAGCGAGCGGCGTACTCACGACGGCGGGAGTGGGCGCGGCATTATGGCAGGCGAAACGCACATTGCCGGCGCGACGCGTGCCGTTGCTCGGCCTGACGGCGGCGTTCATTTTCGCGGCGCAGATGTTGAACTTTCCCGTGGCAGCCGGTACGTCGGGACATCTGGTCGGCGGTGTCTTGGCGGCGGTCTTGGTTGGCCCCGGCCCGGCGGTGATCGTGATGACGGCGGTGTTAATGGTACAATGTTTCCTGTTCGCCGACGGCGGCGTGACGGCGCTCGGCGCCAACATATTTAACATGGGGCTGGTCAACGTCATTGCCGGTTACGCGATTTATCGGCTCATGCGCCGGCTGGCCGACGGGCGGCGCGGAATGTTACTGGGCGCGGCGTTCGCAGGCTGGTGCGCAACGGTATTGGCGGCGGTCTGTTGCGCCGGCGAGCTTGCGTGGTCCGGCAAGATCGCATGGCGGCTGGTCTTTCCCGCAATGGCTGGCGTTCACATGCTCATCGGTATCGGCGAAGGCACGATCACGGCGCTGGTGCTGCTGGCGATTGCGCAGGGACGCCCAGACCTTATCGACCGAAACGACGAGGCGCCGCAAACTGCGGCGAAAGTCGGGTACGGTTTGCTCGTCGCGCTGGGCTTGGCATTGTTTGTATCGCCCTTCGCGTGCGAATGGCCGGATGGTTTGGAGAAGGTCACGGCGAAACTCGGCTTCGAGCCGCATGCCGTGACCGCGCCGCTCGTCGCCTCGCCCTTCCCGGACTACAAACTACCGTGGCTCGGCGAAGCGGGTTGGGTCACGGCCCTGGTCGGTGCGCTCGGCACGCTGGCTGCGTTCGCATTTGCGTGGCTGCTGGCTCGGCTGTTATCGCCGAGCACAACTTCTGAAACTTAAAGCTGTCTCCATCGCACGAACATTCCGCCGTTAGCGGGTGACGAGGCCATGTTCCGGTTTTGTTCCGGCCTTCGTGCTGGTGGTGAAATCTGCTCCGCGTCATGTTCCGGAAATGTTCCGGCTGTCAACGTCACCGATTGCCGGTGCTCATTGCACTTTCCCCAGAACGTTCGTGGCCGGCACCATCAGTTTTTCAAAACCGAGTTCGCCGGCGCTGTAGCCGAGGCACAATCCAAGCAACTGCGTGAGATAAACCACCGGCATCTGATATTTTTTCGCCATGTCCGCCTGCCGCAGATCGAGGTTGATCTGGCACATCGGGCAACTGACCACCACGCAGTCCGCCCCGGCCTGCTCCGCCATGTCCAAAATTGATTCCGAAAGATTGACCACCACGTCGGTGCGCGACAACGACAACCCGCCGCCGCAACACTCCACCTTGCCCGGCCAGTCGAGGCTCTGGCCGCCCATCGCCGTCACGAGCCGGTCGAGCGACTGCGGATTCTCCGCGTCATCAAATTTCATCACGCCCGGCGGACGCACGAGCAGGCAGCCGTAGTAACACGCCACCTTCAGTCCGTTCAGCGAACGCTTGAACGATTGCTTGATCGCCGGCAGGCCGACGTCTTCGAGCAACACTTCGATCAGATGTCGGACCTTGACCGAGCCGTCGTAATCCTGGTCGAGCGCCGCGCGCAGCTCGGCGTGGTTGGTGACTTCGTGGTTGGCCGCTTTCATCCGGTTGTAGCAGGCGGCGCAATTCACCAGCATGTCCAGCTTCATGTCCCGGACTTTGACCAGATTCGCCGCGGCCAGCGACACCGCAAGCTGCCGGTCGGTTTGGTGCGCCGCCGTCGCGCCGCAACACGTCCAGCCCGGCGGCTCTTGCAACTCGATGCCGAGCGACTTCGCGACCGCGAGCGTGGACAGGTTCATGTCGCGCGCCGTGGATTCGGCGGAACAGCCCGGATAATACGCGTACTTCATGCTTTCCCGCCTTTGGTCTTCGCAAAAATTCGTTTTACGGTTTTGGTGTCCGCGCCGCGCGGCGGCAACAGCGCGAGCTTGCCTTTCTTGAGCATCGTCGGAAATTTTTCCGTGTCGGCCATCAACTTGCCGGTGCCGAGCTTGTAGGCGGCGACCATGCCGAGTTCGTAGGTGCGGCCGAATTTCTCGACCGTCTTGAGGAACGCCCGGTTGAACAACGGCACATTGCCGGCCGGCGCGGGCACGCCTTTCGCAATCGCCAGTTGCCGCAACGCGTCCATCACCGCCGCGACATCAATCCCCATCGGGCAACGCGCCGAACAGGTGCCGCACGACGCGCACGTCCAGATCAAATCGCTCTCCAACAACTCCGCCCCGGCGCCGAGGTGCAACCGCCGCATCACTTCCGACGGCCGGGTCTTGGTCAGCTTCGCCACGGCGCAACCGCTGGAGCATTTCTTGCATTGGAAACAGACGCTCAGGTCCACGCCGCAGAGTTCCTTGATCGCGCGTTTCAGGCCGGGACCGGATTTGTTTTTCTTGATGGTGATCACAATGATTTCCTCAAGCTATTTGGCGGCTAACTCCATGGCTTCGGCGGTCACCTCGTCGGCTTCGTCCTCGACGATGGCGGCGACGCTGCCGGGCACGACTTTGCGGTACACCTGCGCCGGCCGGCGGTGCCGGCCTTTGTGCGTCAATAGTTGCGCGATGGTGATGCCGAACAGCCGTTCGTTTTCTTCCAGGTACGGCCGGATCAATTCCCAATCCGCGTCGGTGACGCGGGCGAACTTGCCGCCGTTCAACTGTTCCTCGACCAGACTCCGGTCCGGGTCGCGGACAAAAATCGCGCCGCCCGACGCGAGCGAAAACAGATTGCTGCCGGGATACGGATCGGCCAACGAAATCAAGTGTCCATCTTCAGCCAGCCGGACGCCGTTCAAAATCACAAACCCGCCGCCCTGATGCGGATCACCGGCCATGAACGACTCCGCGAGGAAGTCGAGACACGTGCCGTTGATGACGACTTTGGGGCGACCGACCGAATTGATCAACGGCCGCCCGGCCGCGTTGCCGAGCACGTACACCGAGCCGCCTTTCGCGCCGTACATGAACGTCTGGCCGACGTCGCCGTGAATGACGAGCTTGCCGCGTTTGATGATCTGACCGAGTTGATCCTGCGCGTTGCCGTGCACCGTGATCGTCAGGCCGTCAATGCCGGACGCGAGATAATCGCCGCTGCTGCCGTACACTTCGATGTTCACGTCGTCGGTGTCCGGTCCCAAACCGCAGCCGATGTAGCGCTGGCCGATGCAATTGAAGCTGACGAACCGCCGCCAGCCTTTCATGTACGCGTCCACCAGCAACTCCGCGTCGCAGTCGCTGCCTTCCGGCGCGAACTTCGCGGCGTCGATCACCAGCGTCGTTTCGCCTTCCAGCGGTTTGCGCAACTGTTGCCGGGTCGCGAAATCAATCAGCCGGAATGCGCCCGGGCGCGCGTCGGTCGCGCCGATGTTGGGCAGGCTGGCGAACAGCCGGTTCAACTCGGTGCGCACGACGTGGAGCACGTGGCTCCGGCGCTTGGCGCCGGTCGGGTAACGTTTGTCGTTGAGTTGCGTCAGCACGTCAATCGCCGTGGCCGTCTTCGCCGGATCCTTGCCCGCGTCGGCGATTTGCCGGCTGGCGGCGCGGAATTCGTCGAACGTCTGTTGCGGAAGCTGGTCGCGCAACGATTCAAACGCCGGAATGCCGGTAGCGGTGCCGGTAAAGGTGACTTGTTCCTTGGAAAAATCGCAGGTCTCGGTGCCGCCGGGGATCGGGACCTGTTTGCCGAACTTGTCGGCGCAGGCGATCCGGTATTTCCCGGCGGAATTTTTCTGCAAATTGAAAATGAATGCGCCACCGTCGTCGTAGCTGCCGCCGCGGGCGTTCCAGTACCGGTCGGCGACGGGACAAATTCGGATGTCGTCCTTCGACAAGCTGTGGAGCGTGGCGTCAATGGCCTGTTTTTCTGAGGCGATCAGGCCGACCTGGACTTCGCCGTCGCAGAAGGCGAACACTTGCGGGCGCAACATCGCGGTGTCGGTGATGCCCATCAACTGGAATTGTTTTTCGCGGACGAGATTGCGGGCGATGATGAAAAACCACGGGCCGTCCGGCGAGCCGTGGATGTGCGTGGCCTGGATGGCCCGGTAAATCTTCTGCCGTTCCGGGTCGAGCCGGTCGAAGTCGAGTTCGGTCGTCGGCGCGAGCGCCTCGATGATGTGTTCGAGCGGATAATGGTACGTCCGGCTCAGCAGATCGAAGAGCAACGCCGAAACTTCCGTGTCGGTGAGGAACTGCGGATAGATGTGGCGCTGCTTGAGATATTCGCTGACGGAATGATAGTTCGCGAAGTCGCCGTTGTGCACGAGCGCCATGTCGATCGCGGTGAACGGATGCGCGCCGCCGGGATGCCAGACGCGGCCTTTGGTCGGGAAGCGTTGGTGCGCGATCCATTCATGCGCGCAAAATTCCTCGATCTTGTAATACTTCACGATGGCTTCGGCAAAGCCGACCACCTTGAGGATCATGATGTCGCGGCCAGCCGACAACACGAACGCGCGTTTGTCGCCGAGCGACGCGTAATATTTCTGGTTGAGATTGAAACTGTTTTGGTTGATGAACTCGGCCTCGGCGGCGTCGCGGTCGAGTTTTTCAAAATGATTCTTCGCGACGAACGTGTCGAGCACTGCCGGTTTGACGCGCACAAAGTACCGGCAGACATCCGGCGGCAACACTTCGAGGCCGGGCACGGATTTCCAGTCGTCCACCTTGTCGAGTTGCGCCGAGGCGGTGATGTCGAAGTACGGTTTGATGAACTCCGCCTCGATTTCGGGACGAACTTTGGTGTCGATGAACGCGATGTGCAGCAGCCAATTCGTGTCGAGCACTTCCCGGCTGACGCCGAGCTGTGCCGGCACGAGACCGACCGCCGCGATGCCGCCGCCTTTGCCGTTGCCGCGGTTGTGCATTTGGCGGGACGGCTCATAAATATGTTTGCCCGGCACCGGCACGCTGCAACAGAAACCCACCACGCCGCAGCCACCTTCCTCAGCTTCCTTCTTCAGGTGCGAGGAGTGGTTGAGCTGTTCGGCCAGCCGCTGTCGGGAAGCGGCCAGGCGTTTGATCAATTCGGCGTTCATGCGGTTGTGTAATCCAAGTGCATCATCAGATCGGTGCGTCCGCGCAACTCGGCGACGCTGGGCACGCCGGCGACGCCGCCGCCTTGCACCAGTACCGCGCCAATTTTTTTATTGATGGTGGTCATCGGAAATAAGTACTTCGTTATTACAACTGGCTGACTGACGAATTGTGGCGAGGTATTACGGGTATTCTTGTCGATCTTCTCAAAAAGACACCGGCGCTATCCTTCTGGTGCCGGTGCTTTGGGCGTTTTTTCGAAGGACTGGAGTGCGAGGTAACTTGGGCCAAACCGCTTAATATTTTCCAGTTGCTTGTCGAACTGGTCGAAATGCCGTTCCTCGTCGTTGACGAGTGCTTCGAACAATTGCTTGGAGGCCGCGTCGGCGTTCTGACCGCATTTGATGGCGGACTGGTTGTAGCTGGTGACGCCGGCTTGTTCCATCGCGGCGGCTTTGACAAGGATCTTCTGGGCTTCGGTGATCGCTTCGACGGGACCGGCGGCCAGCATTTTGACATCGCCCTTCAAGAACAGGATGCGCTCGGCCAACCGCTCGACGTGCCCCATTTCTTCAATGGCAATCTTCTTGAACATCAAGGCCAACGGCGCAAAGCCTTGGTCGTCCAAGTGGAAGTGCCAATACATGTATTGGTGAACCGCTTGGAGTTCGTCGGCCACGCCTTGGTTCAACAGTTCAATGCTTTTCTTTGCGTCCATAATGATTCTCCTGTGGTTACCGGTCGTTATAGCTTGATGCCAATCTTCTTCAAGGCTTCCTTCACGCCGTTGCCGTAAGCCGGGTCGGCTTTGAGGCAGTTGGCGATGTGCCGTAACTGTATCTCGCGCGTCGCGCCGCCAATGGAACGGGCAGTGTTCTCGAAGAGGAGCCTCTGCTGCGCCTTGCTCATCAGCCGGAACAGTTTGCCGGGCTGCGTGTAGTAATCGGTGTCCTCGCGGTGGTTCCAGTGGTCGGCTGCGCCCGACAACGGGAGCGGCGGTTCGGCAAATTCCGGCTGCTGTTGCCATTCGCCGAAACTGTTCGGCTCGTAGCCGAGCGTGCTGCCGTGGTTGCCGTCCACCCGCATCGCGCCGTCGCGATGATAGCTGTGAAACGGACAACGGGCGGCGTTGACGGGGATCAGGTGGTGGTTGACGCCGAGCCGGTAACGCTGGGCATCTCCGTAGGAGAACAACCGGCCCTGCAACATCTTGTCGGGCGAGAAGCCGATGCCGGGGACGATGCTGGCGGGGTTGAACGCGGACTGTTCCACTTCGGCGAAGTAGTTTTCGGGGTTGCGATTCAGTTCGACCACGCCGACTTCCATCAGCGGATAATCCTTGTGAAACCAGACTTTGGTGAGGTCGAACGGATGATACGGGCACGTCGCTGCTTCCTTTTCCGGCATAACTTGGATGAACATCGTCCAGCGCGGGAAGTCTTTCTTCTCGATGCTTTCGTAGAGGTCGCGTTGGTGGCTCTCGCGATCCTTGGCAATGATCGCCTCGGCCTGTTGGTCGGTCAGGTTCTTAATGCCTTGTTGCGAGCGGAAGTGGAACTTGACCCAGAACCGTTCGTTCTTGGCGTTGATGAGGCTAAACGTGTGGCTGCCGAACGCGTGCATGTGCCGGTAACTCGCGGGAATCCCGCGGTCGCTCATGACAATGGTGACTTGGTGCAACGCCTCCGGCAACGATGTCCAGAAATCCCAATTATTGAGCGCGCTGCGCAGGTTGGTGCGGGGGTCGCGCTTGACGGCGTGGTTGAGGTCCGGGAATTTCAACGGGTCGCGCAGGAAAAATACCGGCGTGTTGTTGCCCACCAGATCCCAATTCCCCTCGTCGGTATAGAACTTCATCGCCACGCCCCGGATGTCGCGCTCCGCGTCCGCCGCGCCGCGCTCACCGGCCACCGTGGAGAACCGGATAAACATGTCGGTCTTCTTGCCCACCTTCGAAAACATCTTGGCCTTGGTGTAACGCGTAATGTCGTTTGTCACCTTGAACGTCCCATAAGCGCCCGATCCCTTGGCGTGCATCCGCCGTTCGGGAATAACCTCCCGGTCAAAATGGGCGAGCTTCTCCAGAAACCAGACATCCTGTAGCAACGCCGGCCCGCGCGGCCCGGCGGTCATCGTATTCTGGTTGTCTGGCACCGGAGCGCCGGCATTGGTGGTAAGTTTTTTCTTCATGACATTGTTCCTTTGATGGAGCGAACGATACCAAAGCGAGCCATTCGGAGCAAGCCCGCGTCATGTTCCGGAAATGTTCCGGCGACGAAAAAAGAAGTCAGGAGACAGGAGACAGAATCGGCAGTCGCCATGTTTCCGCCGTCGTTGAAACTTTGGCGCGACACGCCGGAAATGTGCCGGCCCGCGACTGGCTCGCTGCAACAGAACCCGACGCCGCCGCAGCCGCCTTCCTCGGCTTCCTTGCGAATGGTTGCCGGAACGTCGAGCCGTTTCCGGGAATCAGTGAGCCGTTGAATCAATTCGCGGTTCATGAGTTTGTGTAATCCAAGTGCATCATCAAATCGGTGCGTCCGCGCAGTTCGGCGACGCTGGGCACGCCGAGCCGCTGCAAAATACCGACCAAAACCTTGCGCCACGCGCTATACATATTAATGAGGCGTTGCGTACCCCAATCAATTTCCATTTTCGCGGCCAACTCGGGATCGGTCGTGGCGATGCCGCGCGGACAGCCGCGGCCGCTCTCGCACCGGCTGCAACGCACGCAACCGAGCGCGACCATTTCCGACGTGCCGATGACCACGCCATCCGCGCCAAGCGCGATGGCCTTGGCGACGTCGTACGCCGAACGGATGCCGCCGCTGGCGATGAGCGTGACCTTGTCGCGCACGCCCTCAGCGGCGAGAAATTGGTGAACCTTGCCGATGGCGTACTCGATCGGCATCGCGATATTCTTCTTCGCAATGTCCGGCGCCGCGCCCGTGCCGCCGTAACCGCCGTCAATGTGCACGATGTGTGTGCCGGCGGAATAACTGCCCACCGCGACCATGTCCACGTCCGTCGGCGTCGAAACTTTCGTCGAGATCAACGCGCGCCGGTTGACGTGCTTGATCCAGTCGATGTGTTTCATGTGATCTTCGATGGAATAGACGCTGTGAAACGGGAACGGCGAGAAGAGCGAAATGCCGAGCACCGCTTCGCGCATCCGGGAAACCGCGATTGTGTTCTTGTCGCCGAGCAAATGTCCGCCGAGGCCGGGTTTCGCGCCTTGCGCGTATTTGAATTCGACAATCGGCACGCGCTGGATCGTTTCCTCGCGCACGCCGAACAGCCCCGTCGCCACTTGCGTGATGACGTGGTCGTCATACGGCCGCATCCGTTCCATGTAACCGCCCTCGCCGGTGCAGGTGAACGTGTTGAACGCCACCGCCGCGCGGGCCTTGGAAAGTTGGGTGACGTTGCTGACCGAGCCGAACGACATCCCGCCGCCGTACCACGGCACATCAATCTTGATCTTTGGCCGGCCATCGCCGCGTTTGTTCAGCAGGACGGTGGTGTCAATTTCGCTGGCATCGAGCTTGACCGGCGGTTCTTTCGGGAACTTGAACCGGAGCTTGTCGAATCCGCCGCCGGAATTGCCGGTCTCGTAATTGTAATCATACGCCGCCGGGGGCACGTCGCCGGTCTCGGCCATTTTCCACGTCGCCAAAATCAAATCACTCGACCACCGGCAATCGCCGAGCACCGAATACATCGGATTTTCCCGGACCTGCAACGCGCCATTCGGGCACTGCGCCACGCAATACCGGTCCGTGTTTTCGCAGCTCGGCCCGATGCAGAGGTGATGGCGCGGTTCGCCGTAATATTTGTAGCCGGGCAGGTGGACGTGGACTTCGTGCGCGCAGACTTCGCCGCATTTCCCGCACCGCTTGCACTCGGGACCGCGATGGACGAGGTACTTCGCGATCTCGTTGCGATACCGCGACGGCGCCGGGCGCACGAGCCGCTCGACATGTTCCTGCGGCACGCGCGTTTTCAGCGTCTTTTCGGGCAGCAATTGTTCAAGGCTTCGTTCGGGTGCCATAAAGTTTGCCGAAGGTTTCTTCCTCAAGTTGCTCGAAAAACATCGCGCGCCCGACGTCACCACGCAGCCGCCGCGCCTCGCGCATGCCCATCGCGCCCATCAGCTCGATCAACTGATCGTGCCAGGCCGCGATCAAATTCGTCATCCGACCCACGCCGAAACTGAAATCAATGTTCTCCAGCTTCGCCGGACAGGTCGTGCCGGGTTTGCAGCTCGCACAGAGATGACATTCCAACGCGATCAGCAACGGCAGATTGATCGTCACGAGGTCAGCGCCGCAAATGATCGCCTTCGCCATGTGCTCCGGCAACGCGATGCCGCCGCCGGCCATCAGCGTGATTTCGTCCCGACCGCCTTTTTCGATGAGCGCGGTGTGAATCTGCCGGAGCATCTCCTTCAAAAACCGCGGCTGCGACGCGTTGAGTTCGTCGCCGTTGGCGTCGGCCACGACGTGAATCGTCTCGACGTCGGGCAACCCCGCCAGTTCGATGGCGCGCCCAATGCCGGCATTCGTCAACTCGACGCGAATCGCCACGACAATTTCCGGATGAATCCGCTTGAGCGCCTGAATGCGTTCCGCGACGGCCGGACCGTCAGCGATTTCCACCAGCCGCGTCTTTCGCAACAGTTCGTCCGGCACCGCCGGGCTGTCCGGGCTGAGGTAGAACGCGATGTTGGTCAGATGTTCTGCCTTCGCCGGCCGGTAACGCGCATCCATCAACGCGATGATGCCGGTCGCGGCGGCGGCGTGTTCGACAATCGGGTCAACCTGCGGCAGCGTGTGCGCCGGCGAACTCAAATCAATGATCAACGGCATCGGCAGCGACACCAGCGGCGGCAATTGGTTGCCGTTCTGCGTCAGGAACGGCAGTTTGCGGCCGATGTCCACCGATGTGCTGATGTATTCGCGGCCGTGAATCCCGTCGCGGGTCGGACGGACGATTTCCGACATGTCCGTCCACATCGCATCAAACCCGTGCCCAGAGAACGGTCCCCGGTAGCCCGCGCCTGAGACCGGAATTTTCGCCGTCTCGGCCTGGAGCCAGGTGGTCTTGATGATGTCGGGCTTCCAATACCGGTTGCCGAGACGCTCGTATTCCGGGTTGATCGACAGGCGCAACAATCCCTTCGTGCAATCCTGCACGCACGAGAAACAGCCCATGCAATCGAAGAACAGCGCCTCGACTTCGCCCATGCTGCGAATGTAATCCGCTTCTTGACGGTAGCGGTCATAGACGCAGGCTTTCTTCACGCAGTTGTGGCACCGGGCACAGTCTTCGCGCCAGTCCACGACACCGTGTTTCCCGATGCGCGGTCGGCGCGGCGGCACCGGCTTCGTCTTGATGTGATATTTCTCCGGCATACCTTACAGTCCCGCCGCGGCCAACAGTTCCGGCACGACCGCTTCCTTGCCACCCGAAAGAATGTGAACCCCGCGTACGCCATCCATCGTTTTCAACTTCTTGATGGTCTCCGCGCAGGCAGCCACGCCGGTTTTCACACCGTCGGGCACACAAAAATCCGAATGCGTCTCCCGCACCTTCTGCGCTTCCGCCGCGTTTTCCAACGGAAACACGCTCACCAAAATCGCCGCCTTCTTCGTCAGCCCGGCCTTGCGAACCGCGTCAAGCCATTGGCTGAATGCGTCGAGATCGAAGACCGGATGCGTCTGAATGAACTTCGCGCCAGCTTCGATTTTATTTTGGAGCCGGAGCAAATTGAGTTCGAGTGGTTTCAAATACGGATTGGCGACCGCGCCGACCAACATCGCAAACGTTCCGTCAATCTTCTTCCCGTCGGCCAGCACACCTTCCTCGCCCATCCGTGTGACCGTCGCAATGAACTGCGTCGAATCAATGTCGAACACGTTCATCGCATCCGGGCAACCGATCAACGTCTGATGATAGCCCGACAAACAAAGCACGTTTTTGATGCCCAAGCTGGCCGCGCCGAGCAAATCCGACTGGAGCGCGATCCGGTTCCGGTCGCGCGTGACCATCTGGAGCACCGGCTCGATGCCCAGTTTCAGCGCCGACACCGACGCCGCCATCGACGACAACGCCACGCCGTGTTGGTTATCGCCCAAGTTGACCGCCGTGAGCTTGGCGCCCAACGATTTCAAGGCCGTTTCCGTCGTGGCCGCCGTCGCCGTCGTCCGCGGCGCGTGTTCAGCGGTGACGATAAAATCGCCGCTCTCAATTTTTTTGGCGAGTTGGCTATCTACTTTCATGCAACCACACATTCCTGTTTGTTCACCGCACCGCTGGGGCCCACGGCCGGCGGCAGACTTCTGACCCGTTCGATGAACTCCTTGATTTCCTCACAGACCACCGCGGCGCCGCCTTCCGCGCACTCCACGACGGCCATCCGCCCCGCGCCAAATCCGATTTCCTCCAACAGCGCCTCGACCGCCTCGACGCGTTTGTGCGCCCGCAGACTGCCCTCGAAGTGGCGGCATTCCGATTTCTTGCAAGCGACAACCACCGCTCCGTCCGCGCCGGTTTCGAGGGCTTTGATCAGGTAGGGCACATCCACTTTTCCGGAGCAGGGCAGACCGATGGTCTTGACCGCATCACCACCCAATGTCTCGCCCAGACCAGCCAACCGGCCGGCTTCCAAATTGTTCGAGCAATAGAAAACGTGAATCTTCAAGCGACGATCACTCCTCGTGCTGTTTTCAGCGAACGATTTTTGCAACCGGTCCGCGCAACGCTGGATGGCTGACACGCCCTGCCGGAACGCGGCGAATTCCTTGTAGTCACTCAGCCCGTCTTTGGAAATTTGGACACGCAGATCCTCAACGAGACCCATGATTTCGTCCGCCGCCGCCAATTTGTCCGGCAAACCAGCGCAGGCCAGTGCGAACGCGTGACCGGCTGATTCCATGCGCATGATCTCGCCCCACACCGCTTCCGGACTTTCCTGCAAGGCGAAAAGCAAACGCGGACAACTCGCTCCGATAACCCTCAAGTTCTCGGCGACAGTCTGGTCAAACTTATTCATATCGCGTCATGCACGTCTCAAGTCTGCGGATTTAGTTTCAAGGTTACCTCACCGAGGAGCATGGGAAAAACGTAGACATCAATTTTTAAAGTTCACCATTCAGGAATGCAACATAATTTTTAACTTTCTACGGTTTCCTAAATCTCGTTCTTGAAATCGTAGATTTGCTTGGAAAAAACGCGTATAAACCATCCCGCGTGGTCAAAAAACTCGTCCTTGCTGTATCCGTTCGGTTGGCATGATAGAAAGGAGTCACTTATGCCTTGGAAACGAATACTGGTCTCCCTGTTTTCGTTTCACGGCATTTCAATCCGTGTCTGAGTTTTCACCCGATACCTGACGATCACCTCCAAGCACCACGACGGTTTCGCGATGTTCCACTCGCATGTCACCAAGTACAGCATCGTCGATGCGACGCCGTTCCACCGCGACCCGATGACAGAACTGGCCGTGGCGTGCACGGAACGCGGCATCAAGTTGTGTTTCGACTACTCGCAAGCCCAGGGCTGGCACAAACCCGGCGGCATGGGCAACGCCTGAAACTTCGGCGACGACAAGAAAAAATCCACTGACGGTTCGTACAACAAATACATCGCCGCCAAGGCGCTGCTGCAGGTCCGCGAAATCCTCACGCAATACGGCCCGATTGGCCTGATCTGGTTCGACACGCCGCGCGAGATGACGCCCGAGCGCGCCGCGAAGTTCAACGGCCTCGTCCCCGAACTCCAGCCCGCCTGCCTCGTCAACGGCCGGCTCGGCGGCACCGGCGATTACCGGTCGGCAGGCGACAACCGGATTCCCGACAAAGTCATCCCCGTCGTCTGGGAAACCCCGGCAACGATGAACGACACGTGGGGCTACAAATCCTACGATCACAACTGGAAGAGCGCTGCCGATATCACATTCAAGCTCGTCGACATCTGCTCGAAAAGTGGTAACTACCTGCATCCGCGCGATTGACGATGACCCAACCAAACAGCGGCTCATCGCCAAGATGCGGGAGATTTCCGCCAAGGAAAGCCGTCCCAGTCTCACTCGTGATGCTGGCAACATCGAGAACTCGCCTACCATTGTTCTCATTGGACGTTCTTGCAAAACTCGCTTTTGCGGGCTTTTTCGGCGATGGATTTGAACGGGATGCAAGGGGAAGCGTCTCAGAGTTATGCATGAACTGACCGCGATCTTCCACCATCTTCAACGCCATCTTTTCCCTACACTCG
>CAIKAP010000130.1 GCA_903825435.1 uncultured Verrucomicrobiota bacterium
CGAGTGTAGGGAAAAGATGGCGTTGAAGATGGTGGAAGATCGCGGTCAGTTCATGCATAACTCTGAGACGCTTCCCCTTGCATCCCGTTCAAATCCATCGCCGAAAAAGCCCGCAAAAGCGAGTTTTGCAAGAACGTCCAAAGGTTAATTTATTCAGAGCTTCCTTTATTATTGAACACACAACTACTTGCCAGAGTCAAAAGAGCTGTGCTAAAAGCATAACATGTTTTTCTGACGGGGAATGGTTTACTCATGCAACCCATGATCAAAGTTGAGAACTTGACAAAGCGTTATGCGGGCGTGACCGCGCTCAACGGCGTGTCGTTCGAGGTCAACCGCGGCGAGATCGTCGGTTTCCTCGGCCCGAACGGCGCCGGCAAGAGCACCACGATGCGCATCCTCACGGGCTTTATTCCTGCCAGCACGGGGCGCGCGACGGTGGCGGGCTGCGATGTGTTCGATGATTCGTTGGAGGTGCGCCGGCACATTGGTTATATGCCGGAGAATAATCCGCTGTATGTGGACATGCGGGTGAGCGAGTACCTGAAATTTCGGGCGCGTCTGAAGGACGTGCCGCGTTCGGAACGGCGCGAACGCGTCCAGGAGGTCATGGAGAAGACGGGGATTGCGGACGTGCAGAAGCGCGTGATCGGCCAGCTCTCGAAAGGCTACCGCCAGCGCGTCGGTTTGGCGGATGCGTTGTTGCATGAGCCGGACTTGTTGATTCTGGACGAGCCGACGATCGGACTGGACCCGGTGCAGATCCGCCAGGTGCGCGAGTTGATCAAGGATCTCGGCAAACAGCACACCATTTTGCTTTCGACGCATATTTTGCCCGAGGTGGAGATGACTTGTAACAGGGTCATCATCATTCATCACGGCAAGATTCTGGCGTCCGATACCCCGGAGAACCTACGCAAGTTGCTTCACGCAGGTGGCGTGGTCAATGTCGAGGTGCGCGGTCCGTCGGCGGAGGTGCCGGGGGTGTTGCAGGCGGTGCCGGGCGTGGCGGCGGTGAAGGTGACGGACGGGCCGGTTGGTCTGGTGCATGCGGCGGTGGAACCACAGGTCGATGCGGATCCGCGGGAGGCGATTTACCAGGCGGTGGTGCGGAGCGGGTGGACGTTGCGGGAGTTGACGCGGAGCCGCACGACGCTGGAGGACATCTTCGTGCAGGTGACGCGCGATGAGGACGAGGCGGAGGAAGACCGCCGCGATCAACGGAGGAGCGTGTTGCGATGAGAAACGTGCCGGCCTTGTTGCGACGGGAAATGAACGCGTATTTTGCGTCGGTGCTCGGGTACGTGGTGCTGGTGTTCTTTTTGTTGGTGATGGGCGTGACCTTCGCGGTCATCGTCAATTACCTGACGCGCGGCCCGACACAGATGACGGCGATGCGGATCATGTTCAGCATGTTCTGGCTGCCGTCGTTGGTGGTGGTGCCGATGATCACGATGCGTCTGCTGGCCGAGGAGAAACGGGCGGGGACGATCGAGATGTTGATGACGGCGCCGGTGACGGAGTTCGAGGTGGTGCTGGCGAAATGGATGGGCGCGGTGGTGTTGTACTCGGTGATGTGGGGGCTGACTGGCGCGTACGTGCTGATTCTGCGGAAGTTTACTGGTGGAACGACGTCGCTTGACTTTGGGCCGATTCTAAGCGGCTACCTCGGCGTGTTGTTGATCGGGCAATTTCTGATAGCCATCGGCGTGCTTACGTCGTCGCTCACGAAGAATCAAGTGGCGGCGGCGGTGATGTCGTTTGCAATCATCTTCGCATTTCTGTTGGTGTTGAATTGGGTGGACTACTTGTTCCAAGGCGGCCCAGTGGGCAAGCTGATCAAGGCGGTATCGGCCTTTGAGCAGATGGAGGATTTTGCGCGCGGACTCGTGGATTTGCGGCCGGTGGTGTTGTACCTGAGCGCGAGTTTCTGGACGTTGTTCGTAGCGACGCGCGTGGTAGAATCGAGGAAGTGGAGATAACGTCATGGCAGAGCCGACCCAATCGAATGTTCCAAGTCTGCGCCAACGGCGCCTGAAGATCAGTATCAATGTGCTTGTGCAGATCATGGCGTTGCTGGCGCTGGTGGTGATGGCCAACTGGCTGCTGTCGCGCCATCATCCGAAACGCTGGGACTTGACCCGCAGCAGTTACTACAAGCTCTCGTCGAAGACGGCGCAGGTGCTGGCGGGTTTGAAAGATCCGCTGGACATCGTGGTCTGCATCCCGACGACGAGCAGCCGAGATTTCATCGAGAAGGCGTTGCAGGACACGCGGAACCTGCTGAAGGAATTTGAGTATGTCGGCAAGGGCAAAGTGCGGGTCGAGTTCGTGGACTCGCAGCGGGACCTGAACCGCGCCCGCGAGTTGGTTGAGAAGTACCACTTGGATTCGCCTGACCAGATCATCTTTGCCAGCGGCACTCGCCACAAACTGGTCAAGCTCGACGATACGGTTGATGCCGAAGGCGGCTATATGGGGTCGCCGCGGATCCGCGCGTTCAAAGGCGAGGGCGTGTTCTTGTCGGCGATTCAGAGTGTGACACAGGCGAAACCGCCGAAGGTGTATTTTCTGACCGGTCACGGTGAACGTGACCTCGACAGCAGCGACGAAAGCAAGGGCTACTCGGTGCTGGCCGGCTACATCAAGCGCGACAATATCGTGGTCGAGAAATGGAACTGGGCAACGAAGCAATCTTGGCCGGCTGATGCTGCCGCCATTGTGATCGCGGGGCCGGAGAAACGGCTGAGTGAAGGCGAGTTTAGCGCGCTCGGCGAGTACCTAAAGGACGGCGGACGAGTGATGCTGCTGTTGGATTACCGCATCCAGACCGGGCTGGAGGTGTTCCTAGACCGTTACGGCATTCAGGTGGACGACGACTTGGTGGTGATGCCGCTGTTGGGGATGATTAACGTGACGGCAATGGGCGAGGAGTATGCCCGCCACCCGATCACGGAGAAACTCGAAGGCATCAACACTTCCTTCCCGTACGCGCGCAGCATCCGCCGCAAACCCGAGTCAGCGGCGGGCGCGGGCGAGCGGCCCGATGTGACCGAGTTGGTGAAGACGCCCGACGCATTCTGGGGCGAGACGGATTACAAGTCCCAACAGATCAAGTTCGACACGAAGGCGGACATCCGCGGCCCGCTTTCGTTGGCCGTGGCCGCCGAAACGCACAAGCCGGGCGGCGTGGAACTCGATGGCATGCGCCTGGTGGTGGTCGGTTGTTCAACGTTTGCCGACAACAACAACATCCGCGCGAATGAAGGTAACGTGGATTTCTTCATGAACTCGTTGAACTGGCTGCTGAAACGCGAACAACAGATCGCCGTCAGCCCGAAGACGCCCCAAGAGTTCCGCCTCGACATGACGCTGCGCCAAGCCCGCATGGTCTATGCGCTGGTCATCGGCGGGATGCCGCTGGCGGTGGCGTTGCTGGGGTTGACGGTCTGGATTCGACGCCGCAAGTAGTCGGAGGGATTTTTCTCATGTCATGAAATCGCGCACTACAATCATTCTAGTCGTACTCGCCCTGGCTATCAGTGGCTTCGTCTATTGGGACAGCAAGAAGGGCACGAGCACCGAGGACGCTGAACAGAAGGCGAAGAAACTACTCGATGTGAAAGGCGCCGATGCAGTGCGTCTGGAACTGGTTTCATCCAACCAGACCATCGTCGTCGAGAAAGCGAAAGAGCATTGGGAGATTAGGCAACCGCTTGCCGTGCGCGCCGACGACAACGCAGTCAACTCCATCTTCGACCAGTTAGAGTTCGCCCAGCGCGAGCGCACCTTCAACGAGAAGGAACTCGCCGGCAATGCGCTAGCCGGTTTCGGACTGACCGCACCGCGGTTGCGCCTGACATTCCGCGACAAGAAAGGCGAGCGCACTGTGCTGTTCGGCTCCGAGACGCCGACGAAGGAGGCCGTGTACGTCCAGATTCAGGGACAGAAGACGGCTTGTCTGGTCGGCAAGCAGTTGTTCGAGCGCGCCAACGCTAGCCTCGACTCGTTGCGCAACCGCACTGTGATGGATGTGCCCGGCACAGCCGCCACCCGCATCGAGATCAAGGTCGCCGACCGCCTCATCGAACTCGCCCGCAATGCGCCGAAGACAAACGCCGAGCCGCGTTGGGCTGTCGTGAAACCATTTCAGGCCCGTGCTGACCAACAGAAGGTCGGCGACCTGTTGAGCAATGCCAGCGGCTTGCGCGTGCAGGATTTCGTCAGCGAAGATGCAAAAGAGGTGCGCACCTATCAACTCGACGACCCGCGTTGCGAATTGACCGTTTGGACCGGCGACAAAGGCCAGACGCTACTCATCGGTCGCTCGCCGACCAACGACACCTCGAAGGTCTATGCCAAGCTGAAGAGCGCCGACGCCATCTTCACTGTGCCGGTCGACAACGCCAAGAAGTTCGAGCTCCAATTTAACGACTTGCGCGACACGCGCGTGCTTACGTTCAACGAAGCTGATGTCCGCCGCATCGAAGTGACAAGCGGCGCCGGTAAAGTGACATTGACGCAGACGGGCCGCCTTTGGAACGTGACCGGCACTGTTTCGATCGCGGCGGAGGAGACGGTGGTGCAGGAGTTGTTGCGCCGCCTGAGCGAGATCACCACCACACAATTCGTCACCGATGTCGCGACCGATCTCGGTAAGTACGGCTTGGCGACGCCGAGCATGGCCCTTACGCTGCAAGGCGAGGGGACCAATGTACTGGCGCAGTTGCTTGTGGGAGCGCCAGACGCAAAGGGAACGGGGCGGTACATCAAGCGCGGCGATGAGCCGTTCATCTACGGCGTTGCGAACAACCTCGCTGCATCGATTCCGACCACGCGCCTCGCCTATCGGACGCGTCGCATCGCCGACCTCAAGGTGGATCAGATAACCAAGCTCTCCGTCGAGAAAGCCGGTAGCAAGGCCATCTTCCAACGCGGCGCGGATAAGAAATGGAAGATGACAGAGCCGGCGCAGGGCGTCCTCAACCTGGACCGTTTGCAGCAGGTGCTCGACGTGATTGGATTCCTTCAGGCCGACGAGATCCTCCGCGAGAATCTTGACAACCCGGCCGCCTATGGCCTCGACAAGCCGCAAACCCGTTTCACTGTCGAAGCCGGTGTGAAAACCGCCGTGCTCCAACTGGGCAAGCTGAAGGACGCCGACGTGACATTCGCGTCTTGGAGCGACCCGTCGCTGGTCTTTACTCTGGGCCCCGCTGCCATCACCACGCTGAACAACAACCTCGTGACACTCCCCATCGCGACGCTTCCGCCCGCCACGAACGCGCCACCGGCGAAGTAGCGGCACACACAACTCCGTTGACTCGGTTTGCAGTAGCGATTATCACTTAGACGCTGTGAAAACTGCACTGCGATGGATGACGCACTTACTATGGCCACTATTGGTGGTCGTCGTTTGTTGCTTGCTTTACCTGAACATCCACGGATTCCCGGAGCCGGTGTGCCGGTTTGTCCGGACGCAGTTCCGACAGAATGGCTATGTGGTGCGCTTCGAGAACCTGCGCCTGGACTGGTTCAGCGGCATCGTCGCGGAAAAGCTTTCGTTGGCTGATCCCAAGCGTCCCGACGAAATCCTCGTCCGCATCACGGAAGTGGGACTCCAGATCAATTGGTCGGAGTTGTTCGGTGGACAAAATGCCATCTGCGGCTTGCGCATCATCAACGCTAGCGTCTCCGTGCCTACGCCGCCCGATGAACTCGGCAGCGAATACTTCACCGCTTCCGATGCGAACGCGACACTGCGCTTCGAGGACAATGGCGTCATCCGCGTCGAACAACTTACTGGCATGTACTGCGGCGTCTTCCTCTACGTGACCGGGCGCATCAAACCCGGTGCGCGCCTGGAGTCTCCACCGGTCGCGCGTAAGAACAACTTCACCTTCATTTCTAAGGCTCTGCGCGAACTCCACAACATCCGTAGCAGAGATCCGCTCGATTTGTATCTCGACTTCGATATTGACCTCGCGCAGCCGATGGCGCTCCGGGCTCGCACACGCTTTCACGGTTCAGACGTCCGTTACCGTCGTCTGGTGATCGACCGGATCGAACTGGACGTGGCAATGGAAGAAGGCGCTGTGCGTATTCTCGGCGCCGATGCCAAACTTGCTGGCGGTGAACTGAACGTGAGCGGTACCTACGACCTCGCCCAAGGACAGACTGACCTGCATCTGAGAAGTACCTTTGACCTGATGGCCTTACGTCCCTTGCTTCCGCCCGACACGGAAAAATTGCTCCAGTCATTTCGTCTCCTGCAAAATCCGAACATCACGTTGCGCTACGTCCTGTCGCCGGAAACCGGCCCCGTGCCGGTCTTGAGCGGGAGCATCCAGACAGGCGGCTTGGAGTTTCGCGGCGTCGAGTTTCGCGCCATCGCGTTAACCTTCGAGAATCGCGGGCCTGAAATCACTGTCTCCAACGCCCGTATCGTGATGCGCAATGGCGAGTTGACCGGACACGGCAAGTACCACATCGAGAGCAGCGACTTTACCTACGAGTTCAACAGCACGCTCGACCCGACCGCCCTTTTGCCGTTGATGACGCCGGTCATGCAACGCTGGTTTTCCCCCTGCGCCTTTGACGAGCCGCCCCACATCAGAGCCAATGTCCGTGGTGATTTCGTTGATCCCGAAGCCTTCGCCTACGACGCCGACGTCTCCGCCGTGGCCTGCAGCTATCGAGGCGTCGCGCTGGAAGAAGCCTACGGATCGCTGCGCCTGCGCCGCAACCGTCTTGAAGTCCGCGACATGATCCTCCAACGCGAAGACGGCCGCCTTACCGGTAAACTCACCGCCGACTTCGATAACCAGCAACTCATTTTCAACATGCGCACCACCGCCAACCCGGCTCCCATGGCCGAGATACTCAGCGAAAAGGCCACCAAGACCATGGATACATACCGCTTTGGTCCCAACCTCAATGCGGCCGCCAAAGGATTCGTTGACTTCGCCCATCCCGAGCGTGTCATCTGGTCCGCCGACGTCACCGACGACGATTTTGGCTGGTGGAAACTCACTGCCGAACACGGCCACGGCCAACTCCTCTTCACGAATAACGCATGTCGCCTCCAGCTTCAGACCGAAGGCACCACCTACGGCACCAACCGTGCCACGCGCGCTGCTGCTGATCTCCACATCACCACTAACATCGTCACTGCCGCCAACGTCGCCATCACCATCAATGGCGGCGATATCCGTGGCGCCGTCACCATGGACGTTTCGCGCCAGCGCGTGGACTTCCAGTTCCAAAGCAACGCTGACCCTCACACACTTGCCGCCCTTCTTGGCTCCGCCGCCGAGCAGAAACTCCAGCCCTACCACTTCGCCTCCAACACCGTTCTCCAGGCCAAAGGCATTGCCGATCTCACCCAGCCCAACCAGACCGCTTGGACCGCCACGCTTGCCACCGACGGATTCGACTGCGGTAAGTTCAACGCCGACCACCTCGATGCCGATCTCGCCTTCACCAATGAAGTCCTCCACATCAAAGCCAACACACAGGGCTTCCAATGGTGGAAACTTAAAGCCGACCAAGCCACCGCTGATCTCGTCGCCTCCAACGCCGCCGTTGTCATCCGCGACGTCAACGCCGACCTCTTCGGTGGCAAACTTCGCGGTCAGGCCGACCTCAAGGCTGCTGGGACTAACACCGCCTTCCGCCTTAGCTTCGACACCGAACACTGCGACATCCAGCGGTTCCTCCACACCATGGGTGGCAGCAACGCTAACGCCAGCGGTCGCGTCAAAGCCCACCTCGACCTCAACGGCACCGGTACTGATCTCACCGGCTACCAAGGCGGCGGCAACTTCGAAATCACCGATGGCGTCCTTCTTGAAGTTCCTCTCTTCGGCATCTTCTCCCGCATCCTCAACGCCATCGCCGCCGGCCTCGGCTCCACTGCTGTCAAGAGCGCGCACTGCACCTACACCATCACCAACCAACTCGTGAAAACCGATGACCTAAAATTCGAAACCTCCTCCGCCGCTGTCAGCAGTCACGGCACCATCGGTTTCCCCCGTGGCGACCTCGACATCCGCGTCGAAGCTCAGCCGCTGCGCTCCTGGCCTGGTATCAATATCCTCACCTGGATGTTCGGTAAGATTTTTGAATACAAAGTCGGCGGCACACTCGATAACCCCAACTGGCGTCCCACCCGGCTGCCTAAGGAAATCCTGCCGCACAGCGAAGGCAAGGCCACTGAAGCCAAACCCAAAAACCCGTGAACCTCGAACTCATCACCACCGGCAGCGAACTCCTCCTCGGCCTAGTCACCAACACCCACGTTAATTTCATCGCACGCCAACTCCTTCCCCTCGGCCACCGCATCAACCGCCACACCACCGTCGGTGACGACCCCGCCGCACTCCGTGCCGCCATCACCGACGCCCTCGCCCGCGCCGACATCCTCCTCATCACCGGTGGACTCGGTCCCACCAGCGACGACATCACCCGCGACATCGTCGCCGAGTTGCTTGGCCGCAAACTTCTCCGTGACGATGCCGTCGCTGCCGCCATCACCGAACGAGTCCGACGCCGCGGCCTCAAGATGCTCGACCAACTCCTCGTCCAAGCCCTCGTTCCCGAAGGCGCGACTGTGTTACCCAACCTCAACGGCACCGCCCCCGGCCTCGCCATCGAACACAAAGGCAAACTCATCGTCCTCCTCCCCGGCCCGCCGCGCGAACTCCAGCCCATGTTCATCCAGTCCGTCCTCCCGCTGCTCCCCCGGAACAAAACCGGAACATTGCCCCAGTGCCGCAGCTACAAAATCGCCGGACTCCCCGAATCCGTCGTTGAAGAAAAAGTCGCTCCCGTCCTTGCCGGACTGCCCGACCTCGAACTTGGCTACTGCGCCCGTCCCGGCGAAGTCGAAGTCCGCGTCATCACCCCGCGCCTCGCCGAAGCCGAGCAACGCATCCGCGCCGCCCTCGGCACCGACATCTTCGGCACCGATGCCGATCGCCTCGAAGAAGTCGTCGTCAAGATGCTCACCGAGTCCCGCAAGACTGTCGCCACCGCCGAATCCTGCACCGGCGGCCTCATCGCCAACCGCCTCACCAACGTCAGCGGCTCCAGCGCCGTCTTCCTCACCGGCTACGTCACCTATTCCAACACCGCCAAGCAACGCGACCTCGGCGTCCGTGCCGAAACGTTGGAAGAGTTCGGCGCCGTCAGCGAACAAGTCGCCCGCGAAATGGCCGAAGGCGCCCGCACTCGCACCGGCGCCGATTTCGCATTAAGCGCCACGGGCATCGCAGGTCCCATCGGCGGCACGCCCGACAAACCCGTCGGTCTCGTCTTCATTGGCCTCGCCACACCAACCTACACCAAAGTCTGTCGCTGGCAGATCACCTTCGACCGCGAGACGCTTAAGTTCTTTGTCAGTCAGACCGCGCTGGATTTGTTGCGACGGGAGTTGCGTGTTGGGTGTTAGAGTAGTGCGGTCGCGGATTCGGTTTGTTGGCGCAGTGCGTTCTCTACCACTTGGAGAGCAGTGGCGATCGCGAATGGTTTTGTCAACCAGGGATTACCGGTGCTGAGCAAGAAGGATCGTGCGTTGGGATTGACGGTGTCACCACTCATAAACACGATGCGTCGTGCCACGTCTGGCTTTGCCGTACGCAGCGTTTCGTAGAATGTCTTACCGTCCATGTCTGGCATGTTCAGGTCTAGCATCACAATGTCATACGTGGTCGAGAAGACAAATTTCATTCCGTCTGTACCGCCAAGTGCGGAATCCACCGTGTAGCCTTCGCTGGTGAATACTTCGTTGAGAAGTTCGATCATGCCTGGTTCGTCGTCCACAAGCAGCAGGCGACGACCGGCGCCGGTGGAAGGAGCAGCCTGAACAGCCGGGGTGGGAGGGGTTTTTGGTTCGAGTTTGCACGGCAGTAGCGGCAGTTCGACGGTGAACGTGGAGCCTTTTCCGTGCGTGCTCTCCACGAGGATCCTTCCTCCGTGCGCCCGCACGATGATGTTGGATACCGTCAGTCCCAAGCCGGCTCCTTTTCCCTGGAGTTTGGTGCTGAAGAATGGACCGAAGATCTCTTCCTTGTCTTTGGGTGTGATTCCCTTGCCGGAGTCGCTGACGAGGATATGGATTGCATGTTCGTAGTCGCAGGTGCTGACGGTGAGGAGGCGTTTCTCGGTCCGCCCCATCATGGCTTCGACGGCATTGTTGAGTAGATTCTCCAAAACCTGTTCGATTTGGGAGGTATCCACTTGAGCGCGGGGCAACGCCGACTCCAGTTTCATTTCTAATTGAATCTCGGCCATGCGGAAATCGGCGATGCGTGCGTTCAGGACGCGGGAAACCAGTTGGTTGAGGTCGCATCCCTCTCGTTGCGGAGGGCTGGGCTGGGCAAATGCCAGCAGGTCACGGACGGTGGAGACGGCCTGGCTTGTTTCCTTGCCGATGCGCTCAATGCGTTGCCGTGTTTTCTCGTCGGCGCTCGGGTGGCTGCTGAGGAATTGGACGTAGGCGGTGACGACGCCGAGGTGATTGTTCAATCGGTTGGCAACGCTGGATACCAACAGGCCGAGCGCCGACAATTCCTCCACACGGGGAGGTCCTTGTCCGACTTTTTTGCGTTCGCTGGTGTCGCGCAAGCTTACCTGTAGGAGGTGCTGCTGCTGCCATACAACGGGGGCAGCGTCCCCTTCGCAAAGAATCTTCTCGCCGCCGGCTTGCAGGATGGGTAACTCCATAAACGATTTGCAGATAGCATTCAGCGTCTTTTCGTTATTGGGCGTGCCGGGCGAACCATCCTTCCACAGGCTGGGGCAGATCTCAGGGAACCGACAGCCAACCAGTTCCACAAGAGAACGCTTCGTGATCTTCGAGGCGGCACGATTGGCGTCCACGATTCTCAGCGACCACAAATTCACAAGGAACACCGCGTCCTTGTTGGCATCGAACATCACACGAAACGCTTCCTCGGCTGTTGTGACCTGCTCCTCCACCACCATGCCAATTGCGATCATCACCGACAGCACAGCCGAGACGACATAACCGATCGCCATCGTCGCTGTCGACAAATCCAGGAACGGGAACGCGATCAGACTTAGCCCCCACAACAAGAAGCCTGTTCCGAGAATCTTGGTTCCATGAGAACGTTGTTGCCGCCGCCAGTAGATCAATCCCGTATACAGTCCCGCGCTTCCCAGTAAGAAGAACACCGGCACCGTGATCCACAACCGCTCGCGCACCCAATATGCCGCCACCGCGCTCCATACAACGATCATCGCTGTGGCCAGCTTCAACTCCCGTAGGTTTCGTGGAATGTACGTCAACTGAAAAGTTCCCCAGAACATGAACAACGCGGCGATGCCAATGCATGCACGGCGGGCCATCATCAGGAACGGTAGATCTGGCGATTCCTCCAACTGGATGGCGGACGCCAGGTGCACCGAATAGAAGATCCACCCTATGGTCCATAAATAGAAATACGGCTTGCGTGTGTGACGGTTCAGATAAACAAACAGGGCGATCACTACCCATGTGCTCATCAAGGCCAACACCAATGCCGCCCGCGTCCATTCAGTGGGAAACAAAAGGCCGCCACTAAGATCAATGTTCATGGCACATTCACTCCTATTAGTTAGATGTGTGTATATGAAACAATATCACAATGGGAAATCCGTAGCCAGCTGAAACGCCAGTGTTGTGGAATTGGACCGGTCAGTTGGCCGTGATGAGCGTTACCGAATACTGCGCGACCAGTTGATGACAAGGCGCTAGGTGTTTGAGGGTGCTGGCGGAAAGGTGAAGTAGAACGTCGCTCCTTGACCGGGGACGGGCTCGCACCAGATGCGACCGCCGTGGTGATCAACGATCTTTTTGCAGAGGGCCAACCCGATGCCGTCGCCGGGATAACGGTCGCGCGGGTGAAGGCGTTGGAACATGATGAAGATACGGTTGGCGTATTTCGGGTCAAGGCCGATGCCGTTGTCGCGGACGGAGAACTGCCAGGCATCATCGTGCCGCTTTGCGCTGACGTGGATGTGCGGGGGCTGCTCGCCGCGGAACTTGATGGCGTTGTCGAGCAGGTGCTGGAACAACGTTACCAGTTCCGTGAGATCGCCTTTCACCGTCGGTAGCGGGTCGGCGACAATCTCCGCATGCGCGGCGATGATCGCATCCTGCAGCGCGATCAGGGCGCGTTGCAAAACGATGTTGCAGTCCACGGACACGAAGGGGCGGAGATGGACGCCGATCTCGGCGTGTTCAAGCACGGCATTGATCAGCCGTTGCATTCGTCGGGCGCCTTCGACGGCGAAATTGATGTAGGTGTCGGCTTGCGGGTCGAGTTTTCCCGCGTAGTCTTGGCGGAGCCGTTCGCAATAGATGGCCACCATGCGCAACGGCTCCTGCAAGTCGTGGGAGGCGACCATCGCGTACTGTTCGAGGTCGGCGTTGGAACGGGCCAGTTCGGTCGCCTGCGCCCGCAGTATCTCCTCGGAGTGTTTTCGTTCGGTGACATCGCGGACGATCGCGACCACCATGGTGTGATCCTTTAGAGGCAGCGGGCTTAGGCTGATCTCAAGGGGGATCTCTCTTCCGTCCTTGCGACGGCCGTGCAGGTCCAAGCCGCTGCCCAGCGGGCGGGTGTGGGGCGCGGCATAGTAATCGGCTCGATGCTGGGGATGGGTTGCGCGCACTCGTTCGGGCACGAGCATCTCGACGGGTTGGTTCAATAGCTCCTCCTGACGATATCCAAACAAGGTTTCTGTCGTGCGGTTCGTCATCTGGATCCGTCCGCCGCGATCCACGATGAGAATGCCATCAGGAACAGACTCGAGCAGTTGGTGAAATCGGATTTCAGTTTCCTGGGTCTGGCGTAACGCAGTGTGGAATTGCTCCTCGGCCAACCGTCGTTTCGTGATGTCGCGAGAGATACCGAAGCTGCCGATGATCAGCCCTTGCGCGTCACGCAGCGGCATCTTCATGCTGGAAGCCCACGTGATCCGTCCGTCAGGCCATGTTTCCTTTTCCTCCTTGTTGATGATTGGGATGCCCGTGCGCATGATTTCCTGTTCGTCGTCGAACGCCTGACGCGCGTGCTCCTCGCTGAAGAAATCGAAATCCGTCTTGCCGTTCACCGCTGCCGGCGCAGGCACGCCCAGCCAGGCCGCCTGCGCGCGGTTGATGCGGAGGAACCGGCTCTGCCCATCCTTGAAGTAGATACGGTCCGGCGCGTACTCCATCAAGACTTCGAGAATGTAGCGGTCGGTGGTCGGTTCCATAAGATCAAGAAGTCACACGCGACTCAAACTCACCGTCGGCAACCAGCGTGCGGACGTTGTCGCCGTCTTTGACATTTTCAACGCACTTGACGATTCGTCCGTCCTCCAGCCGCGTGATGCTGTAGCCGCGCTCCAGCGTCGCCTTCGGACTGAGCAACTCCAATCGCGTCTGCGCCTGCGCGAGCCGGTGGCGCGTCCGCTGCAACAGCGTTTGAGGTGTCACCAGCCGGATCGCGGTCAGATGCGCTCGTCGTTGCTGGAGCGCGACGCCCGTCGCCTGACGGAGCCGGTGCGCGAGGTCGTCCACCTGTTGCTGGTACTGGCAAACCAATTCCGCGGGCTGCCGCAGGACGCAACCGGCCAACCGGCGACGCGCTTCGCTCAGCCGGTACCGCAGGTCGTTGTCGAGCCGTTTCTGGTATTGCGCCAGCAACGCGAGGAACTCGTCTTTCGCGCGCACGACCAGTTCCGCCGCGGCGCTCGGCGTCGGTGCCCGCAGGTCGGCGACGAAATCGGCGATGGTGAAATCAATCTCGTGTCCGACCGCCGAGATCGTCGGCAACCGCGACCGGGCAATGGCGCGCGCCACGACCTCCTCGTTGAACGCCCACAGGTCTTCGAGCGAACCGCCGCCGCGCGTGACGACGATCACGTCCACGAGGTCGAGCGCGTTGAGCTCATCCACCGCCGCCGCAATCTCCTCCGCCGCGCCTTCGCCCTGGACGCGGACCGGCGTGATGATGATGTGAACGTTCGGGAACCGGCGTCCGATGATCTTGAGAAAATCGCGGATGGCCGCGCCGCTCGGCGAGGTGACGAGGCCGACGTGCTGCGGCAAAACCGGGATCGGCTTCTTTCGCTCGGCGTCGAACAGACCTTCCTTGGCGAGTTTTTGTTTCAGTTGCTCGAACGCGAGTTGGAGCGCGCCAAGACCTTTCGGCATCAACTGCGTTGCGATGAGCTGATACTGGCCGCGCTTCTCGTACACGCTGACCTGTCCGAACGCGAGGACCTGCAACCCGTCGGCGAGCTTGAAACCGAGCTTGCCGGCGACGTTGCGGAACATGACGACCGACAGTGCCGCGTTGGCATCCTTGAGCGTGAAGTAACAATGTCCCGACGCCGCGGCGGCGAGGTTGGAAATCTCGCCTTCGACCCAGACGGCAGGCATCGCGTCCTCCAGCATCGTTTTGATGCGGCGGGTCAGTTCTGTGACTGAAAAGACTTGCGGTGCACCGTTTGGCATGGCGAAAAGTATATCATAAAATCCTGGATTTGTTCCGGAGGTTTGGACGGTGTACAAGTAAGACATGCGATGGACTCTGGCAGCGCTCATCATCGCGGCACAGGCGTGGGCCGCGGATGTTACCTTTCTGGTGACCTCTGACTCGCAGTACCTCGCGGGGACCAACGAGGAGCACAATGCCCGTAATCAGGTGACGGTTCGAGAGATGAACGCGATCACCGACCGCCTTTGGCCCGCCAAGTTCGGCGCGGAAGCGGTCGGGCGTCCACGCGGCGTGGTGGTGGTCGGCGACCTAGTTGAGCATGCCGGACGCGATGGCGAGTGGAAACGGTTCGTCGCGGACTTCGGGTTGGACGGAACGGACGGCGTGCTGAAGTACCCGTCCTTTGAAGGCTGGGGCAACCATGACGGTGCCGCTGAACAAGCCGAGATCATGAAACGCAACGCGGTGCGCCTGAAGAAGAAACTAATCCAACACGTCTCTGAGAATGGTCTGCATTACTCGTGGGACTGGGACGAAGTGCATTTCGTGCAGCTGAACATCTATCCCGGCCATCACGCAGACGGGCACAACAACCCGTTGTTGAGTCTAGATTTCCTCAAAACCGATCTCGCTGCCAGCGTCGGACGCACCGGACGGCCGGTGGTGTTGTTGCACCACTACGACCTCCAGAACTTCAAGTGGTGGACCGCCGACGAAGTCCGCACCTACCGCGACGCGATCAAGCCGTACAACGTTCTGCTCATCTGCCACGGCCACACCGGCCTTGGCGTGTACACTTGGGAAAACTACGACGTCATCAATACCGGCCAGACCGAAAACGGGTTCTTCGTTGTTCAGATCACAGACAGGCATCTGCGTTTTGCCTATCGCGCGAAACACCAGGACAATTGGCGATGGCATCTGATTCAGGAGACAAAACGCCGAGAGGCATCGTGGTGGGAGTCAGTGAGCATGTTGCTGTACCCATTTCGCCCTCCGTGCTAAGTTTCTATTCACAAGCGGAAGGGGGCTGGCGATGATGATATGATGTTCCTAAAACTCGACGGTGTCCTGGAAGACGGGGGTGCGGATGTTGGATTGGGGGTGGAGTTGGCGGAGGGTATCGGCGAAGGTGGTGGCCGGTTCGGGTTCGCCGTGGATGACGAAGATGCCTTTCATGGGGCCGGTGAGTTTACCGGCCCAGTTGCGCAGTTCGGTGCGGTCGGCGTGGCCGCTGAAGGCGTTGATGGTTTCGACGTGGCAGCGGACGCGGAACGATTCGCCGAAGATGGCGACTTGTTTGTCGCCGCTGGCAAGGTGGGCGCCGAGTGTGTGGGCGGCGCACCAGCCGACGATGAGGATGGTGGCGCTGGGGTCCTCGATGTTGTTTTTGATGTGGTGCCGGATACGACCGGCTTCGGCCATGCCGGAGGCGCTAAGGATGATGCAGGGTTCGCGGAGGGCGTTGATGCCGATGCTTTGCTCGACGGAGCCGACGTAGGTGAGGTTGGGGGCAGCGAATGGGTTGCTGCCGTTTTGCATGACGGCCCGGAATGATTCGTTGAAGCATTCGAGGTGGGTGCGGAAGACGGCGGTGGCGTTGATGGCGAGGGGGCTGTCGATGAAGGTTCTCAGAGATGGGATGCAGCGTGTCTGGACGAGTTGGGAGAGGGTGTAGAGAATCTGCTGGGTGCGTCCGACGGCAAAGCAGGGGATGATGACTTTGCCGCGGTGTTCGACGGCGTGGTTGATGATGCGGCAGACGGTGGCGTTGACGTCGGCGAGGGGCTCGTGGTCGCGGTTGCCGTAGGTGCTTTCGATCATGAGGTAGTCGATGTCACGCGGGATTTCCGGGTCGCGAAGGATGTCGTTGTGGCCGCGGCCAAGGTCGCCGCTGAAGACGAGGTGGACATGGCGGCTGTTCTCTTCGAGGTCGAGGACGACGATGGCGGAACCGAGGATGTGCCCGGCGTCGAGGAGTGTGAGGGTGACGCCGTCTAGGATGCGGGTTGGGGTGGAGTAGGGGATAGGGGAAAACTGCTTGAGGCTGTCAGTGGCGTCGGTTTGTGTGTAGAGCGGCTTGATGGGCGGAAGACCCTTCTTGGCGCGCTTCTTGTTGATGAAGACGGCGTCTTGTTCCTGGATGTGGGCGGTGTCGAGAAGCATGTAGTTGCAGAGGTCGGCAGTGGCGTCGGTGCAGTGAATGGAACCGTGGAACCCGTCGCGGCAGAGGACGGGAATGATGCCGCTGTGGTCAATGTGCGCGTGGCTGAGGACCATCGCGTTGACGCTGGACGGATCGAAGGGGAGCGTGGTGTTGTATTCGGTAGATTTGTCGCGGTGGCCTTGGTACATGCCACACTCGATGAGGAGGCGGTGTCCGTTGATTTCGAGGAGGTACTTGGAACCGGTGGTGCGCTGGGCGGCACCGAAAAAGGTGAGTTTCATTGTTTTGCTTAATCGGCCGTCAAGAGGACAAGGATGCGTTGGTCGTTGCAGAGGATGGCGCCATTCGGGACGACGGTGAGAACGACGAATCCGCTGACATTCTGATCTTCGACAATGCGCACTGACTCGCGTTGACGTGGCAGGCGCATGAGTCCGGCGTATTTCAACGGCTCGTCGCTCGCGCGGGTGGTGCCTTCGAGGTGCGGACTGGTGACGAGGAATGGTTCGGAGGCAGTGGTTTCGAGTCCTTCGTAGCGTTTGTAGGAGAGGAAGGGGGAGAACTGCTGACCAGTGGGGATGTAGCGGAACGGTTTTTCGGTGGCGGTGTGAATGTTTTCCATTTCGACGTAGCCGAGGATGGCGAGCTTGGCGAGCGATTCGGGGTATTCGTGGTAACGGACGAAGTAGCGGTCGAGCGCATCGCGGATACGACGGGCACGGACACGGTTGATGCCGTTCTGGGCGGCGCCTTGCAAGGCGACACCGAAAAGGCGGGCCTTATCAGCGTGGCCTTGGAAGTACGGCGCGTTCTGGATTCGCTGCAAGAGCAGTTCGTAATTATCCATCGCGAAACGCTCGTTGCTTAGCTCGACCATCTCGCTTTGTTTCAGTAGGGCGATCTCCAGCCACGGGGAATGTTTCAGGCTGCGCGCCAGCAGTTCCATGGTCAGCGTCGCCTCGACAGTGCGGCGTTCGCGCAGTTGGCAGGCGGCTTGTTTATACTGCGTGAAGAAACCGTTCGCCTCGTCAAAAATCGCTTCAGGATTGGGTAGTACGGCGACAGTGTTGGTGGCGTCGGCCGCGAATGACCGAGCGAGAGTCAACACAACCAAGGACCCGACCAAACCCAGCTTGAGGGCGCGCGACAGCATAGCTCTTGGAAAGAGAATACCGGGTAGCCGGAAAAAAAGCAACGCGCAGTTTCAGCGCAGGTGCAACTGGCGGCGTCCGTCCTGACTGATGCGCGATTCATCCCACGGCGGATCAAAAACGAGTTCGATGTGCGCGTCGACAATGCCAGGCAGTTCGAGGAGTTTCTGCTGCACCTTGGTGGTGATCTGGTGGGTCAACGGACACGTCTGCGCCGTCAATGTCATCTTCACATCCACGCGCGCCTCGGTGACCTTCACGTCGTAAATAAGTCCCAGGTCCACGATGTTGCAAGGCACCTCGGGATCGAAACATTCCCGGAGCTTGGCGCGAACCTGATCGGCGGTGATGATTGGTGTCATTGAAGTTGTTTCCAGATGGTTTCAGCGCATTCACGGAACGCCAGCGCCGAACGGCTCCCCGGCATCGCCAGCAACACCGGCTCGCCCCGGTCGCCGCACGCGCGGATGTCAGAGTTCAGCGGGATCCGGCACAAAACCGGAACACCGAGCTGCTGCGCAGTGTCGTGTCCGAAGATCTCGTCGCGCCCGCCGCAATGCGGACAGACGTAGTAGCTCATGTTCTCAATCAGGCCCAGCACGCGGACGTTGACCTTCTCGAACATCGTCAACCCGCGCCGCACCACCTCCATCGCCACTTGCTGCGGCGTCGTCACGATCACCGCGCCGTCGAGCACCAGAAGTTGCGACAACGATATCTGCGCATCGCCGGTGCCGGGAGGCAGATCAACCAGCAACACATCCAGTGGACCCCAGTTTACGTCCTGTGTAAACTGCTGGAGCACTTTCATGATCATCGGCCCGCGCCAGATCACCGCCTGTGCCGGGTCCAGCAGCAGCGCGATGCTCATCAACTTCAAGCCGTGTTTCTCGATTGGATTGATCCGCTCACCGGTGATGGTTGGCTCCTCCACCGTGCCGAGCATCTTCGGCACCGTCGGCCCGTAAATGTCGGCGTCGAGCAACCCGACCTTCAATCCCATCGCGTGCAACGCGCACGCCAGATTTACCGCAACCGTGGACTTGCCGACGCCGCCCTTGCCGCTGCCGACGGCGATCACGCGCTTCACGCCGGGAATCAGTTTTGGAGTCGGGACGCCGCTGGCTGCCGGAGCTTGAACGGTGGAAACCTCCACAGTCACACTGTCGGCGCCGGGCAACGCGCGCAGTGCAGCCTCGGCCTCGCGCTGAATTTGCGCCGCGACCGCCGCATCGCGCGTCGTCAACTCCACACCGACTTGCACATCGCCACTGGCGGTGACGGCGATGGATTTCACAAAGCCGAAACTGACAATATCGCGGCTGTAGCCGGGAAAGTGGATTTTCTGGAGAGCGTCGCGGACGGTTTGTTCAGTGAGTGGCATGGGTGGGGGAGCGATGGAGAAGGTCTTCGAGGGTTGTGCGGGAAAAAACTTCATTCACGCGGTCCTGAGCTTCGCCGAAGATGCCGCAGAGCGCGCAGCCGCTCACGCGACGGTCGGCAACGACACACTCCGGGTGGCTGGTCACGCACTTCTGGAGCGCGAACCCGGTCTCGACGCACTGGAGAATCTGCAACACGGTAATCTTCTCTGGCGTCTTGGCAAGGCGGAACCCGCCGCGCGCGCCGCGAACGGAACGGACGAGTCCGCCCTTCGACAACGATTGAAAAATCTTCGCGAGAAAACTCTTTGGGATGTTCTCCGACTCGCTGATCTCGTCAATCATCACCGTGCGGTCCTCCGGCTGTCGGGCCAGGTAGAGCAGCCCGATGATTCCGTATTCGCCTGCGCGTGTGACTTGCATGTGGAGATTCCAACCGCGCCGCCAATATAAGGGGCACCCCCCCGATTGTCAACGCCGCGCCGCGCGCGGATATCCGGAGAACACAAGCATCACAGTGGATGAAGGCTGAACCGATTTGTTAGGCATTGTCTCAGAAAGCTTCGTCGGGTGTCGCGTCACGCATCACACCATTCGGACTCACTGCAAAGTACCGGGCCTTGCCAACCGAAGTGCCAAGGATCGCACGCTTGGACACCTCGCACATCACAATGATTTCGGGAGTACGGTCACTCTTCTTCGTGTGTATCTCAATTCCGTATTCGGTGTCCTCTTCCTGAATAGAATAACTGTGGAGTCCCTCGTTCAAATCTTTGAATCTCGAGTATGGCTCACTGCGCCATATCGCCACCTCCCGTGCGAGAACTTGATCCAAACTGGTCATCTCATCTCTACCTAACATTAACTGTACACGGCATCGTGCACGGATGACTTTTACAAGTCGTTTCATTATGCTGGGCTTATGAAAGCCGACTTGCGAATTTCTGTCAAAGACAATCACCGGAACAAAACCGGAACATTTTCTTGGCGTGACCGCGCCGTTACGCGGGGCTTTTCTCGATTGCCAGTTCTTTTATCTTCCGCAAATCCAATTTACCGGTGCCGAGGTAGGGGAGCGATTCGATGCGGAAGAATTGGTCGGTTTTCGGCTTCCACAAGGTCGGCAGATCGCTGGCGGCGAGCTTCTCGATGACGGACGCGAGTTTGTCGTCGGGGAGCGTGTGGAGGACGACGAGACGTTCGCCTTTCTTTTCGTCGGGCACGCCGGCGACGGCGAAACATTGTTCGGTCGCGCCGGCGAGTTCGTGTAACTTTTCTTCGATCTTGATGTGCGGGACCATTTCGCCGCCGATCTTGCTGAATCGGGTGAGCCGGTCGGTGATGGTGAGGAAACCGTCTTCGTCCACGGAAGCGACATCGCCGGTGACGTACCAGCCGTCTTGGATGACCTCGGCGGTTTTCTCCGGTTTACCGAGGTAGCCTTGCATGATGTTCGGGCCGCGCACGAGGAGCAGGCCGGGCTGGTTGACGGGCAGCGGCTGGCGTGTGTCGGGGTCAACGATGCGGACGGCGACACCGGGCAGCGGGTGGCCGATCTTGCCGCGCTTGGCACCGACTTGCCGGAAACCGGCGGCGCGGAAATCGTGGGTGTTGACGGCGACGGCGGGGCCGCACTCGGTGCAGCCGTAGGCTTCGAGCGGACGGATGCCAAACTTGTCCTCGAACGCCTGGGCGAGCCGCTCCGGTAGTTTCTCCGCGCCGGTGACGACGTATTGGAGGCTGCCGAAATCCTCGGCCTCGCAACTGCGGAGGTAGAGTTGAAGGAACGTCGGCGTGGCTAGAAGGAACGTGCACCGGTACTCGCGCACGAGCGTGCCGATGACGCGGGCGTCGAGCGGTGACGGATGGAACACGACGCCACAGCCAACCACCGCGGGCGCCATGAGTGTGCCAGTGAAACCGAAGCTGTGAAAGAACGGCAGAATGCCGACGATGTGATCGGCTTGGTGGAGAGCGAACGTCTGGCCCATCTGTTCGATGTTGGAGCGGATGTTCCAGTGGGTGAGCAGGACGCCCTTCGGGTCGCCGGTGCTGCCACTGGAGAAAATCACGGTGGCAAGATCGTTGAGCGTGGCGGTTTTGCCGGAAAGGACGCGTTCGAGCGGTTTCGGCGAGAGGAACCACGACATCGTGAGCGCGATGGCCTTCTCGCTGGAGCGCGGGTTGGCGGCAAGGTCCTCGATGTAGATCGGCTCGACGGGTACGGTGAGCTTGAGCTTGGCGAGGAATTCGCGGGACGTGACGACGTTCTTGAGGTTGCACTGCTGGGCGCAACTGGCGAGGACTTCGTTGTTGGCCGTGTAATTGAGGTTGACGGGGACTTTGCCGAGCAGGAGCGCGGCGTAGTTGACGAGCGCGCCGCCGACCGACGGCGGCAGGAGGATGCCGACCATTTGCTGGTCGCGCCAGCTCACGCGCAGCCGGCGGGCGAGGAAAATGGTGCGCGTGAGCGCGGCGCCGAAGTTCAGGCGCGGGGTGCGTCCGTCGGCCATGAAGAAACGCCAGCGATGGTGTTGCGCTTTGCGGACGAACGCGCGGTGCAACGGCCAGAGCATGCGGCGACGGTTGGGCCAGGCGTCGGCGTTGAGGTCTTGGACGGCTTGGCGGACTTCGAACGGTGTCGAGGTCGGCGGCATCGGTTTGCCGTAGCAGACGGTGATCGGGTAGGGAAAATAGCGTGGCACTTTCCAGATGAACCGTCGTTTCTCGAAGCTGAAGATGCTGCCCCAGACGTTGTCGAGGCAGACGGGAATGATCGGCGCGTCCACGTCTTTCATGACGCGCTCGAAGCCGCGGCGAAACGGCAGCATCTGGCCGATGCGCGTGATCTGGCCCTCGGCGAAGATGACGACGACATCGCCGTTACGGATGGCGTCGCTCGCTTCGTGCAACGATTTGATCATGTCGCGCGGCCGCAACTTAGACGAGATCGGGATTGCCTTCATCGCCTTGGCGAACGGCTTGACGAACCAGAGGTCGTAAATGTCTTGGAACATGATCGCGCGCAGCATCCGGTCGGTCGAGCCGATCAACAGTACCGCGTCGATGAACGAGACGTGGTTGCAAACGAAAAGCGCGCCGCCTTTTGCCGGGATGTTGTCGCGGCCCTGGACGCGGAGCCGGTAGACCGAGTGCGTGAACGTCCAAACGAACAACCGCAACAGCGAATCCGGCAACAGCCAGATGACGTACACCGTCGCCACCAACGTCAGCAGGCCGCTGATAAGATAGATGCCGTGCGGAGTGCGTGGCCAGCCGCGTTGGAGCAGATAGAACACGCCCGCTGCGAGGAATGCCGCGCCGCTCGACAACAGGTTCTGCGCTGCGAGCACGCCGGCTTTGTCTTCCTTGCGCGGCCGGTGTTGCATCAACGCGTTGATCGGCACCGCAAAAAATCCGGCGGAGAAACCGAGCAGGCAGAGATGCACCGCGACAACGCCGAATCCCAAGCCGGTCCGTCCGAGCGACAACGCCGTTGCGGTGATGCCGATTGAGCCGAGCGGGATAAGGCCGTACTCGATTTTGCCGCCTGACAAATAGCCGGCGGCGAAACTGCCGATGCCGATGCCGATGGCCAGCGCGGCCTGGAGATAACTGATGTGGCGCGGATCGGCGTGCAATACGTCGAGGCCGTGGATGAAAATATTTTGCGTTAGCAACACGGCGAGAAACCAGAAGTAGGTGTTGCCGATCACCGCCATTTTCAGCGCGCGGTCGGACCGGATCACGCGCCATTGCGCGCCGAGATCGGCGAGGAAGTTTACGCGAAACTTTTTCGTCGCGTCCGCCGGCGGGATTCGCTTCATGCCGAAGCTGACGCACAAACCGAACGCAGCCAGCGCGACGAGCGACACGCCCGACCAGATCGGCGCGTTGGCGAATTGCTGCGCCAGTTCGCCGCCGACAAGCGTGCCGGTGATGATGGCCATGAACGTGCCGAGTTCGAGGATGCCGTTGCCCCACGACAATTGTTTCTCCGGCAAAAGTTCCGGTAATGTTCCGTACTTCGACGGGCCGAAGACGGCGCTGTGGATGCCCATCAAAAACACACAGCCGAGCGCTAGCGGCAGGTTCTTCGTCGCCAGCGCGAACGTCGCCAGCAGCATGACGCCGATCTCGAACACTTTCACGCTGATGGTCACGCTGCGTTTGGTGAACCGGTTGGCAAGCCAGCCTGCGCCCATCGAGAACACGATGAATGGCAGTGTCAGTAACGCCGTTGCTTCCGACACAAGCTTATCGCGAGCGGCCTGCGACAATCCAAGGCCGACGCCGAGGAAGATAACGACCTGCTTCAGTGCGTTGTCCGAGAACGCCCCTTGGAATTGTGTGACGATCAGCGCCCAAAACCCGCGCCGCCATCCATTCGTTTCGTTCATGTGACGGTAATTCTAACCGCGTCCACGGCTTCGCGCAATGTCCGGAACAAAACAGCTGACGGCGTGAGGACTTGCCGTTGGGGAGGGTTTGTGGTTTTCTGTGCGGCATGAAAAACAATTTTGACTTTGTCAGGTCACACGGGCTCGGCAACGACTACCTCGTCATGGACGCGGCGAAGCTTGACTTCCGTTTGAAGCCGGAACAAATCCGTAACATTTGCCACCGCAATACCGGCGTCGGCTCGGACGGCATTTTGTTGAATGTGCCGGCGAAAGGGAAGGGGACGGATTTTGCGTTGCGCATTTTGAATCCCGACGGCTCGGAGGCGGAGAAATCCGGCAACGGGCTTCGTATCTTCGCGAAGTTTTTGTTCGACCACGGTTATACGAAGAAGACGGAGTTCACGATCCACACGCTCGGCGGAGTGGTGCGGGCGAAGTTGATTTTGCGACGTGGCCGGTGCGTGGCGGTGCGGGTGGACATGGGGCGCGCGGTGATTGACCGGGCGTTGACGCGGCTGGAGGTCGGCGGGCAGACGTTGAACGTGACGTCGTTGTCGGTCGGCAATCCGCATTGCGTGACGATTGTGCCGGACTTGGCGGCGGTGGATTTGTTGAAGCTGGGGCCGTTGGTGGAGAATCACGCGGCGTTTCCGAATCGGACGAACGTGCAGTTCGCGCAGGTGCTGGGGCGCGGCGACGTGCGGGTGTTGATCTGGGAGCGCGGCGCTGGTCACACGCTGGCGAGCGGCTCATCGAGCTGCGCGGTGGCGGCGGCTTGTTACGACAAGGGTTTGGTGGATGGCAAAGTGACGGTTCACATGGAAGGCGGCGATCTGACTATCGAGGTCAGCCGCGATCTGGATTTGGTGATGACGGGACCGGTGGAGGAAGTGTGCGTCGGCCGGTTCAGCGAGGATTTGCGGCGTCGGTTGAAGGTCTGAGTTGTTGACGCCAGGCGCGGTAGGTGGCAAGAATCTCGTCGAACTGGGCGCGCGTCTCCAGCATCACAACGCGCCGGCGAAACTCCGCGACGGGGCCGAACGGCTTGATGTAGGCGAGCGCGATCTTGCGAAACTGCCGGCAGGCTTGTTCTTCGCCGATGAATTCGATCATTTTATCAAGGTGCTGCGTCATGAACGCGACGCGCTCGTCGAATGTCGGCTCCGGGGCGAGTTCGCCGTTGGTTAGATGGCGGGCGGTGTCGCGGAAAATCCACGGATTGTAAAACGCGCCGCGTCCGATGCTGACGCCCGCGCAGCCGGTTTGTTCCAACATCTGTTTCGCGTCGAGCGGTGTGAGGATGTCGCCGTTGCCGATGACCGGCACGCGGCGCACGGCGCGGACGACGGCGCGGATGCCGTCGAGGTTTACCGTGCCGGTGAAAGCTTGCTGGCGCGTGCGTCCGTGAACGGTGATGCCTGCGACGCCGACATCTTCGAGCGCGCGAGAGAGCTCTGGCGAGGTGATATTAACGTCGTCCCAGCCGAGCCGGATTTTGCAGGTCACGGGAATATGGACGGCGAGGACAATGGTGCGGACGAGGTTCTGCGCTTTAGCGATGTCGGCGAGCAACGCGGAACCGCCGCCGTGTCGGACGACTTTGCGCATCGGACAACCCATGTTTATGTCCACGACATCGAAGCCGCGCGCCTGAAGCAGGAGCGCGGCGTCGCGCATTTCTTCCGGTGCGGTCCCGTACAACTGAGCGGCGAGCGGCTTGTCTTCTGGTGTTGTCTGCAACAACTCCAGAGCTTTCCTGTGTTTTTCCAGCAGTGAACGGGCGTTGACGAGGTCGGTGGTGGCGAGGCCGAGGCCGCTGAGTGGGCGCAGCAGGAGGCGGAAGGGGAGGTTGGTGTATCCCGCCAATGGAGCGAGGAGCAGATTGGAGTTGAGGGCGAGCTGTCCGAGGCAGAAGGTCATGGCCAGATAAATAGCGCCAACTGCAAGAAAGTTCCACTTTTCAATGTGGATTTGTCTGGTATTGTATTTATCATCAAAATCGTGGAGTACAAATAAAGTTGGGTGTCACGATGCACTAACAATCTACAGGCAGTTCAAAAGCAGTCAGGAGAATGGCTATGATTCCCAAATTATGTGCAACTGGCATGATGTGTCTCGGTTGTCTGGTGTTGTTGCCAACGGCGCGGGCGCAACGACAATTGCAGGATAATTTCTGTCCCTGGCCGGACAAGATATGGACGAATACGTTTACGCTGACAAACACGCCAGCGGGCTTTGGTATTACCGTCGATTTCTCTAATCGATGTTATGTGGCGAATGGCAGCGCCATCTATGTGTATGATTCCACTGGCGCTTCCTTGACCAACTGGACGGTGCCTTCAGCACGGGATGTGTGTTTCGATCCAGTCAGCAATGTTGTCTATGTGTGTTCGGCCACGACCAGCAACCAAGTAAGAATTTACGATTCGAACTATAATCTGATTCGCCAATGGGGGACGAATACGCTTAGTTCTCCCAACGGAATCGCCGTGGGTTCCAATGGCTTGGTTTATCTTGCCGATACAGGGAACTACCGCATCCAGGTTTTCAACGCTCAAGGCAACTTTGTCCGCCAATGGGGGCAATCGGGATCGGGCAGCGGACAGTTCAATGGGATCTACGATATCGCAGTGGGGCCAGATGGTTCTGTCTATGCGACAGATTATACAAACGCCCGCGTGCAACAGTTTGCTGCAAATGGCAATTATCTGACAGCCTACTCGGGGACGTCTTGGTATACGAAAACGATCGCAATGGCACCCGACGGCCTTATCTATGTTTGGGGAGGGAACAGTGCCTTGTGGGCGCCGCGCCTCTTTCCTGCTCAACTTGGCAACGAGTTTTTTCTAAGCGTTGGCGCTCCAGATTGGTTGGTAGGGGCAGCGTTTAGTCCTCGTGGGAATCTGCTGTATGTTCTTTCCCAGACTCAAATTCGGGTCTTTCGCCGCATCTATCGCACCCCCGGAACGATACCTCCCAATGCGGTGCCATTGCCGGTGGTGCTGAATGTAGCGCAACGACCGAGCACGACTTGGGTGGATATTGACTTCTCGGTTATTGATGCGGATGACGCGACGGTTCAAGCGGGGGTCGTGGCTTGCTTGAACGGCCGCCAGGATCTGCTCGCGATAATACCGATGCTGACGTTTACCAACGGGACGGATGTGATGTTGCCAACCAACGTGGCCACTGGGGTGAAGTATCATCTCACATGGAATGCCGGCGCAGATTGGCTGACGAGCTATGGGAATGTGAAGATCAATGTCCTCGCCAAAGACGCCCGCGGGTTATTGGACGCGCATTACATCACCATCCCATCGAATGCCACCTACACGACACCGCTTACGATCAGCCAGTCTCCCTACACGCAGACGGATTTTCTCGGGGTCTGGACCTGGCTGGTGGCCACGGCGAATCCGAATATCAGACTGACGACCGGCAGCGTTTATGCCGTCAACAGTGCCTACGGTGTTTATAGCAATGCTTTGGCGACGACCGCCACGAACACGCTGACGACGACGACCACCACGGACGGACGTACGTTTATTTTTGCGATGATGACGTCCAACATGGTTTCAACAGTCTATTCCAACTGGATCATCCGCGAAGCGACGACGGGAGAGGTCAATAGCGCAAAGCTCGGCACCACCGGCAAAATCACGCAGTGGACACCGCGCGTGCAGATCAACGGGTTGCCACAACTGGTCAACGAATACAGCTTCGACACCGGCTCGTTCAACACAAACAACCCGTCTTGGTACCCGACCAACGACTGGTGGACCGTCTTGGTTCCGCGGTGAATGCCGCAGCAACCGTCAGGGCAGGTTGCCTGATATAACGAGACCACGACATGACACCGCAGACACACCGATCCCGGCGAGCACGAGCAGGGTGGCTCGTATGGAGCCTGATGTTGAGTGTGCTGCTGGCGCCGGTTGTGCCGGCGCAGATTCTGGTCTACTTCAATCAAAGTTCCGATCCTACCGGCATCGTCGCGAACACGTCAACACTCGTCGCAACCGGAACAGTTGTCTCCACCGTCACGGCGCCGATGACGTCCAACACGTACCACTTCGTTTACTGGACGATCAACGACGCGCGCCAGGCAGACGCGCTCGGCCAGGGTCTCAATCCGGTCGCGTTCACCATCACCGAACCGGTCACGGCCGTGGCGCACTATCTTCTGGCGACGACCGACACGGACGGCAACGGGATTCCAGATTGGTTTGAAGTGTTTTTTTACGGCGTGTTGACGAACGGAAGTAACTCCGACACGGATGGCGATAGCTTCACGCTGCTGGACGAGTACAATCGCGATTACAATCCCAACGTGCCGGACAGCTTCGTTGATGGCGGCATCTCCCAACGGAGTTCGCCCCTGATCACGTGCATAACAGCCGCTTCCGTTTACTACAGTGAGATCAGCAGTCCGACCGGGTTTGTCAACAACCTGTACATTGTGGCCACCAATACGGTGCGCGTGCTGCCGGATGTCAGCAGTGCCGGCCTCGGGTCCGGTTATCGGTTTGGCGAGTGGCGCACCAATGGCGTGCGCGTGGCCGATGCGTTGGGCCGGTCGGTGGGAGGACTGTCAATCGTGGTGGATGCGACCATGACGAATGCGGTGGCGATGTTTTATTCAGCCAGTCAGTCAACCGCCGGCGATGGCGTGCCCGACTGGTTCAAGTGGCAGTACTACGGCACGACGA
>CAIKAP010000131.1 GCA_903825435.1 uncultured Verrucomicrobiota bacterium
GAGTGTAGGGAAAAGATGGCGTTGAAGATGGTGGAAGATCGCGGTCAGTTCATGCATAACTCTGAGACGCTTCCCCTTGCATCCCGTTCAAATCCATCGCCGAAAAAGCCCGCAAAAGCGAGTTTTGCAAGAACGTCATAATTCTGCTGAATTTGGCTTGATTTTTGAACATTTTGTCGCTAATAATGTCTCTTTAACGGCAACCATGAAAGAACGCCGCAAGAACATAAAGAAAATGAAGAACCGCTGCCGTTCGTCTTTGTCGAAAAGACGAGTGCGGACGGTACGGGTACCCAAGGAATCGTCATTGTTGGAGAAGATCGCCCAAGTGACTGACGAGTTGCAGACGCTTCGCAGTCGTCTGGCCAATGCCGGTGATAACCTGCCGGCGGTTGGTGTTCATCGTATAGGCGGATTGGAAAGCGAGTTGGAGAAACTCTGGGAGTTACGGCGGCAGGAACAAGCGGCTCCGTTGCGGGCGACGGCTCTTTCGGAAGACGAAGAGAAGGAACTAGCGTTTCCGAGTGGAACCCGTTCGCGGGGAATGTAGAAGGTGAGATATCTGCCCCTGTCTACGGGGCACGGACGGTGGCATAACGGAGTTTTTTCCACTGCTCGAAAGTAGGATCAGTTGCCACTTCGTAGCTTTTGTGTTCATCCACGTCTTCGGCTGGAACCACATACACACGTACAAGAATACCTTCCTCATCTTGTGACTTGTAGTTCCGCAGCAGAACAGTTTTACCCGTACGCTGCCACAGGTTTGGGCGCAAAAACAACTCATTGGCTTGCTGCGTCGCGGCGTCTTTCCTCTCCGCCAACTCCAAGGTAAAACCACGAATCTTGGTGGAGCCATTGAAGATGCGCACCGGATTCCCGACAAACCCTACCAAAATTGACAGTTCTGAGCGATTTACCAGACGATTGCGTAACACCAGTTTAGTCTTGCGGTCTCGGTTGTAGGCTTCCCAGTCTGGGTCGTGTGGCGGCGGTTCCGGTAACGGCGGGAGGATCGTGATCTTGGAAGGCTCATGTGTCGACGGTATAGGTGTTTGGGTTGTCGCTTGAGGTGTTACGACTGTCGGCGTGGGTGGTGGTTGGTAGCCAAAAATGGCCTGATACTCCTCGGGGAGTTCGCTTAAGGGGATGATTGCGATGCCGCGGCTGTGGAACATCACCACCTTGCCCTGATTGACTGATCCCCAACGCACATCGTGGTAGGTTTTTCTGCCAATGGACAATGCGGGAATGACCTCAGCGGCATCCATGCGCACCATTAGTACAAACAACGTCACCGTTAATGCAATCCACTTCATCATTGTTTTATTATCCGAACTTTGGCTTCATAAGCTACTGGAGCAACAATGAAAACTCAAACAAGAAATTTGGCGCGCCTGCTGCGCATCGTTGAACGACTACGCGCTCCGGGCGGTTGCCCGTGGGACCGCAAGCAGACTCATCATTCTCTCCGACACGACCTTATTGAAGAGTGCTACGAGGTGCTCGACGCGCTAGAGTCCGGCAAAATTTGTGACTTTTGCGACGAACTTGGTGACCTGCTGCTCCAAATCGTTTTCCATGCACAAATCGCGTCGGAGAAAAACAGATTTGACTTCGATGCCGTCGCCAAGTCCATTGCTGACAAACTGGTCCGAAGGCATCCGCATGTGTTCGGCGACAAGAAACTGCGGGGGCACAAAGCGGTTCTCCGCCAGTGGGAAATAATCAAGAAGGCCGAGAAAAGTACTCATAGTGTCCTCGACGAGCTGCCCCGCAGTCTCCCCGCGTTGTTGAAGGCCGACAAGGTGCAACGCAAAGTGGCGCGCGTTGGCTTCGACTGGCGGCACGTCAACGATGTCGTCGCCAAGGTCGAGGAGGAACTGCGCGAGTTGAAGAGTGCGATGGCCTCCGGTAGCCGCCGGCAGTTCGCGGAGGAACTCGGTGACCTGTTGTTTGCAGCCGTCAACCTCGCACGATTTGAAGGCCTGCAGGCCGAGGACCTTCTCAACCGCAGCATCTGCAAGTTTGCCATGCGTTTTCAGGCGGTGGAGCGTGTCGTCCACGCACAAGGCAAACAGATGGACCAATGTTCATTGGAAGAACTTGACGCGCTCTGGGAATCCGCTAAACACGCCGCGCTCATGCGGCGAAAGCACCGTGATAAACGCGCGGTACGCGTGCCGTCTTCGTGATGCCGCAGAGCACCTCCCACGGAATTGTCTCTTCCCACCCTGCGACTTCCGCCACTGTGATCTCGGCATTTGCTTGTCGTCCGATAAACACCGCCTCGTCACCGCAATTGACCTGTGGTGCCGCGCTCACGTCCACCATGATCTGGTCCATCGTCACGCGTCCGACGACGCGGCAGCGCATGCCACCAACTAGTACCTCGGCTTTATTGGAAAGGTAACGGCTGAACCCGTCCGCATAGCCTGCCGCGACTGTGGCGATGCGCATCGGCTTGTTTGCCACAAACGTCTGTCCGTAACTGATTGTGCGGCCCGCCACGACCGATTTCACAAACGCCACGCGCGCCTTGAACGACAGCGCGGGACGAAACTCGCTCGTTGCGGGAGCGATGCCGTACAACAACAGGCCGGGCCGTGCCATGTCCAGCACCGTCTCCGTCAGGTTCGACAACGCCGCGCTGTTCGCCGCGTGCAGGCACGGTACCGCGACGCCGCTCTCCCGCAGCACCGCCGCTACGCGCAGAAAGCTCTGCAACTCCTGCCGTGTGATCTCCATGTTCTCGTCGGCGGACGGAAAATGCGTGTAGAGCGCCTCGATCTCCAGCGGCGCGAGCGCTGCGATGTTCCGGATTTGTTCTGGAGCGTCCTCATGCCAGAAGCCGACGCGTCCCATCCCGGTGTCCACTTCGATTTGAACACGCAACCGTTTGCGTTGGCGCGCCGCCTCGGCGGCGAACAGTTTCGCCTCAGCTAGTGTTGAGAGCGTCGGCGTGATGTCCGCTTCGACCATCGTGGCTGCCTCGAACGGCAGTGCCGAACCGAACAGCAGGATCGGCCAACCGCGGCCGCCGATGCGTCGCAACTCCAGCGCCTCGCCAAGGTTGGCCACAGCAAACGCGTCCACCCCGCACTGCATCAGCGCGCCTGCGACTTGCGCGAGGCCGTGGCCATAAGCGTCAGCCTTCACGACCGCCATCAGTTTTGCGTGCGGCCCGATCCGTCGCCGGATGGCGGTGACGTTGTGGCGCAGGGCGTCGAGGTCAACCTCAACCCAGCAACGATAATAAGACTGCGGAAGCATGGCGGAGAAACTCTAGCAGATGACGGCTCACGGCGCGACGACGACTTCAAAATCAGAGCCGCGCACCTTCCGTAGTTCATCGTGCAGGGAGCGGATGCGTTCATCGGGCGCGATGGAGATGGCCCAGTCGTTTCCATTGTCGGCGACGAGCATGCCGTATTTTTTCAGGCCGTTGAGAATCGCCTGTGCCGCAGGCGTGAAATCGTTTGTGACGAAGTCATGGCGCAACCGTATCCGTTCGCCCATGCGCGGCAGATTTGGGTCGGTCAACCGGCTCGCAAAGTGTGTCGCGGGTGCCACATAGGAGCGGCGTGTACGACGCACGGTGACACGCATCGCGTGGCTGACTACGCCGCGCGAGATTTCATCGTAACGGACGACCGCAGGAAAGATCGGCAACCCGGCAGCGTCGCTGCTCGTCCAGCCGTCAGGACGGAGTTTGTTGCTCTTCAAGTCAAAGATGGATGCTTGCGCCGCCTGCCAGCCGTTGTCGGTGCGTTTGAGTTGGTAGAACTCGTAGAGCATCCGGTTGACTGGGTCCACGACGATGCCGTGGCGGTCGCCGCCTCGGTTGCTGGTGTCGCGTTGCACCTCGTCGAGTGACGCGCTTCTCGGATGCATCGGCCAACCTTCAATTGGCACATTATCCGGCACTGGAAATGGGCCGTGGTCGGATTCATCGGGGTAGTCGACGACTTTTACCGTGACGCGTTGTTGGTCTGGCGGGACGCAGACGAAACCCATGTCCTCGTTGCAAAGCAGCGGCGCGTCAGTCCCGATGGACTCGATAATGGTATGCGAGTTCTGATGCAACGGCCACATCGAAATGTCGGTGTTCCATGCGTTGTTCGGCGGAAACACCTGCAACATTCTCAGGATGGCGTCGGCCTCCGTCGTGTTGAACAGGATTGGTTTCGCTATCTGAAACTCGCCCCACGCCGTCGGCGTCCCGATCGGCTCGACATATCGGACTGTTTGCGTGGCAGCGATGGAAGCTGCGGTCGGTGGTGGTGGTTGGAATCGGATCCCTTGGCGCATCATGTCCGCCCCCGATGGCAACATTGCAGGCGGTAACATCGCTTTTGGCCGTGTCGGCGCGTTGGTCAACGGCAGCAGGTACGGACTGGCCGGCGTCGGCACGAACGGGCCTTCGGGAATGTTGATACCCGGCAACGGCGGAACGGGAACCGTGTTCGGCAACGGAACGCGCGCCGGTGCGGGCCAGTTTGTCGACGCCGCGCCGCAGTCGGCGGCTAGCGTACACATCAGAATCCATAGGACAGTTTTCACAGTGGCAAGATACCTACGCCCGCGGTGCCTGTCGAGTCTGCGCAACGCCGGTACTCGGTCGTTCGCAGATAAATCGGCTCCAGTCGTCCATCGCCGCGTCCGCCATTGGCAAGAAATCTCGCCCGCGCCAATCGTCCCAACACCGCCGCGCTCGGCGTCACTTCCGTGCCGAGAACCCATACCGGCTCCTGCGCTACCTGTTCTCGCGTGCTGATCCGGCATTCCCGCAACGGCTGGCCGTCCCGTCTGTACAGTGCGCTGTACACCTCGCCACGACGCGCGTCCGCCAACACGCACAACACTTTCGCGTCCGACGGCATCTGCGGAAGCGCCGTCAATGCCAGCGCGTCGAAACTGCTCATACCCTTGATGGGTGTTCGCGCCGGCAAGGCCAAGCCGCGCGCCGCCGCGATTCCCGCGCGGATTCCGGTGAACGAACCCGGCCCGAGGCCGACTGCAATCAGGTCTGGAACAAAACCGGAACATACAGCCGCAATCGCGTCGAAAAGGCCGTCGACAGATTTCTGGCGCGCAAACGTCTGCTCGGCGAGTATTTCGTTGTCGCGCAGCAACGCGACCGAACCGCGCGGCGTCGAGGTGTCGAGCGCGAGCGTGATCATGCGACCTCGATCCGCCGCGACGTGTCGTTGACGAGCGCCAACCGCAGTCGCATTGTTCCCGGCGGCAGAAGCGACTCGATCTTCTCCGCCCACTCGATCACCGTTACACCGTCGCTGGGCAGGTATTCCTCAATGCCGATGCCGACGGCGTCGGCATCGGTGTCGAGCCGGTACAGGTCCACGTGATACAACGGCAGGCGTCCGCTGCGATACTCGTGGATCAACGTGAACGTCGGGCTGGTGACTTCCTGCGCGATGCCGAGGCCGTGCGCGATGCCTTTCACCAGACAGGTCTTGCCCGCGCCGAGTTCGCCGGTAAGCGCGAGGACTGCGCCAGGCCGGAGTTCGCCGGCAAGCTGGCAACCGTAATCGAAGGTCTCAGTTGGGCTATGCGAAATGATCATAACCTTTGGCGGAGAGCGGCGCGCCGTCGAGCAGCACGACAGGCTTCTTAATGACGCGGCCAATCTCGTAAAACTTTCGCTGTACCTTGTCGGCTTCGCGCGGCGCGACAGTGAAAAGCAACTCGAAATCTTCGCCGTCGGTCAATGCACCTGGTAGTTTGCCCGGTATCTTGGCGGAGGCGATGTTGAACCCGACGTGGCTGGCTTCGACGAGCCGGCGCAAATCGCTGGCTAGGCCGTCGCTCACGTCAATCATCGCGTGAACGCGGACGTGTTCGACGAGCCACCGGGCTTCGCGGATGCGCGGGGTGAACCGGAGATGCTTGCCGGAGCGGAACGATCCGCCGAGTTCGCCAGTCACGAAAACAACGTCACCGGGTTTCGCGCCGGACCGGAGCACGGGCCGGTCGGCATGACCAAGGAGGGTGACAACGACAAATTGTTCGTGCCGGACGTGCGCGGTGTCGCCGCCGGCGATTTCGCAGCCGAACCGGCGCGCGGCGGCGTGCAGCCCGGCGTAGAGGTCGCGCACCCAACGCACGGGTGTGCCGGGGCGCAGGCCGAGGCTGACGACCGCGTACTGGGGTTGGCCACCCATCGCGGCGATGTCGCTGAGGTTGCGGGCCATGGCCTTCCAGCCGACTTGACGCGCCGGTGTGTCCGGCAGGAAATGAATGTTCTCGATGACCGGGTCGCACGTCAATAATCCGCCGCCCGGCAAAACGGCACAGTCGTCCCCCGCCAGTGGTATTTGTTTTTGGAGTTGTTGGATGAGGCCGAACTCTCCGATGTCCCGGATGGTTCTCATGGATGTGCGCGATAGAGGAGGATAACGGCGACGTTGAGGAGATTGAAGAGCGCATGCATCATGATCGGAGTCAGTAACGAGCCGGTGTATTCGTAGGCGAGCGCGAGTCCCGCCGCCAGCGCGAATAGCAACGGTAGTGATGGTACGTGCAGGTGGATGAGCGCAAACAACCCCGATACCGCGCAGAGCGCGACGACGGTGCCCCAGCGTTGCTTGATTGCAGGATAGGCGAGGCCGCGGAAAAACGCTTCCTCGCACAACGGCGCGACGAAGACAGCGAAGCCGACTAGGAAAGTACTCAACCATGGCGAACGTGTGTAGAGGAACATCTGGACGATGTCTTGTGTACTGATCTTCCAGCCGAGCGCGTGATAGATGGTGTCGCGAATCCATGCCAACGTCACCAGTGGTGGTTGGATGGCGGCGAAGAAGACCGTGCCCATGGCAAGTGCGTGGAGTGCGGGGTATTCGCGCAAGCCGAACGCAGCGCGCCAGTCAATCCGTTCCAAGCGCAGGCAGAACAGCAGGATGATCAGTAGCGTCAGTTCAGTTCCCGCAAGCAGGACAAGCAGCGATGCGGCGTTGAGTCGCAACAGGCTCCCAATGATGGTGACGGACAGGAAGATGGCAACGCTCACGCCTAGAGCTGCAAAGAGCGCCGAAAGTCCCCACGGTTTTGGTCCGACCTGGCGGCGTTGTTTCCATCGGAGCAAAAGGAACACATCGGCAATCAGGCCTAGCACAAAGAGGCTGATGCCAAACCCGGGCCATTGTGCCATCAAGTCCGGCTCATTTAGTTCTCCGGCCCGTTGCGTCATGGCGGCAAGGATGTTCCACGGAGCGAGCATACTCACATATTTTCCGACATCATGCGTGACATTGCAACCTCATTTCGGTTGTGTGCCATGCACTTCTGTGAGTCGGGCGATTCCACAGCTAGTCTCGGCGGGTTTCCGTCTGTCTAGCAGTCTGTTGGACTTAGCGTGATGTTTTTTTCGCTTCTGACAATTCCGACCGGTTCAGCGCGGTTGCGATTTCGTTTTTTTTACCGACGCCTCTGATATTCTTCCGGCTTGGCGACTTTTCAAGCCGGCGCCACTGA
>CAIKAP010000132.1 GCA_903825435.1 uncultured Verrucomicrobiota bacterium
CACGGAGCGCCAGATGCGCGCCGCGCAGGGTGGGCGCCGGCCGCGCGTGAACGCGTTTGCCAGTTACGACCTCGACAGCGGTGACGTACGCCGGTACGCCGACAGTTGGTTGGCCGGTGTGAGTGTCGAGGTGGATGTGTTCGACGGGTTCCTCACTAAGAACAAAGTCGCCGAAGCCCGCGCCAACCTCGATGTGGCTCGCGAGCAATTGCGCAAGCTTGAATTGGGATTGCAACTGGAGGCCAAACAGGCTCAGTTGAACCTCACCGAGGCACAGTCGCGGCTCGAAACCACTGCGCAAGTCATCACGCAGGCGGAAGAAAGCGTGCAGATCACCAAGGAACGCTACGGTCAAGGACTGGCGTTGCTGACGCAATTGTTCGATGCCGAAACCGCCTTGACCGCCGCCCGGCAACGGCGCGCGGCGGCGGAAGTCGATGTGTTAATCGCCCGTGCCGCGCTGGATAAAGCGCTGGGGAAAAACTGGAAGGAATAACGGATGAACAGAACCTTGTTTCTCGTTGTGTTACTGGCCGTTGGTTGCGGCTCGAAGGAATCCGTGCCGCCAGCGGACGCCCCGCCGATCAAAGCACAGGCGGTGGCCGTGCAACCGCAGAAGGTGCCCGAGATCTATGAAGTCATCGGCACCGTGCGCCCGAAAGTTGGCGCAACGGTTTCGGCCAAGGTAATGGCGACGATTTTGGAGGTTCCCGTCAAGCCCGGCGACGCCATCAAGGCCGGGGATATACTCGCGAAACTCGACGACCGCGACATGCGCGCCGCCTTCGAGCGCGCTCAGGCCGATTACGACCGATACAAGAAACTACTCGAACACGGCGCCGCGCCTGTGGCGGACTTTCAGACGGCGGAGGAACATTACCGCGTTGCCAAGACGGCGCTGAGTTATGCGACGATCACCGCGCCGTTTGACGGCATCGTGGCTGAGAAGTTTTGCGATGCCGGTGACATGGCCGCGCCCGGCAAACCGCTGTTCAGCGTCGAGCAACCAACCGATTACCGGCTCGAAGCCAACATACCCGACCGCTTCGGCAGTGCGGTGGCGGTCGGTACACCCGTTCACGTAATCGTGGACGCGGTCGGCGGCGAATGTGACGCGACGGTGGGCGAAGTCGCGCCTGCCGGTGATCCGTCGAGCCGGAGTTTTCTGGTCAAAGTCGATCTGCACCGGCGCAAACCGCTGAAGTCCGGGATGTTTGGCCGCGCGCAGATTGTCGTGGGCGAGCGCACCGGTTTGTTTGTGCCGAAAACAGCAGTCCACGAACGCGGGCAACTAACCTTCGTATTTGTCGCTCACGACGGCCGCGCCCAGATGCGGCTGGTCAAACTGGGCAAGACGGTTGGCGACAAAACGGAACTGCTGTCCGGTGTCGAGGCCGGTGAACGTTTGGTCACCAGCGCCGCAGGCGAACTCACCGACGGCCAACGGGTTGAGGTCCAATGAGCGAGCCCCCCCAGTCCCAGCGGCTTGGTTTGGCGGGTCGGTTGGTCCAGTTCTTCATTGACTCGAAATTGACGCCGTTGATCGTGGTCGCGGCCGTGCTGCTCGGCGCGGGCGCGGTGGCGCTGTTGCCGCGCGAGGAGGAACCGCAGATCAAGGTGCCGATGATCGACATCTTCGTGCAGATGCCGGGCGCGTCGGCAAAGGAAATCGAGCAGCGAGTCAGCAAGCCGATGGAAAAATTGCTCTGGGAAATCCCCGGCGTTGAGTACATCTACTCGACCTCCAGCCCCGGCCAGTCGTTGGCGATCATCCGGTTCCTTGTCGGACACAACGACGAGGACGCGATTGTGAAGGTCAACCAGAAGTTGTCCGCCAACTTCGACCTGATTCCGCCCGGCTGTTCGACGCCGTTGGTCAAGCTCCGGACGATTGACGACGTGCCGATCCTTGCGCTGACACTGCACAGCGCACGGTACGATCATTTCATGCTCCGCCGCGTTGCCGCGCAATTGGACGATGCAATCAAGGAGGTCCCGGATGTCTCCGCCATCACGCTGATCGGCGGCCTGCGCCGGCAGGTGCGCGTTCAAATCGATGCGGCCAAGCTCGCGGCGTACCAGGTCGATCCCGTGCGCGTGGTCAGTATGCTGGCGCCCGCCAACCGCCAGTCGAACGCCGGCGAATTCGCCGCGGATAACCGCGAGTTCCTTGTCGAAACGGGTGGCTTCTTGAAGGACGCCGATGAAGTGGCGGCGGTGGTCGTCGGAGTTTCCGGCGGCAAGCCCGTGTATCTGCGCGACGTGGCAACAATTACGGATGGGCCGGAGGAAGTCAGCCAGTACGCGCTGTTCGGCTCGCGCGCGGACGGCGAGCAACCGGCCGTCACCATCGCCATCGCCAAGCGCAAGGGAACCAACGCGATCAAGGTCGCCGAGCGCGTGCTGGCAAAGGTCAACGCGTTGAAGGGCGTGGAGATTCCGAACGATCTCCAAATCACCATCACGCGCAACTACGGGCTGACGGCGGAAGAGAAATCCAACGAACTGCTGTTGCATATGGCCCTCGCGATTGTTGGCGTAACGATCCTGATCGGGCTGGTGCTCGGCTGGCGCGAATCCGGCGCAGTCGGTGTGGCGATCCCGGTCACGCTGGCGTTGACGCTGGCCACGTTCTATTTTCTCGGTTACACGTTGAACCGCATCACGTTGTTCGCGCTGATCTTCTCCATCGGCATCCTGGTGGACGACGCCATCGTGGTGGTGGAGAACATCGTGCGTCACGTTCGCCTGCCGGCCAGTCGCAACCGCCCGTTTGTCGAGGTCGCCACCGAGGCGGTGGCTGAGGTCGGCAACCCGATGGTGCTGGCCACGTTCGCGGTGATCGCGGCGGTCCTGCCGATGGCGTTTGTCAGCGGGCTGATGGGGCCGTACATGCGCCCAATCCCGATCGGTTCCACGGCGGCGATGATCTTCTCGATGCTCGTAGCCTTTATCGTGACCCCGTGGGCATCGTTCCGGATTCTGCGGCACAAATTGCAGGCCGGTGCTGGCGGCCACCACGAGGAGGAAAAGGAAGATTGGACGACGCGGCTGTACCGGCACGTGATGGGGCCGTTGATTCACCATCCGGTGTGGCAAGGTGTGTTCCTTGTGACGATGACGCTGCTGTTGCTCGGCTCGGTGGCGTTATTTCCGCTCAAGGCGGTGAAGGTGAAAATGCTGCCGTTCGACAACAAGAGCGAATTCCAGATCATCGTGGACATGGACGAAGGCACGACGTTGGAACAGACCGCTCGTGTCGCGCGCGAACTGGCGGCAGCGGTGCGCAGCGAGCCGGAGGTGACCGATTACCAGGTTTATGCCGGCACGGCGTCGCCGTTCAATTTCAACGGACTGGTCCGCCACTATTACCTACGCCGCGGGCCGAATGTGGCCGACATCCAGGTGAACCTGCTGCCGAAAGGCGACCGCAAGGCGCAGAGCCACGACATCGCAAAACGCATCCGCCCGAAAGTTGCGGCAATCGCAACCAAGTACGGCGCCCGGGTGAAGGTGGCAGAGGTGCCGCCCGGTCCGCCGGTGTTACAGACACTTGTGGCGGAGATTTACGGCCCGAATTACCAACAGCAAATCGAGACGGCCCGGAAGGTGCGCGAGATTCTCACGAAGACCGCCGGTGTTGTTGATGTGGACTGGTACATGGAAGCGGATCAGACAAAATACGTGTTTGCCATCGATCACGAGAAGGCGGCGTTGCACGGTATCACCGCCGACCACATTGCGCAGGCGTTGAAGATCGCGGAAGAAGGCTTGACGGTCGGGTTGATTCACCAGCCGAAAGAGAAAGAGGATGTGGACATCATGGTGCGCCTGCCCGTGATGCAACGCTCCAACGTCAGCGATCTGTTGGCGCTACGCGTGAGCACGGCCAATGGCGCGATGGTCCCTCTGGGCGAGTTGGTGAAAGCGCAGCCGGTGCTGGTCGACAAAAGTATCTACCACAAGAACCTCATGCCGGTGGTCTATGTCACCGCTGACGTGGCGGGCGCCGAGGAAAGTCCAGTGTACGCGATTCTGAAGCTGAACGAGAACCTTAAGCCGCTTGGGATGGAAATCCTCACAACGCATCAACCTTTCACGACCGAGAAACCGTCGATGAAATGGGACGGTGAATGGTACATCACATTCGAGGTATTCCGCGATCTCGGCACGGCGTTCGCGGTGGTGCTGGTGTTGATCTACGTGTTGGTCGTCGGCTGGTTCCGCTCGTTCAAGACGCCGTTCATCATCATGGCGGCGATCCCGTTCTCACTGGTCGGCATTCTGCCGGCGCACTGGGCGCTGGGCGCGTTCTTCACGGCAACGAGCATGATCGGCTTTATAGCCGGCGCCGGCATCGTGGTGCGCAATTCGATCATCCTCGTCGATTTCATCGAACTGCGCTTGGGCCAAGGCATGCCGCTCGCTGAAGCCGTGATCGACGCCGGTGCCGTCCGTTTCCGGCCGATGATGCTCACGGCGGCGGCAGTCGTTGTCGGGGCCAGCGTGATTCTCTTTGATCCGATCTTCCAAGGACTGGCGATTTCGTTGATGGCTGGCGAAATTGCCTCGCTCTTGCTTTCGCGCATGGCCGTGCCCGTAATCTACTACATGGCCGAACGCAAACGGCACAGAGCCGTTGCAATACCGTCGGCATAGCGACGATGAGAAAAGTCTCTTTCGCCCGTTGATGACCGCAATTCAGGCTGACGCTTCTTCTCTGCATTCGCCAGGGCTTACCGTACGACAGAATCCGCTACTCGATAAAAGCGTTGAAATACCATGTTGAATCGTGTTCAGCGGCGTTGAATGAATCAACACCCTTCAACGGGTTTCAACTAGTCGGTAGCCGGTCGGTCGCCCTGCGACCATAAAACCTAATTCCTGATTAGGGGTAAAGCGTCCAATCTGAAACCCATCTGCATAGGATGGGCCTGCCTGCGGGTTTTCCGACCGTGATGTGTTGAATTGCGGATGTACGCGAATGCAGCACGGAATGCGTTGCCGGTGCCTGGTGTGATGCACATCAAGTGGCCGTGTGTGTGGACAGGATGAGGACACGCGGCGTTTACCTCGTGCTTGCGAGGTCCTGCAATCATGCCGGGAGATCGTGCGACCCCACCAAGATTGCGTCGGTTGTGGTCAAGGTTGGGAAGCACACTGAGCGCGCCGACCCGAATCGGGAAGCGGAACGGAGTCGCCACACGTCGTCGTTCACGTGAGGCGACGGGAGAGCAGCGGCGATGCGGGGCGCGGCGTTGAGTGTGCGATTGACTGACGCCGTCGCTTTGTCTGGGCTGGTTCCGAGGCACGAAGGAAACGGACCAGTCAAAGCGCGGCTGAGGATCGTTTGTCCCGTCCATCTCGTATCGAGATTCCGTTAAGCATAAGGGTTGGCCAGTTTCTTTTCGTGTAGCTGCTACACCGTTTCGTTCTTGGGTTACGGCACACTGACCGCCGTGAACATTGCCAAGCCAGAACGAACAACGGTTGGCCGCTCGGTTCCAGCCACAGTCCTGGTGCTCGACAGAATCATAGCCCAACCATGTGGACAATTCGGCTGCCTCCGTGTGCTCCCGAAAACCTGTCCAGAACAAAATGAAGAATTTTGCGCAATCAAAGCTAAAGGGAAAGAACGGGGGATACCCACTGCAAAACCCCACCATCGTGGGTTCCAAAATCTTCCTGGCACACGTGCTAATCTCGCGCCCGCGATTCAGAGAAAAAGGAATAACGCATGAATACAGCCATCAACGAACGAGTCACCACCTTCCCAGGTGTCCGTCGCGACTGTGCCCGGATTGAACTGGTGCCGGTGCATGTCCGGGAATTGTTGAATGTCCGCCGCCTGCCGGCCCGGCTGAACGCGCCGCAGACCGCAGCGCTCCTGAACTGTGGTGAGCACGACATCTCGTTGCTGGTCCGGAAAGGCTTGCTCAAGCCGTTGGGGCATCCGCCGCCCAACGCGATGAAGTATTTCGCGCCAACGGAAATCCTCGAACTGGCCGGCGACAGCAAGCGCATGGGGCAAATCTGTGACGCAATTCACGACTACTGGCGCGACAAGAACGCAGCCAAATCCAACGGAGGGCACAATTCTGCATAACAGGTGCCAACTTGCCTGCTACTCGCTACCGCGATCTTCCATCCTGACAATAACCTGACGCCCATGCTTGCGACCAAAGCTCAATACAGACTCGACCACGCTCAAGAGTATTTCGAGGAACACTTGTGCGTCGGCGATTACTACAGCGAAGGCCAACAGGTCTTGGGGCAGTGGTGCGGGCAGAGTGCCGAGCAGTTGGGGCTGTCAGGCGTCACGGGCCGCGACGAGTTCCTTCGACTCTGTGAGAATCAGCATCCGCAAACTGGCGAACGGTTGACGCTGCGCCAAAAAACCACGCGGCTGGAGATTGGCCCGGATGGTGAGCCACACCAAAACACCAATCGGCGTGTATTCTACGATTTCACGTTTTCGCCGGCCAAGTCGGTGTCCATCGCGGCCCTGGTGGGCAATGATCTGCGCATTGTCGAGGCGCACGAACGCGCTGTCACGGCGGCACTGAATCAGTTGCAAGTCTTCGCTTCCACCCGCGTCCGGAAGAACGGCCAGTGCACGGACCGCACCACGGGCAACATCGTGGCCGCTGTATTTCGTCACTCAACCTCGCGCGCTCTCGATCCGCAGTTGCATACGCACTGCATCGTGTTTAACGCCACGTTCGATCCGGTCGAGGGCCAATGGAAGGCACTCCAGAACCATGACATGCTCCTGGCGCAAAAGTTCATCGAGAACGTTTATTACCATGAGTTGGCCCGGGAGCTTCGGCAATTCGGTTACACCATAGAGAACAAGCGGCGGGGCGATTTTGAAATTAAGGGCATCTCGCCGGCGTTGATCGAGAAGTTCTCCAAGCGACATCAGGAGATCGACCAGAAAACCCGCGAACTGCTGGAGCGGGAGCCGGATATAGCCACCGGAAACATCGCGGCCATTCGAGATTATATCGCGCACAAGGAACGGGCACGGAAGATTCGGGACATCGGTTTATCCGAACTGCAAGCCGGTTGGGACGGGCAACTGACGGTGGAAGAAAAAGCGTCGCTCGGACGGCTGGCCACTGAGCCGCCGGCAACTGCGGCATCGAACGAGACGTTGGCAGTGCAGGCAGTCTCGTGGGCTGAGGAGCATCTGTTTGAACGCCGCTCGGTGGTTCAGGAACACGAACTCTGGCGGCATGCGCTGGAGTATGTACGCGGACAGAATGTAGGTTTGGCCGACATTCAGGCGGTAACCGGCCAGCGCGGTTATCTGCGCGATGAACAACATCCGGACCGGGTCACGACGCGCGAATTGCTGCGACGGGAATGGGAGATTGTCTGCCTGGCACGGGATGGAGTTGGCCGGTTTGCCCCGTTGTGCTCCGGCCATTCAATTCGCAATGTGGAATTGGATGCCGAGCAGCGGCAGGCTGTCGAACGTCTCCTGGGATCGCGGGACTTGGTCACACTGTTTCGGGGCAAGGCCGGCACCGGCAAAAGCTACACGTTGCGGGAAGTGTACGGAGCACTCCGACAGGCCGGGCACACGGTCGCAGTCGTCGCCCCCCAGCGGCAGCAGGTCATGGACCTGGACCGGGATGGCTTCCGTGGCGCGCAAACCGTCAGTGCCTTTCTCGCCCGTGGCGAGTTGCCACGCGGCGGCGTGGTGGTGGTGGACGAGTCCGGCCAGATCGGTGGCCAGCAAATGCACCGTCTCTTGAGTTTGGTGGCAGCCAATGCGGGTAGGGTGATCCTCTCCGGTGACACGTACCAGCACGGCGCGGTCGAAGCGTCCGATGCGCTTCGCGCAATTGAGAAGCACTCTTTTGTCAAGGCAGTGGAACTGACCGAGATTCGGCGGCAGGACCCGTCTCGCGCGAAGACACACGCGGAGCGCGAACGGATTGAGCAGTACAGGCAGGCGGTGAAAGAAGCATCTGAAGGACTTCTCGACGCGTCGTTCCGGCGGCTGGATCGCCAAGGGGCAATCATGATGTGCTCACCAGACGATCAGGAACAGCGATTGGCCGAGCACTATCTCGCCATCGTCGAGCAGCAGCAGTCCGTTGTGGTGGTTTCGCAAACCTGGTCGGAGATTCACCGCGTGAACGAGCATGTCCGCGCCGTGTTGAAGTCTCACGGACGCCTCGGGGTTGAAGATCAAGCCGTGACCGCGCTGGAACCGGTCGATTTGACCGACGCACAAAAGCGGGATCGGCGGTTCTACCAAGCTGATACGGTGCTGGTGCTGAACCGCGACGCTGGCGGATTCCAGAAGGGACAAGCTTGCCGGCTCGTGGACATCACCGACAAGGGTTTGGTTTTGGATGGCAGCGGCGAAACCCGCACCGTCCCGTTCCGGTTTGTGGACCGGCTCACCGCGTGTCAACCCGCGCAGCTTGCGTTGGCGGCTGGTGACCGGCTGCAACTGAAGGCCAATGCCAGAACACGTTCCGGCCGGCGCGTGGCCAACGGGGAACTCGTCACGGTGAAGAAGATCGGTGCCGATGGCCGGATTACGCTGGCCGATGGTCGAATTCTCGATCGCGATTACCGGCAGTTTGTGCGCGGCTTCGCCATTACCTCGTACGGGTCACAAGGCAAAACGGTCGATCATGTTTTGTTTTGCGATTCCGCCATCAAAGCCGCGACCAATCGGCAGCAGTGGTACGTGACCATTTCGCGAGGCCGAAAAGGGATTGCCATCTTTACAGCCGACAAAGCCCAGCTCCGCGAGAACATCCGGCGGTCCGGCGATCGCGCGTTGGCCATCGACCTCGCGGGTGAGCGCTACCTACGACGGCTGGGGATTCCGCGCCGACTGCGGAATCGCTGCCGTCGCAACCGGACGTTTGCGGTGGGACTTCGCCAAAGGATGCTGGACTGCTGGACGGCGTTGCGACGGCGGAGCGTTCAACAGACGCCAACGGTAAAGGTGCAACTATGAAACTGGGCCAAGATGAGAATCGAAACAACCCGCCATGTTGGAACAAAGACGTTCAGGCGCGCGCGTTGCGGGTTGAATTGGCCGACGGGAGTTTCTACATCTTTCCGTACAATCATTTTGTTATCGCGCGGTTCGCGTCCAGTCGTGAGTGCGACACGGTGCATGTCGTCCTCGACACACACGAAGTCGAGATTGCGGGGAAGCATCTGCGTGTAGTGGGCTTGGCGTTTCAAGACCTCGCCGTGGATTGGGTGAGGGAATTGCCGGCCCGCTACAGCCCCCAAGCGGATGACGATTACGTTTGGATCACGAGCATCACGGTCAGCGAAGTGCAAGAGCGTGTGTAATGGCATGAATGGGCTGACGACAATTGGCGACAAGGACATGGCGGCACCACTGCCGCGTTTGTATTTGCGCCCGGAGGAAGCCGCGCGCGTCATTGGCGTTTCGCGACGCACGCTGGCGTCTTGGCAGGCCACCCGCGTCATCGGTTTCCGCCGCGTAGGTCGCACGATCCTATTTTCCGTAGCGGACATCCAGGCGGCGCTAGACCGCTACCGTATCGCGCCCATCAGCGAGGCGCCAATGCGCAAACGTCGGATGCAACGGATCACACCGGAGCCAGTCACGAAGTAGCCAGCTCCGCCGGCGGCATCGCGTTGGCAGCAACACCGGCCAGTTGCAGCACGTCCACCAGAGCCGCCACACCGCGTCGTATTGCTTCCCCGTAGCCCGCCAGTGCCACGATCACCGTCGAAGAAGGCCATCTTATGCGTGACTGGAAATCACGCACGAATCGAGTCTGGCCGAAAAAACCGCCGCCGCCGTGCGTGACTTTGCGTGAATTTTCCCCTCAATTAGGCACATCTGCTTGCATCTTGTTGCATACGTGGAAAGTTGATTTCATCCAATAAATACAAGGGTTTAGCGTCGTAGCTAATGAAATCAAAGGGGAGCAAAAAGCGCCTTTTATGCTTTAGCAAACCGCCGCCTTCAACCACTCGGCCACCTCTCCAGCCGTTTAACTACAACTACTTACAAAGAATCTGCGAAATCTTCGCTTGACTTAATTGGCAAAAATTGGCAATCTGAGGCAACAAAAGGAACTGATTGCCATGACAACAACCAAGTCCAAAATCAAGCTGTGGCCGCCGATTCATGTGTTAACATATACCAGCGGCAAGACCGCTTGGCAAGTGGCTTGTATGGTCAACGGGCAACGCATCCGCAAAACCTACCCGATCAAAGCCGAAGCCGAGACCCACGCCGCCGAGATCAGAATACAAGTCGAGAATGAGGAACGAGCCGCCTTCACCATGCCCTCCGCCGTCCGCGTCGAGGCTGTTAGCGCCGTCAAGCAACTCGCACTCCACAACGCCAGCATCACTGAGGCTGTGGACTTCTATGTTGAACACGTCTTGAAGTATCGCACCGCCCCGACCGTCGCCGAGATCGTCAAGCGTTTGGTTGCTGAGGCTGAGAGCAACAAACGCCGTGACCGGACGGTAAAAGACTTGCGATCGCGGTTGGAACAGTTTGCCAAGACCTTCGGCGACCGGCGGCTTGCCAGCATCACCCGCGAAGAATTGGCCGTGTGGTTGAATGACCCGACCCTATCGGCGCGGTCACGCATCAACTACGCTGTGAAAGCCTCGCAACTCTACAACTTCGCCATCCGCAACCAGTGGGCAGAATACAATATCGCTGCCAGCATCCCGCGTCCGACCGCTGAGGATGCCGAGCCGGAAATCTTCACCGTCGAACAAGCCGCCCGGCTCTTGGAACGCGCTGCCGAATACGACTTGCTGCCGTATGTCGCTATCGGATTGTTTGCCGGACTGCGGATCGCGGAGTTGCTGCGGCTGGATTGGAGCGCGGTCAAACTCGCCGAGCGGAGCATCATCATCGCCGCTGGCGTGGCGAAGAAACGTAGTCGCCGTGTTGTCGAGATCAACGACACCCTTGCCGCGTGGTTGCCATCATGCGCCAAGCGCAAGGGCATGGTTGTCGAGCTACCCGACCATCGCACCCTGTACAAGAGGGTGGGGGAACTAGCGGCGGCTGCCGGGTTGGAGAAGTGGCCGGATAATGGATTGCGGCACTCGTGCGCGTCGTACTCACTGGCGTTGACCGGCGATGCCGTGCGCGTGGCGTATCAACTCGGCAACTCTGCCGACATGATTCACCGGCATTACAAGGCACTCGTGACCGCTGCCGATGCCAAGCGGTTTTGGGAGTTGCGCCCGGCTGCCGATGCGGACGGGAAGATCGTGGCGATGAAACAAGCCGTCAACGAATAGGTGCAACCGATGAGCAGCAAAGCACACAAGGGGCGAAAGCGCTTCCGCAGTAAGTTCGACGTGCTCCTGAACGCATCCAAACCGATGGGGGAAGGTGTGAACTACTGGCCAAAGTAGAATGCCGCAGTTGTGTTCCCGGCAACGATAAACTCAATACCTGTAGAGCCCTGCACGGCCAACCAGCCCCCGCACACGAAGGCCCCGATCAAGGACAACAGTTTGATTCTCCATCTCATGACGTTCTTGCAAAACTTCTTTTAGCGGATGGCGATTGGAGTGGAGATGGCGAGCCGAAGGTGTGAAAAGAGTTTCTCCAGAGGCCCTTCGGCTTACTTTTACGATGGGCGACCATGCTCCGCCCTTGGCGTCGGCCCGTCGGCGCGTTGTCGTCGCCGCCATTAGCGGGCGGCCCGTGGGGTGATCCTCAAC
>CAIKAP010000133.1 GCA_903825435.1 uncultured Verrucomicrobiota bacterium
CGAGTGTAGGGAAAAGATGGCGTTGAAGATGGTGGAAGATCGCGGTCAGTTCATGCATAACTCTGAGACGCTTCCCCTTGCATCCCGTTCAAATCCATCGCCGAAAAAGCCCGCAAAAGCGAGTTTTGCAAGAACGTCAGATATAAGGTGCTTAACGGAATGCAACCCTATTACAATAGGTGGAATGCAGTTAAGTAAACTGTTGGCCATGAAAGGATAATGAAAATGAAAAGACTGCTTGCACTGATCATCTGTGCGTCGTTGACCTCGGTGTTTTCCCAAGACGCAAAACCGAAACCACAGAACCTGACGATGACGCTGGTGTGGATCGCCGATGCCGGGGTACCCAAACAGTATGTTTTCGTCGTCAATGGTGGTCCCAGCGAGCTGGCGTTCAAGACAGTGGAAGGATTGAAGGAATACCTGAAGGGCAGGCCCAATGGGTCTTCGCTCACCTGGGCGCCCAGTGATTGCCGGATCGGAAATGAGCCGCTCGTCGGGTCGGACGAGGAGATGAAGAAGTTCAAGGAGTTCTGCGAGTCGATCGGAATCAAGTTCGCCTTGGTTCCAGCGGGATGATGAAAGGCCAACAAGTCGGTTTTGTTCCGGCTTAGTAGAAACTCGCTTCGTAGGCGGCGTCGTACATCGCCACGATGTTTTCCGGTGGGACGCCGGCTTGGATGTTGTGGACGTTGTTGAAGACGTAGCCACCGCCTTGCTTGAATTGCTCGACGTTGTGGCGGACGTGACGGGCAACTTCCTCGGGTTTGGCCACCGGCAGGATGTGTTGCGAATCGCAGCCGCCGCCCCAGAAGACAACTTGTTTGCCAAACTGCGCTTTCAATTTCGTTGGGTCCATGTGGGCGGCGCTGATCTGGACGGGGTTGAGGATGTCGATGCCGTTGTCGAGGAGTTCAGGGATGTAAACGTTGCAGTTGCCGCAGGTGTGGTACCAGATTTTTGCCTTGGTGCGGGAGCGGATGTACTGGACCAGCTTTTTGTGGCGAGGTTTGACGATATTACGGTAAAGTTCCGGGCTGAACAGCGGCCCGTCCTGTCCGGCGAGGTCATCGCCGATCATGATGACATCCACGACATCGCCGACTTCGTCGAGGAACAGGCGGAACCAGTCCATCCAGAACTTCAGCGTCTGGTCAATGAGCGCCTCGCAGAACGGTTGGTCGGTGAGTAGGTCGCAGAACCATTGTTCCAAGCCGCGCATGTACCAGCAGAATTCATAGACGACCCCGGAGATGCCGCTGACGACAGCGTAGGGCGTTTCTTTTTTCATTGTGAGTGCGCGCTCGCGCAGGCCGGTAAAGCGGGTCGGGTCGTCGCCTTTGGGGAACGGATAGGCGGCGATGTCGGCAGTGGTGGCGTTGGCGAGCGGGTGATGCGTGATGTCCATGTACAAGGGCGAGTCAGCGCACATGGACCAGGTGACGCCGAATTCGTCGGTGAGATCGTGCCAGAGTTTGCCGTCGCGCTGGTTCTGGACGATGCCGCCCTTCCAACTGGCAGGCGCGTCGGCGCGGATGTAACGGGTGTCGATGTGAAATCGTTCGAGCACGGCCTCGCATGGTTGTGCGAGTTGCTGGACGGGGTCGAGGATGGCGATCTTGTCGCGAATACTGAGATGCTTGAGGAGGCTGGCGTAGGCGACGCGGTGGATGCCGGTCTGGTTGCCGCCGAGGTCCATCGGGACGCGGTCGGGAATTTCGTGGTTGAGCGCCGCGAGGACGCGCTGGCGCGGGGTCATCGTTTCGTGTTTAGTCATAGCGTAGTCAGTATAGTAACCGTGTGTGGATTTTCAATCCCAAACTTGCTTCATGCGGCGGAGTCGGCTAAGAGCTTGGACTCATTTGATGAACAACAAGCGATCATGGAGTTGGCAGGGGATAGGCCTGTGTCTCTTGATCGCGGCGGCAGCGCTGCGGGTGTGGTGGGCATTGTACGCGAACTCGATGCCGTTCTCGGATTTCAAGCGGTACTTCGACATCGCCTCGGAATTCGCGCGCACGGGCAACCTTAGTTGCCATGGTCATCCGTTCGTATTCCAGTCGCCGGCGTATCCGCTGTTTCTCGGCGTTCTCTTCTGCGTGTTCTCGCCGAGTGTGCTGGTCGGGAAACTGGCCAATGCGGTGTTGGCGGTGTTGATGCTGGCGGTCTTCTGGAAGGTGGTTGAACGGCAGGACTTCTCGCCGTGGGCGCGGCTGCTGGCTTTGGCGGTCGTCGCGTTTTATCCGCCGATGATCTCGTTCGTGTCGGTGCTCGCGCAGGAGATGCTGGCGCTGCTTTTCGTGGTGCTAATTCTGTTGCTGGTGAAACGCGGAGGATTCCTGCTGGGGCTGTGCTGCGGGCTGCTGGCGTTGACCCGTCCGCAGTTCATCCTGTTACCGTTCTGCCTCGCGGGGCTGGGCTGGCTCTGGAAATGGTACAGCAAACAAGCCTGCGCGCTGTTGCTGGCCGGGTTCGCGCTCGTGCTCACTCCGTGGGTGGTGCGGAACTACAAAGTCTTCCACGCGTTCATCCCGACGACGGGACACAGTGGCTACGTCCTGCTGGTCAACAACAACCCGGCCAACCGCGTCGGTGTTTGGATGCCGCTCTCGAAAATCGAGCTGACCAGCGAGCAGCGGGAAGTTTTCCGCGAGATGAGGGCGGAGTACCTGCTGGAGGAAGGCGACGAAGACTGGAAGGGCGTCGTCTGGACGCCCGCGCTCGACAAAAAAGTGTTTTGGGTGGCAGTGGACAACATCAAGAAACACCCGTTGCGTTTCATTGAGATGGGCTTTCGTCGGATTTGGAATACGTACTTCACCGGCGGCACCTGCGCCCTGTACTGGGCGTTCAACGGCGACAACCAAGCCGTGCCCATGTTGAATAATCTTACCGACTGGTCCGCCATCGTCATCTTTTCCCTGTCGCTTGTGGGCATCGTGGTCGTTGCGCGACAACGCGACCCCGTCCTGATCTGCGCGATTTTACTGTTCCTGATCGCGCTGCTGGCGATCTTCGTGTTTGAAGGACAAGGCCGGTATGCGTTGCCGGCGATGCCGGCGTCGGCTATTCTGATCGGCGCGGTCGCGGACCGCATCTGCCGTCGGCAAAACAAAACGGAGGAATCGTGAAGACACTCTTGGTCTGGCTGTTGTTGACGGGCGCGGCATTTGGCGCCGAGAAACTCAACATCGTGTTGATCCTCGCCGACGACCTCGGCTGGCGCGATCTCGGTTGTTGCGGAAGCACGTTTTACGAGACGCCCGCGATTGACCGGTTGGCGGCGCAGGGAATGCGATTCACGCAGGCGTATGCCGGAGCGAACGTCTGTTCGCCGAGCCGCGCCGCCATCATGACCGGCAAATATCCGGCGCGGTTGCACACGACGAATTTTTTCGGCGGCCATCGTCGCGGCAAATTATTACCGCCCGAATATCAGGAGAAATTACCGGCGTCGGAGATTACCATCGCCGAAGCGTTGCACCGACAGGGCTACCGCGCCGGACATTTCGGCAAGTGGCATCTCGGCAACAAAGGTTCGCAGCCACAGGACTTCGGTTTCGAGACGGTCGTCGGTCTGGCAATGGGACCAGGAAAAGGTCCAGCCGACGATCCGCATTTCGCGCGGAAATTATCAGAGGCGGCGGTGAAATTCATCGAGGAGTCTAAGGACAAACCATTTTTCGTTTACCTGCCGTTGCATTCAGTGCACGTGCCGTTAAAGACGCGACCGGAGTTGCGGGAGAAATACGAAGCGAAGGCCGCAAAATTAACAGTGACCGGTCCGCGCGAGGTACCAGTCAACGATCACAAGGCTCGGGCGATACAAGATCATCCGGTTTATGCCGGCATGGTGCAGGAAATGGACGAAGCCGTCGCGCGCGTGTTGCGCGCGCTCGACGAATTGAAACTCGCCGACAACACGCTCGTGCTTTTTAACTCCGACAACGGCGGTCTCAGCACCGCGGAAGGCTCGCCGACGTCGAACCTGCCGTTGCGCGGCGGCAAAGGCTGGAACTACGAGGGCGGTCTGCGCGTGCCGTTGATCGTGCGCCTGCCGGGCCGCGTGCCAGCGGGGACGACGTGCGATGTGCCGGTGATTCACTGCGATTTTTATCCGACGCTGCTCGCGTTGGCCGGTTTGCCGGTGCCGCCGGAACAAAAGGTTGACGGTGTAAACATCGCGCCGTTGCTCGAACAAAAAGGCGGCATCGCGGAGCGGGCGTTATTCTGGCATTATCCGCACTATAGCAACCAGGGCGGTCGTCCGAGCGGCGCGGTGCGCGTCGGCGACGACAAGTTGTTGGAATTTTTCGAGGACAGCCACGTCGAAGAATACTATCTCGCAAACGACCTCGGCGAACAGCACGACCAGCCGAAACGCGCGGCGGAGCTGCGAAAAATGCTGATTGACTGGCGCACGTCGGTGGACGCGCAGATGCCGACGCCGAATCCGGAGCCGGTAGAGCCGTTCGGTCCGCAGGCTGTTTCGGGAAAAAATAAAAATAAGAAATAAGGATGACCATGAAAATAGCAAAACTGTTCTGTATCGCGACGCTTGTGTGCGCCGCGGCAATCGCAGCCAACGAACGCGTCTCGCTGTTCGACGGAAAAACACTCACCGGCTGGACGGTGTTGACCTGCGAGGCAACCGTTGACAACGGTGAAATTTTCCTCAAGGCCGGTAATGGCATGGTTCAGACGGAACAGAAGTACGGCGACTTTATTTTCGAGTGCGAGTTCAAGGCGCTCAAGGCCGAGAAGTTCGACAGCGGCGTTTATTTCCGCTACGACACCATTCCTCCGAAACGCGCCTGGCCGGCTCGTTATCAAGTCAATTTGAAGGACGGCGACATGACCAACCTCGTCGGCGTCAAGGAAGCCAAGAGCGCCGACCTCACCACGCATGGCGAGTGGAACCGCATGAAGCTGACGGTTCGCGGCACGCACGCCGAAGTCGAAGTCAACGGCAAGTTCGCGTGGAAGTTCGACGGTCTCGAAGGCCCGAAAGAAGGTTTCATTGGCTTGCAAGCCGAAGTCCCCGCCGGTGGCCAGTACCGGTTCCGCAACATCTTCATCACCGAGTTAAAATAGGATCGTGATGTTCATAAAAACTTGGTTTCGCCTCGGTATTCTCGCGGCGATAGCAACGACTGCTTGCGCGGATCCGGCTAACTGTGCAGCAGGAATATTTGCGGCCGCTAAACTTCAGCCCGCCGATTGGCGCGGCCACTGGATCGGCGCGGATACTAATACCAACCATGGCGCTGTCTATCTGCGGCGAGAAATTGAGATCACCAAACCGGTGACGCAAGCGACGGTGTTTTTCTGCGGACTGGGATTTTCCGAATTGGCGGTGGACGGAAATAAAATCGGCGACTATGTGATTGGACCGGGGTTCACAACGTATGACAAGCGCGTGCAGTATCTCGCGTTCGACGTGACGGCGCGGTTCGCGACGACGGGGACCAAGACGCTTGATGTGATTCTTTCCGACGGTTGGTATGCGTTGGAACGCGATCCGTGGGTCCACAAGTTCGAGAAACGCGTTTACGTGGACAAACCGAAGCTGTTGCTCGACCTCCATCTCCGTCATGCGGATGGCTCGGAGACGTTGATCGTTTCCGACGAGAACTGGCGCTGGTCCGACGGCGAGATCACGCGCAGTTGGATTGTACAGGAAGATATTGACCGTCGCAAAACCGGACGCAATTGGCGGCCGGTCGCGCTCGTGACCGGACCGACGGGTAAACTCGTTTGCCAACTTGAACCGTTCAACCGGATCGTCGAGGAAACACAGCCGGTCAGCATGAAATTCAACGTTGAGAAGAAATCATGCGTCTGGGATTTTGGCCGCGAGATCAACGGCTGGGTTCGCTTTTGCGCCGCCGGGCCGTCCGGGACGGAACTCAAGATCACAACGATCCCGACCGAGCCGCGTCCGCGCACCAGCCGGTTCATTCTCGCGGGCACGGGCGGAGAGGAATTGTACGAACCGCGTTTCTTCCATGCCGGCATGAGGCGAGTGGAGGTGTCCGGGTTGGTCTCGGAACCGGCCACGAACGATCTCGTCGGGTGCCAGATTTCTTCGATGTACACGCCGTCCGGCAGCTTCCGTTGTTCCGATGAATTGCAAAACTGGCTGAACGATTCCGCGCGACGCACGGTGGTATCGTACACGACATTTCTGCCGAACGATCCGGTTCGCGAGTGGAAGGCGTGGACGCAGGATATCGAGAACATGTTCCGGTCGGCGGTTTACCTGTTCGATTCGCAGACGATGTACGAGCGATGGCAGCACGACCTGCTCGACGGCCAGCGCGCCGACGGCAACTGCCCGAACATCGCACCGGGCCCTTTTTTTGACAACTACAACAGTCCGTGGTGGGGCGGTTGCGTCGTCTGGTTGCCGTGGCACTGGTATCTTTATTATGGTGACGAGTCGCTGTTGCGTGAAAGCTACCCGGCGATGAAACGGTACGTTGACTATCTCGGCTCGGTCTCGAAAGATGGCCTGCAAGATTGGGGACTTGCCGACTGGTTGCCCGTCGAGGAAACACCGCGCGCGATCATCAATACACCGGCGCATTTTCTCTATGCCCAGATTGTCAGCCGCACCGCCACGCTGCTCGGCCAACTCGACGACGCGCGCCGGTACGCCGATGTTGCCGAGAAAATCCGCGCGGCGTTCAACCGAAAATTTCTCGATCCTGCCACCGGGATCTACGGTCAACCTGGTTGGAAACCGAAGTGCGGCAACTGGAGACCACCGTTGCCATTGGAGCGATTGCACGAAGTCTGGTGGACCGGCGACCGTCCCTGCACGCAAGCCGGGCAGGTGCTGCCGTTGGCGCTGGGCATGGTGCCGACGGAACATCGTGCCGCCGTCGAGAAAGCGCTGCTGCGCGAACTCGCCGCGCACAAAAACCATCTCTCCACCGGTTTTGTCTCGACGCCGTATCTGTTGCAAGTTCTCGCCGATCTTGCGCCCGATGTCGGCTGGGCGATGACTTCAGCACGCGATTTTCCATCGTGGCACAGCATGACACGCGGCAGCGGCAACGATTTGATGAAAGAAACCTGGGCCGGTGGCCAGGCGTTAATGCCATCACTCGGCGGTAACATCGCCGCATGGCACACCGAGACGCTCGCCGGTATCCGTCCCGATCCGGACGGTCCCGGCTTCAAGAAAATCATCTTCAAACCCACCGTCGTCGGTGATCTGCACTGGGTGGAGTGCTGGTTTGATTCCCCGCAAGGCCGGATCGTCAGCAACTGGAAACGCGACGGCAATACATTTGCCTTCGACGTCACCGTGCCCGTCAACGCCACCGCAAAAGTATTCCTGCCGGAAGAAAACATCGCCCGCGAAGTCGGCCCCGGTCGTAACCATTTTCAACACACCTTGAAAGGAACACCATGAAACTTGGCGTCCTCGCGCTGACAACCTTGCTCGCTCTGCCGCTTCATGCCGACGACGAAATCAAAACGTTGCTCGACCGTTGTTCGGTTACGGTCACGCAAGCGCACGCAGCAGTCGGCGGCTTCGCGACGATGAACAACTCGCCGGTGCTCGGCAACGGTTGTCTCATGGTCACCGTCGGCAGCGCGTCGAACTCGCTGACGCTTTACCTAGGTAAAACCGATTTCTGGATGGACAAACTCGGTAAAACCGAATGGCAAAGCGGCAACGTCCTCGCGGGCACGCTCACGATCCGGTTTCCGTCGCTCGCTGGCGCGGCGTTCAAGCAGGCGCAGGACATGCGGTTTGCGGAGACCCGCACCAGCTTCGGCGCGGTCGAGGTCCGCACCATCACGCCGCACAAAGCCGACAATTTTGTCGTTAACGATATCGTCAACAAGAGTTCCGGTAATGTTCCGGTTGAAATTGAAACGGCCACCCAGCCGCACCGGAAGCCGGGAATCGTCTTCGAACTCGACTCTGGCCGCGACGGTGACATCGCGTGGGTGACGCGCAAGACGCCGAAGCCGGAGCCGCACGGAGGCGAATTCCGGATGTGGGCTGCTATCGCCACGCGCGTCATTGGTCCCGCCGTCGCTGGCGAGAACACACGGCAGACGTTCACGCTCGCGCCGGGGCAGATCGCGCGCATCGTGACAAAAATCCACAGTACCGGCCTGCCTGTCACGCCGGATCCGGCGAACCCGCTGCCGTCGACGTTGGGCGCGCTGAAAACGCTCACGACGGACCAGGCGGAGGCGTCTCTCGCCGGGCACCGCGCGTGGTGGGACGGCTACTGGCGCAAATCCTGGGTGCGGCTCGACGCGGAGCCGCTGGTCGAGCGCGTTTACTACGGTGCGATGTACGTGCTCGGTTGCGCCGCGAAAGTCGGCCAGTGGCCCGCAGGTTGCAACGGCTGGCCGGTGGACGACGGTGTGCCGTGGGGTGGCGATTACCACTGGAACTACAACAATCAGGCAACGTTCTACAGCGTCTTCTCGGCGAACCGTGTCGAGTTGAGCGAACCATACGACCGCACGGTGAATGCGGCAAATGAGTTTGGCAAGCAACAGGCCGCAGCGAAGAAGGCACCGGGTACACTCTTCTACATCGCGACGGCGCCTGGACATCTCAACGAGGCGATCACTGTCGACCAGAAGACGCACGCGGTCGAGGCAGCGTTGGTGCAGATCAACCACTGGTATTACACGCACGACATCGAGTGGATGAAGAAGAACTACGCGTTCCTCAAGGACGTCGCGGCGTATTGGGACTGGGACCTGTTGCAACACAAACAGGCGGTGCGCGGTGAGTACTATCGCTACGTCATCGCCGACAGCGCGCCGATGGAACAAGCGGGCCGCGACCGCTTTAACGGCATCACCGGGCTGGCATTTCTCCGACGGTTTTATCGAGGCATGATTGACATCGTCTGCGACCTTCACGCTGCCGGGGTCGAGACCGGCTACGGTTCCACCGACCTCGCACGCTGGCAGGATTTTCTTGATCGTCTCAGCGAATACCCGATGAGCTTCGCGTACGGACGAAAGGTGTTTGCATGGAGCGAACAATCGCTCAACCCGCTATTGACTGAACAGGATTGGATTTTGTACCCGGTGTTTCCCGCCGAACAGGTCGCGCTAAGTTCCGATCCCGAACTTCTCCGCGTCGCCCGCAATACGCTCGTCATCAAACCGCAATACTACGTTGAGTGGCTGAACAACCCGCCGCAGATTTTCTCCATCGCCGCCCGCCTCGCGCATCATCCGCCCGAAGTGTTAGAGCGTTTCAAGTGGTACTTCCGTGATCTTGGTATCAACAACTTCAAGAGCGGCGGCAGCAACACCGGGGGCTGCGGCATCGCCGAGTCCGTCAACAGCATGCTCCTCCAGAGCCACGAAGGTTTCCTCCGTCTCTTTCCCTGCTGGGACCGGCCCGATGCGAAGTTCGTCACCATTCGCGCCGTTGGTGCGTTTCTCGTCAGCGCCGAAAAGAAAAACGGCGTCTGTCAGCCGTTCACCGTGCTCAGCGAGAAAGGCCGCCCGTGCAGCATCCTCAATCCGTGGCCTGGTAAGACGCTGAACGTCAACGGGGCCGAGGTTCACGGCGACCAAGTCTGCATGTTCCCGACCGAGCCGGGCAAGACCTACACCATCGCTCCGAAAGAACCGCTGCCCGTGTCGCTACCGCACTGGAACGCCGCGCTCTACAAACCCGTTGTCGTTTCCAGTAATCACCAGCCGCCGGACGAGAAGGACAACTGGGATGCCGCCAAGCTCACCGACGGCACTCGCATCAACACCAAGGCCGGCCATCGCGGCTGGTCGAGCGCGCTTCACGACAAACCTGATGCCGCCGAGTGGTTGCAGGTTGACCTCGGCGGAGCCGTTCCCGTGAAGGCGATCAACCTCTGGCCGCTCGACCACGGAGACGCGTGGCAACACACGCATTGCTCGATGCCGTTCGTCACCAGCGACGAGATTGACCAGTCGTTCGACGGGTTCCCGCTCGACTTCTGCATCCTCGTCTCCCCCGACGGCAAGAAATGGAGCGTAGTCGCCCAGTGTGAGAACTACCGCAAACCAGTCATCGGTGCCGAGACCTCCGACCTCAAACCCGCCAACGTGACCGGCCCGGAACAATTCACCTTTGGCGCTCGCCCTGTCCGCTACATTAAGGTCGGAGTTACGAAGCTGCGTAAGACCCGTTACTTCGGCAAATATGCCATGCAGTTGGCCGAGATCGAAGCCGTGCGCGACGACGTTATCGAGCCACAACAGTAGGGGTGGTGTGCTTTGTCGATAACCCATCCCGGCGAACGCCCCAAAGCCGGCTGTAATTGGCGCGTTAACGAAAGGACAACATCGCCGGTCACACACCGTCAAATTTACAAAAGTTCACTTGTCGCTGTCACCGCCGACGGGGAAGACGAGATTCCAGTTCCGCTCCAGCTTAACTCCATTCGCAACGATTGCGCGAAGAACTTCGATGCCACTCTTGTGTGGGCGGTCAAGGCCGGTTTCGCCGGCGTCGCAGGAAATCGCGTTCATTATCAGAAGGAGAAAGGAAGTTCTCAACACTGAGCTTTCGGTGTATAAATCAAGTTGCAAACAAATGAAAGCCTGCACAATTCTCAGCATGGTCTTAGTGGTCGCCTTGGCCGTCGGATGCAAACCATCGAGTGAGACCGCTTCTGCAAAAGAGGATCCGTCTGCATTTACGCCATTGACGGGGCGCTGGGTGCGGCCCGACGGCGGGTACATTCTGATGGTTAACCGCGTTGAGACGGATGGTAAGGTGACGGCCAGTTATTTCAACCCGAACTCGATTCGTGTATCGCGGGCGCAGGCGTCAGTGGTGGATGGCGTGCTAAAATTGTTCGTCGAGTTGACTGACGAAGGCTATCCTGGTTGTACGTACAAACTGACCTACGACAAAGCAAATAACCAACTGGCCGGTGTGTACTTTCAGACCGCAATGCAGCAGAGTTACGATATTGTCTTCGAGCGTGCACCATGATATGGTAACGGTCGAACCGGCGCCGCCACCAACCGCTTTTCCTTCTTCTCTACCTCGCGCGTCCGTAATGCGCTACCGCCAGACTGATAGGATGCTGGCGTAATCGTCGGTCCAGATGCGTGTATGCCGGTTTTGTTCCGGTTTCCGCCAGCGCAGATCCGTCAACAGCGGACCGAGGTATGCTTCCTCGCGGCACATCACAGCCCAACTCGATACGAACACGCCACGTGCCCGGTTCTCGGCACTCACTGTGTCTTGCTCCTGCACCCGGCACGAGAGACCGGCGTCGCGTGCGAGCGCGGCGATGACCGGCTCCAGTTTTAGGTGGCGGTTGCTGAAATGGAAGATCAACCAGCCGTCGCGCTCCAAGCGGTCGAGGTACAACCGTGCCGCCTCCCGTGTCAGCAGGTGCATCGGAATAGCGTCCGAGCTGTACGCGTCCAGCACCAGCACATCGAACCGCTCCGGCGACCGCTCCAGCGACAACCGAGCGTCGCCAAGCATCACCCTCACTTGGCCGCGGCAGTCCGCGAGGTACGTGAACAGCCGCGGGTCCCGCGCGATCCGTTCCACCACCGGGTCAATCTCGAAAAACGTCCACGTCTCACCCGGCGCCGCGTACGCCGCCACCGCGCCCGCGCCGAGGCCGACCGCACCGACTTTCGGCATCGGCCGTCCCGTCCGCCGCCACGCGGCAAACAAGTGGCCAATCGGACCGATCCGCGAATAATAGCCGAGCGGCTCCCGTCGCTGGTCGGCTTCCATATTCTGGATTCCGTGCAACGTCGTTCCGTGTTCGAGCCGGTGGAACCGGTCCGCCACGTCCTTGCGCACCCGGTGGACGCCGAAGAAACTCCGCTCGAGCGCCAGCACCCGTGCCCGCTCGCCCGGCAACCACGTCGCCGCCGCGAACAACGCCGCCACCGCCAGCCCGAACCGCAGCGACCGTTTCCGCAGCATGAACACCACCGCCGCCGGCACCGCAAGCTTGATCAAGATCGCGTAGCCGGCCATCTCTGCCGGCCACTGGCGGACCCATTCGCCGAGCGCCCAGCCGCCAACGCCGAGGCCGGCGGGCCACGCGAAGTCCGACCAGCGCGGGCGCTCGATTCTCGATACCAGCAGACAGACCAGCGCGACCGACACCGGGTACTCGATCACCCACCGGAACAAAACCGGAGCGAGCAGCGCGTTGAACACGCCGCCGAGCACGCCGCCGACCGACACCCACCAGTAGAACTCCGTCAGCCGCTCCGCCGGCGGCCGGTCCGCGGCGAGTTGGCCGTGACATACCATCGCACCGATAAACAGCGCGAGCAGGTTCCACGCGCCGACCAGCACCACGCTGTGGCCGACCCGCATCCCGTACATCACCGTCAACGGCAACACGACCAACGGCAGCGCCACAGTCATCCAGTGCGGCTTCAACCACTGGCGTTGCGCGAACACAAGGATGAACGTCACGAGGTAAATCGCCAGCGGCACCACCCACAACAACGGCATTGCCGCCACCTCCATCGACAGATGCGTCGTCACGCTCAACATCAAGCTCGACGGCGCGAACGCCAGCGCCACCCAGCGCAGCCGTCTTCCCCACACAATCGGTTCCGCCGTTGTCGCGACAGGCACGTCCCGCCCGCGCCGCCACAACACCACCGCGCACACCGCCACCAGCGCCGCCAGCGCGACGTAGCCCGCGCTCCACCACCACGACTGCGCGCGCAGCCCCGACATCGGTTCGATCACCACCGGATACGCCAGCAGGCCGATCAAACTGCCCGCGTTGCTGGCCGCGTACAGCCAGTACGGATTCTTCGCGCCACACGACGCGAACCAGCGTTGCAGCAACGGCGACAACGTCGAGAGCGCAAAGAACGGCAGCCCCACCGTCGCCGTCATCACCAGCAACAACCACGGAATCGGGTTCCGCTCCACCGGCGGCGTCCACCCCGCGCCGATCCCCACCGGCAACAACAAGAACGCCGACCCCATCAACGCCACCAGAAAAAGCGCCTGCCGGCGCGGACTCAGCCGCGTCGCGATCAAATGCGCCCCGCCGTAGCCCACCAGCAGCGCCGCCTGGTAAAACACCATCGCCGTGTTCCACACCGCCGGTGCGCCGCCGAGCCGCGGCAACACCATCCGCGCAAACATCGGCTCGACGATGAACAACAGCGCCGCCGCCAGGAAGATGGTGATCGCAAAGAGCGCCTGCATCGGCCATCTTCTTAGCGACCCGGTTGCGCCGTGGCGAGCGAAAACGGTTGACTCGCCGCACGGTCGGCGGGATGTTCGGCGCCGCTGAACGATGAACATCTCTGAGATCACCGCGCTGTTGCGCCCCATCGAGGAGGAAGCCCGCGGCGTCTACCGGGAACTGGCGGACGATTTCACCGCGCCGGCGTCGTTGCCGCCGTTTCTGCGCGCCCTCGCCGAGGACGAAGGCAAACACCTGGAACTGCTCGATACCGCCGAGAAACTGCTGCGGGAAACCGACATCACGACCACGGCGGGCTTGCGGTTCAGCGCCGCCGACAGCCGGCGGATGATCGCGACCTTGCGCAGCCTGCGCGACCGGGCCGCCGTCGGACGGTTGAGCGAGACGCAGTTGCTGGAGGGGATCATCGAGGCCGAGTTCTCGGAGTGGAACGACGTGTTCCTCTACGTCATGGCGCATTTCCGCCAGTTGGCGCCGAACTTCCAGCACTACGTCTCCATCGTCCAACAACATCGCCGCCACATCGAGGAGTACCTCTCGTCGCGGTCCGCCGAGATCCGTCCGCCCAACGCCGCGCGCGCACTGCCGCAGGTCTGGGAGGAACACATCCTGATTGCTGACGACGACGAGGTGCTGCGGCTGGTGCTCGGCGAGTTCCTGACGCGGCTCGGCAAAGTCACCACCGCCGCCAACGGCGCCGAAGCGCTGGCTCTGGTGTGGGAGAATTTCTTTGACGTGATCGTATCCGACGTGGACATGCCGGGCCTGACCGGCCTGCAACTGTTCGACGCCGCCACGCCGACGGAACAACAGCGTTTCATCTTCATCACCGGCCTGCCCCGGCCGCAGTTGACGGAACTCTGCACACAGGGACGGGCGCAGATGTTGTTGAAACCGTTCTCGCTGGAGGAACTGCAGGAGGCCGTCGTCTCGGTGTTGAAGAAAGAAGGCTGAGGCTAGCGCCCCGCCGGCGGCGGCATAATCCAAGCGTCCAGCGGGCTGAGGCCGCCGCAATTCAGGCACTTCATCATCGCGAACTGCGCGGCGCATTGCGGGCATTTCGCCTGCGTCTCAAACGTGTCGAACCGCGCCCCGCAATGGCTGCACTGCCAGAACACGCCGGCTTGCGGCGCCTCGTGGCACAGCGGACAGAGGAATCCGTCCCGGCGCGGTAACCGTTCCAGTCGCACCATCGCCCGGGCCGTTTGCAGACCGCGCCAGCAACTCATCAGGATGAACGCCGCCATGATCCCGATCCAGATCGAATGCGCCACCACCGCGAACGCGATTACGCCAACCACGCCGACCATGCCGACGATGGACGCCACCATCAGGCTCTTGGCCCGGCCGAGGAAAAACCACAGCACCGCCCAGAGGATTTTGCCGCCATCAAGCGGATAGACCGGCATCAGGTTGAACACGAGCAACACGATGTTGATGACCCACAACCACCACACAAACGTCTGCACCTCGGAACCTTTCACCCACCAGCCCAGCGTCTCCCCGAACACCAGCAGCATCGTCATCGGCACCGCCAGCACCACGTTCACCAACGGCCCAGCCACGATGCTCCAGAGCGTCGCGCCCGGCCGTTGCGGCGGGCTGACGTACGCGACGCCGCCCAGCGGCCACAACACAATCTGGTCAGCCCGGCCGCCGACCGAGCGGCAGGCCAGCGCGTGACCGAACTCGTGCAGCAACACGATGCCGAACAGCGCGAGGTACTCCGCCGCGTTCCACGCCAGCGAGTGATAGCGGCCCGCGGGATCCCTGATCTCGAACAGCGCCACGACAAACCACGACCAGTGCAGGAACACAGTGACGCCTGCAAACTGGAACAGCCGGAACGAGCCTTTCTGGGTCGGTGTCATCAAAATCCACCACCGGCGTAACAGAGCCGCCCGCCCGATACAAGCGTTTTAACGATGCATCTGTGCTTGGCGTTCGGGCCCACTTCGGTTATCTTCTGCGGCAAAGGAGATCATGTCATGAAACGTTTGATACTCGCACTTTGCTGCATCGCCGCTGTCACCGCCGTGTTCGCCGCCGGCGCCAAGAAACCCGCCGACACGGGAAAAGCCGACAAGGAAACCACCGACACCATCGAATTGTTCAAGAGAACCGACCCGGACATGGTGCTGTGGTTCACCAACGCCGCCGGCTACGCTGTCTTCCCCGGCGTCACCAAGGGAGCCATCGGCATCGGCGCCGCGCACGGCACAGGCGAGGTGTTCGAGAAAGAGAAACTCATCGGCTCCGCCTCGCTCACGCAAGTCACGATCGGCTTGCAACTGGGCGGACAGGAATACTCCGAGGTGATATTCTTCGAGACCAAGGCCGCGCTGTCCAACTTCACCAGCAACCAGCTCGCCATGAGCGCCGAACTCAGCGCCATCGCCGCCGCCGAAGGCGCCGCCACCCACGCCAGCTACCAACAAGGCGTGGCCGTGTTTACTCTCGCCAAGGGCGGCCTCATGTTCGAGGCCAGCGTCGGCGGACAGAAATTCAAGTTCACCCCGCTCGGCGAAACCAAGCCCGCGAAGAAATAGCCAGACGGCGATTACGCGCCGAACTTGTCGAACCGTTTCGCGTTGGCCTGCATGTAACGGATCAGATACTTCGCCTCGAACACGCCAAGCGAACCGTGGTTTGCGGCGCGCTCCGTGAAACGCTCCATGCCGTCCCACCCGGCGATCTCGCCGGTGATCATCACCGGTTGCGGATGCCAACTGTGCCCCTTCACCGGCACCGGCGTCGAGTGATCGCCGGTAACGACGATCACGTAAGGATTCGCCGCAATGAGCGTGGCGAGCGCGGCGTCGGCTTCCTCGATGGCGGCTACCTTCGCCGCAAAATTTCCATCTTCACCGGCAGCGTCGGTCGGTTTGACGTGGATGAAGAGGAAGTCGTACATCTTCATCGCTTCGACGGCCATCTCCATTTCTTCCTGAAGGCTGTGCGCGCCTTCCAGCTTGGTCATGCCGACGAGCTGGGCGAGGCCCTTGTACATCGGATAGATGGCGATGCAGGCGGCCTTGAGGCCGTAGCGATCGGCGAAAGTCGGGATGTGCGGCTGGTGCGCGATGCCGCGGAGTAGGAAACCGTTGGCCGGCTTGCAGTTTTTTAGCAGCGGCAACGCGAGCTTGTAGAACTCAGCGAGAACCTTGGCGGTCTTCTCGGTCTTCGGGTTTGACTCGACGGGCTTGGCGACGGCAATCGGTTGGCCTTCGCGGCCGGGATCGGAGTTGGTCAGCGGACCTTCGAGACCGGGGCCGCGGAGGACGACAACGAACCGGTGGCCTTTGCCGGCTTGGATGATGACGTCAACGTCGCCGATCTTCTTGATCTTCTTCTTCAGCAGGTCCACCTGTTTTTCGCAGACGCTGGTGTCAATGCGCCCGGCGCGGCGGTCGGTAACGAGGCCGTTGGCGTCGAGCGAGCAGAAGTTGGCGCGGGCGGCAACGTCGCCAGCTTTGAGGTCGATACCGACGCCGAGGGCTTCGATGACGCCACGGCCGACTTCGAATTCAAGCGGGTCGTAACCGAAGAGGCCGAGGTGCCCGGGGCCGCTGCCGGGGGTGATGGCGTGGGCGACGGGGATCATGCGACCCATGGCGGATTTCTTCGCGAGTTTGTCGAGGTTCGGCGTCTTGGCAACTTCGAGCGGCGTTTGGAAATTCGTCGTCTCGGTGGCGATGTCGCCGACGCCGTCAAAGACGACAAGGGCGATCTTGCTGTTGTTGGCGATGGTCAGGTTTTTGTACACGTTGTCGAGGTTCATTTGTTATCTCCTTAAATTTGGCCTTGAACCGGCTGATTATTCGCGCCATCGTGGCACACATCCGCGACCGTTGTCAAAGCGGAAAACTAAACACGTGAAAGCCACCTTTCTGGATAAACTGATTGACCGGCTCGACCGGGTGGACCCGCAGAGCTTGCAGAGCTTTGTCTTGAAGCTGTCGCGCGAGAAAGGTTTTCTCGAAACGCTCTTCAATACCATCCAGGAAGGCATCATCGTCGCCGACGCCGACGGTCGCATCCGCTACATCAACGCCGCCGCCTGCGACCTACTCGGCATCCCGTCCGACAGCGCCGAGGGCGAGTTGCTCTCGCGTTACCTGCGCGACCTCAACTGGCAGAAAATTTGGTCCGCCGACAAGGAGGAATGGAGCAAGGTACTCACGCAGGAACTCGAAGTGTTCTACCCGCGCCAGCGATTCCTCAATTTCTACATCGTACCGCTGCTCGACGAAGCCCATTCCGTCGTCACCGGTCTCGCTGTCATCCTGCGCGACGTGACCGAGACGCGCAGACGCACAGAGACGACCATCGAGTCGGAAAAGATTTCCGCACTCACGTTGCTGGCCGCGGGCGTGGCCCACGAGATCGGCAATCCGCTGAACTCGCTGAACATTCACCTCCAGTTGATGGAACGCGAGCTGAAGAACCTTCCAGCGAAGAAAGCCCAACGGCTCCGCGACGACATCCGGGTCGCCCGCGACGAGATTCAGCGGCTCGACCGCATCATCAACCAATTCCTGCACGCCGTCCGTCCGACCAAGCCCGACTTGCAACGCGCCTCGCTCAACGATGTCGTTACCGAGACGCTTGTGCTGCTGGAACACGAGCTCGCCAGCCGCGACATCTTCGTCGAGCAGGAACTCGCTGACGAGCTACCGAAGACGCTCGTGGACCAGGCACAGCTCAAACAGGCTTTCTACAACGTCATCAAGAACGCCCTCCAAGCGATGCGCGCCGGCGGCATCCTATGCGTCCGCACCGAGGTAACTGACACACAGGTCATCGTCTCCTTCATCGACACCGGCCAGGGCATCACGCCGGAACAGATTGGTCGGATCTTCGAGCCGTACTACACGACGAAAAAAGAAGGCAGCGGTTTGGGCCTGATGATTGTCCAACGTATTGTGCGTGAACACGGCGGCACCATCGAAGTCGAAAGCAACGTGGGCCGCGGCACGACCTTCCGCATCAAGTTGCCGATCTACGAGAAGCGGACAAGGTTGCTGGAAGAGAAGAACAAATGAACGAACCGACTGTATTGGTGGCCGACGACGAACGCGGCACCCGCGAGGGCCTGGAACGCGCGTTGCAGGACCGCTACGCCGTTCTCGTCGCCCAGGACGGGCAGAAGGCGCTCCAGTTCCTGGAGGCGCAGCACGTGGACGTGTTGATCACCGACCTCAAGATGCCCGGCCTCGACGGCATGACGCTGTTGAAGCGTGCGATGACGTTGCAGAAACCCCCGGTCTGCATCGTGATGACGGCGTACGGCTCTATCGAGAGCGCCGTCGAGGCGATGCAGGCGGGCGCGTACCATTACCTGACCAAGCCGAACATCAACCTCGACGAACTCGAACTGGTCATCCAGCGCGCGCTCGGCACGCGACTGGTCGAGGCGGAGAACGTCAACCTGCAAGAACAGCTCGACCGGAAGTTTGGCATGAAGAACATCATCGGCGAATCCGTCGCGATGCATCAGGTGTTCGACATCGTGCAGCAGGTCGCGCCGACCCGCGCGACGGTGCTTGTGTCCGGCGAAACCGGCACTGGCAAGGAACTCATCGCGCACGCCATCCACAATCTTTCCTCGCGCAAGAAAGGCCCGTTCATCGCCGTCCACGCCGCGGCGTTGCCAAGTGCGCTTCTCGAGAGCGAGATGTTCGGCCACGAGAAAGGTTCCTTCACCGGCGCCATCGAGCAACGGATCGGACGGTTCGAGCTGGCGAACGGCGGGACGTTGTTCCTCGACGAGATCGGCGAGTTGGAGCCGCAGATGCAGGTGAAACTGCTCCGTGTACTGGAGGAGCGCGCGTTCGAGCGGGTCGGTGGACAAAAGACGATTGAAGTGGACGTCCGCCTAATCGCCGCGACGAACAAGGATTTGAAGAAACAGGTGGCCGGGGGCAAGTTCCGCGACGACCTCTTTTACCGGCTCAGCGTGGTGACAATCGGGCTGCCGCCATTGCGCGAGCGTCGCGACGACATCCCGCTGTTGGTGTCGGCGTTCCTGCAGCAGTGCAGCGAGGACAACAACAAGAACGTGACCGAGCTGACGCCGGATGCGATGAACGTGTTGATGGCATACGACTGGCCGGGCAACGTCCGCGAATTGCGCAACGCCATCGAGCAGATGATCGTGCTGTCGCGCAGCGAGAAGCTGTCGTTGCGCGACGTGCCGGCCGGCATCCGCGGCGGCGCGGACCTGACGAAGATCTCGGTCGTGCGTAACGGCATGACGGTCGAGGAAGCGGAGAAGGAATTGATCGTGCAGGCGTTGAAGGAACTGAATGGCAACCGGACGAGGGCGGCGGAGAAGATCGGCATGAGCCGGCGGACACTGCACCGGAAATTGAAGCGATACGGATTGGAAGAATTATGAGCGAGAAAGAAACGGGTTACGGTTTTGTTACAGCTGGCGAGTCGGAGGACTTGAAGGTCCAAAAGGCCGTCTGGCTGATGGACGTTGGTGTCGGCAAGAAGTTCATTCTGTGGGGTGGCGCAGTGTTGCTCGCTATGGCGTTGAGCTTGTTGTACACCTCGAACCAGTTCCGCGGTCTGGAGCGAGGCGAGGCGATGGATATGGCGCAACTGGCCCGCAACATCGCCCACGGCCAGAGCTTCACCACCTACGTCATCCGCCCGCTGAGCCTCTGGCAGTTGGAGAAACACGCCGCCGACCATAATCCTCGCTTGATGAATCACCCAGACCTCTACAACCCGCCGCTCTATCCGCTGATGCTGGCTGCGTTGTTCAAGCCGCTACCGGTGTCGCTGTTCGAATTCAAACAGACCGACGTGATCTTCAAGCCCGAACGCTGGGTCATTCTTCCGTTCAATCAGATCTGCATGCTTGCCAGCGTGTTGTTGGTTTATTTTTGGGCGCGACGGCTGTTCGACGAGCGCGTGGCGATCGCGGCATCGCTGCTGTTGTTGTTTTCTGACACGCTCTTATTCTTCAGCATCTCGGGGCTGCCGACGAGTTTTCTGATGTTGTTGTTCCTCGCCGCGCTGTATTGCCTCTGGCTGGCGGACGAACACTGGCACCCGGATGCGACGGAGGGCGCGCCACGTCGCGCGTGGGTCGGCTGGCTGCTGGTCGCGGCCAGCGCAGTGTTGATGGGGTTGTGTTTCCTGACGCGGTACACGACGGCGTTCCTGTTCGTGCCGGTGGTGGTGTATGCGGCGTTTGTCTGTCGCGGCCGCGGCGTGGTCGTCGGGACGCTGTTGTACATACTGATCTACGCGGCGGTGATCACGCCGTGGCTGGTCCGCAACACCGCCCTGTGCGGTTCGCCGTTGGGTATCGCCTACTGCGATTTCGCCGGCGGCATCTCGCCTTCCATGTACCGTCCCAATTTCGATCACGCCTTTGAAATCTCCCCAATGGGCACGCGGCTTGTGGCACAGTCGCGAGGCTGCTTGGTGGAGTCATTCAAGCAGATCAGCTCCGATTTCCTAATTTTCTTCTTCTTGGTCGGCTTGCTGTATGGATTTCGGCGTGCGACGACGATGCGGCTGCGCCGGCTGGTCTGGGGCGGTTTGGCCTGTGCGATGATCGGCTTGTCGTGTCTCGTGCTGTTTCCCGAAGCCAACGAGGGTCCGCGCCGGTTCATCCAGGGCAGTAACCTGCTGGTGTTGTTCCTGCCGCTGGTGGCGGTGTACGGCACAGCGTTTTTCTTCCTTTTGCTGGATCGGATCAGTTTTCCCGCGCGGCTGCTGCGGTGGGGTGTGATCATGTTGTTCGGGCTGCTCAACATGGCCCCGCTGCTCTACTCGCTGGCACCGCCGCGGCGCGGGCCATATCCGTACCCGCCGTATTGCTCGTTCTACACGGGGCTGGCTGCGAGCTGGTTTGGCAAGGACGAAGTCGGCGCCAGCGACATGCCGTGGACGATGGCCTGGGTTGGTAATCTCCGCACCGTTTGGCTGCCGACCACCGCCGAACACCTGGCGTTGATCCACGACCACGTCGCCCCCAAGGGAGTTGCATTTATCCTGTTGACGCCGCATTTTCTTGACCAGAAATTTCAGAGCGACCTGACCAAGGGCGAGTTCAAATCCTGGTTCGCTGTCATCAGCGGCCGGGTGCCGCCGAATTTCCCATTGAAGACCGTCACGCTTTTCCCGCCTTCGGGCGAACAGATTCTCTACGCCGACCGCGCCCGCTGGGCCGACAAGCAAATCGGCGAGGCGCCCACCGGCAAGAAGAAGGAAGACAAACCCGCCGAGAAAAAGTAAGGAACCACCCGTGGACTCCACCCCCGACATCCTCGTGAGCGCCGTGCTCGCGTTCGGCCTTGCTCTGGCCGGCGGCGCCGTCAGCACGCGCGCCGTCGTGTCGCACCAGCGCTTGTGCGCGATGATCAGTCTCGCGGCGGGGACGTTGCTGGGAGTGACGCTGTTCTCGATTTTACCAGAAAGTTTCGAGGCGATGCGCTGGTGGGAACTGGCGCTTGCGGTAGGGTCCGGCTACGCTGTGTTCTGGCTGCTGAGCCGGTACGTGTTCCACGTCTGCCCCGCGTGCGCGGCGAGCCATTTCGACGAAACGACAACACACCATTTCAGCGAGATCGCCGTCGCGCTCGTCATCGCGCTGGCCGTCCACAGCACGATGGACGGCGTGGCGCTGGCGGCAGGACACGAGGCGCGCGGGCGAATGGATTTGTCCATGTTGGTGGCGGTGTGCGTCCACAAGGTGCCGGAGGGCCTGGCGCTGGGCGCGTTGCTGCTTGGCGCGGGATTGCGTCGCTCGCGCGTGCTCGTGTGGGTCGCCGCCGTCGAGGCCACCACACCGCTCGGCTGCGCACTCGGCCTCTGGGGACTGCGCCACGTCAACGAGTGGTGGATCGCCGCCGTGCTCGCCCACGCCGGTGGCGGCTTTGTCTATCTGGCCGCGCACGCCATACTCGGTGAGTTGATGAAACACGGCAAGGCCACCGTGCTGGGCGCGTTCGTCGCGGGCGTAGCGTTGATCGTGGCGTTGAACCTGTTGGTGCGACTGCTGTGAAACGGCTGCTTCTCGTTCTGACGCTCATAGTTACCGCGTTGCTGACGACGCTGGCCTGGCTCCGCACCAAGGAGGCGCACGCGTTCTCGCAGCAGTACCGCGTCCATACGTTTGCCGGGACAAACTACGTCCTCCAACTCACCTCCACCACGATTGGACGCGTTCACACCAACTTCATCATCATCCTTGCCGCCCGTCTGGAGAACCCGAACCCGTTTGAGGCCGTGCTGGAACGAAAGTGGTTTGTGATGACCGACCACGACCGCGACTACTACCAGCCGTCCACCAACGGCACCCAGGCCGCGCTCATCCGGCTGCCGCCCCACGGTGTGGTGGACCGCGAGCTGTTTTCCTACACCGTGCCCGGTGACAGTTTTGAGGGCGCGCTGGCACTCATGGCGGGCCACCAATATCTGGTCCTCGTCAAGACGCGCCAGCCGTACCAGCCCAAGCTTGGCGACGGTGAGTTCATCACCTTCCACCGCCGCAACTGGTAAGGAGATCGCTATGAAAAAACTCAGCAATCTCGCCGTCTTTGCCGTCATCGCGGCACTGGCCGCCATCGTGTTGTACCAACGCTACTTCTGGCCCGGCCCGAACCGGATCACCCGCACCGTGGACACCCCGGCGATGCTCCAACAAATTCAGGCGCTCCAGGAACTCGCCACTGTCAAGTACACACTACAGAAAGTCATCGGCCTTGAGGAAGAAAAAGTTCCGTTCGGTTCAGAGAGCGTGATGATGGTTGTGCTAGCCCACGTCAAGGCCGGTGTGGACTTGCGTGCGTTGACGCCGTGCGACGTACAGATCGGCGCCGATAAACAAATCACCCTGCGCCTTTTGGCGCCGAAGATTCTGGACATCTACATTGACGACAAACAGACCAAAGTCTATCATCGCTCGAAGACGTGGTGGACGCCGTGGGTGCCGAATAATCCCGCACTCGAACAACAAGTCCGCCAGGCCGCGCTTGAATCCGTCCAGCTTGCGGTCACGCAGAGCGGCATCCTCAGTAACGCGCTGGTCAACGCCGAGACAGCGCTTCGCGCTTTCCTTCAAACCGCCGGGTTCGAGTCGGTCACGTTCACGTCTTGGCCTTAACTGGCGGCCGTATTACTTGTGCGGGTGAGATACTTGAATCACAGAGGAGGGAAGTTGATGAAGGTATTGCCTGTCGAGCGTTTTGGGAGTCGTCGTCGAAAAAAGACGGCGTTCAACGCGATATGTTTGAGTATTGGTTGCGTGATGGTGGTGCAAACTTCAAGAAATACTTTTGCAAGCGGTGCGAAGTGCCGATCAAAATGGGTGGCGTTGATACGGTCGGAGGTTGTGCGCTCGCAAGATCCTCGGCATGTTCGTGCGGGTAGCTAAGTTTCTGATAGTCGCAACCCCCGTCGTTCTCTTCATTCTGATTGTCATCGGCATCATCACTGCGACTATTTTATCAGACAATGTATGGAACACAGTGAGATTTGTCGCCGACGATGGTTTTGACCACACGTGGTGGCGACCACTAACTTCACGATTGCGTCCAACACCCAACTTTGCCAGACTGCCAATCGCAGCTATGAAAAACATCTTCCTCTACAAACTCTTTGCCATGGCTCTCGCCGCGCTGACGCTTACGGGTATGGGGCGTGCCGCCGAGATTCGCCGTCCGAACATCGTTTTTGTGCTTGCCGACCAATGGCGTGCCCAAGCGACTGGTTACGCCGGCGATCCGAACGTCAAGACACCTTACCTCGACCGTCTTGCTGCGCAGGGAATCAACTTTGTAAACGCTGTTTCCTGTTGCCCTGTCTGTACGCCGTACCGTGCTACACTAATGACTGGACAGTACCCGACTACACACGGATTGTTTATCAACGATTTACATTTGGCCGACAGCGCCGTCACGATGGGTAAGCTGTTCTCTACCGCCGGCTATGACACTGCGTACATTGGAAAATGGCACTTGAACGGCAACGGTCGCGAAAAATACATTTCATCTGTGCACCGACAGGGTTTCAAATACTGGAAGGTGCTGGAGTGTACCCACGATTACAACCATTCCAAGTATTTCGACGGCGACGACCCAACACCTCGGTACTGGCAAGGCTATGACGCCATCGCGCAAACCAAGGATGCCCAGCAATACATCCGCGATCACGCTAATAGTGATCGCCCGTTCCTGATGGTATTAGCGTGGGGTCCGCCACACTATCCGTTCTCTGGTGCACCCATACGGTACACAAAAATGTATCAGCGGGACAAAATCATTCTGCCCAACAACATTCCGTCAAGGTTGCGAGCAGATGCTCAGGCGAAAGCCTGTGGCTACTACGCACATTGCACGGCGCTCGATGACTGTATGGGCGAGTTGTTAAAGACACTCGACGATACCAAGCTGGCAGACAATACCATTATCGTCTTCACCTCCGATCATGGAGAAATGCTTGGTTCGCACGACATCAAGCCGTCACAAAAACAGGCCTACTGGGACGAATCCATCCGCATCCCCTTCCTGCTCCGCTGCCCCGTCGTGCGCTCTCGCAAACTTACGCTACCGCTCAACACACCTGATATCCTGCCAACTTTGCTGTCGTTGAGCGGCATCGAAATTCCCAAGCTAATCGAAGGCACCGACTACTCCGCACTCGTTCACGGAGGCCAGGAGCCATCCGACGCAGCGGCCCTCATTATGTCGGTTTCGCCGTTCGACGTTTACGCCAAAAGCCCCGAGTACCGCGGCATCCGCACCGCTCGCTACAGTTATGTCCGCCGTCTTGATGGTCCTTGGTTATTGTTCGACAACCAAACTGATCCCCTCCAACAAACCAACCTCATCAACGCCGCCGCGTATTCCAGTTTGCAGCATCAGCTTAACGCGCAACTAGCCGAAAAACTCAAAGTCATCCATGATGACTTTCGCCCGCGCGAATTTTACATTAAAAAGTGGAATTATAATGACTCACTTGGGCCGAATGGCGCTGTGCGCTAGGTGTGGGCGTTGCTACTTCTTCGCGGTGTTGTAGCGCGCAGCAACCGCGTCCCAGTTGACAAGATTCCACCAGGAGCCAACATAGTCGGCGCGGCGGTTCTGGTACTTGAGATAGTAGGCGTGTTCCCAGACATCGCAGGTCAACAGCGGCACATCGCCGGCGGTCATCGGGTTGGCGGCGTTGCCGGTCTGCACGACGGCAAGTGCGCCGTCTTTCTTCTTCACGAGCCAGCCCCAGCCAGAGCCGAATTGAGTGACGGACATCTTGGAGAGCTGTTCCTTGAAACCGCCGAAGTTGCCGAAGGACTTCTCGATGGCGGCGAGTAGTTCGCCCTTGGGTTCGCCGCCGCCTTGCGGCTTCATGCCTTCCCAGTAGAACGTGTGGTTCCAGATCTGGGCGGCGTTGTTGAAGATCTGGCCTTGCGCCTTGAGGACAATCTGGTCCAGCGATAGTTCGGCAAACTCGGTGCCGGGCACCAGTTTGTTGAGGTTGTCCACGTAGGTCTGGTGGTGTTTGCCGTGGTGAATTCCCACGGTGGTGGCGTCAATATGCGGCTCCAGCGCGTCGAGTGCGTACGGCAGTTTCGGCAGTTGATGTACCATGAGGGTATTCCTTTCGGGTTTGTTGGACAGGAACGTAGTCCGCGCAGGCGGGCTTGTCAACGTGACGGACATCCTCTATGTTGCGCGCGCCATGGATTGGCTGATTCACCACGCCAAACGCGTCGCCCGCATCACCGCAGGCGTCGTGGTCGTCATTGCCGGCATCATCATGGCAATCCCGGGCGTGCCGGGACCGGGTTTGCTGGTGATTTTCATCGGACTCAGTATCCTCGCGGTGGATTTCGTCTGGGCGCACCGGCTCAAGACAAAGATCCAGGAGAAAACCAAAAACGTTGTAAACAAGATGCGCGGGAAGAAACAACCCTAGCGCGCCGCCTTGTCGTACCAGTGTTCGCAGTAGTCCTTGCTGCGAATCTTCTTCTGGAGACCGAATCCGAACCCGATCAGTTTGACGATCATTTCCCATAGCGGCGTCTGGTCAAGCTTGCGCGTCGATGTGATGATCCAGCCCTTCTTGATCAACTCGAACTTCTGACCGCGCGGCTTCCCGATCTTCTTGAGGTCGTACGCCAGTTGCACATCCTCCGCAGCGTAAATGCTTTCGTCGAACCCGCCGAAGCCCTCGAAGTCCGCCTTCCGGCAATGCATCATCCCGACGCCGACCCGGCTGAATGTGACGTAGATACCCCAGATGAAATAGAAGAAACTGATCTTGAAGTTCCGCCGCTCCGGCTCGATCCACGTCCCGCCCCCGGCAATCTTCGGGTCTTCCAAGTGATCGTGGATCAACACCAGCAGGTTCTCCGTGACTTGGTTGTCCGCGTCGCAAAACGCGATGTACTTCCCTCGTGCCGCCTTCACACCCGCGTTGCGGGCCTTGCCGATGTTGTTGACCGGCTCAAACACCACCGTCGCGCCGCACTCCCGTGCGATCGCGCCCGTGCGGTCGGCGCTGTTGTTGTCCACCACCACAATCTCCGCCATCGCACCCCGCTCGCGCTCGTAGAACGTGGCCGCGCGCCGCAACGACTCGATCGCGCGCGCGATGCACTTCTCCTCGTTCCACGCTGGGACGATCACCGATAGCGTCGGCCCGCTCATTTCCCTTGTGGCTTCTCCGCCTCGTCAATCAGCATCACCGGGATGCCGTCGCGGATGGGGTAGCGCAAACCGCACGTCGCATTCTGGCAGACGAGCTTCTCGCCCTCCAACTTCACCGGCGACTTGCACTTCGGGCACGCCAATATCTCCAGCAATTCCTTGTCAATCATATCGTCTCCTTTGCCGCTGCCGCATAGACCTCGCGCACTGGCACGTTCGCCAATGCCGCCGCCCGCTTGCACGACTCGTACTCTGGCGACCGCATCACCACCTTGCCGTTCAACCGTCCCACCTTCACCTCGATCTCACCGAAGCGCGTCGCCACCCGCACGATCTCCCGCGCCAGCTTCCGCCGCCGCGCCTCGTGGATGCGCACACCGAAACTCGTCGTATGCGTCAACACCAGTTCTGCAAACCGGTCCGCGTCGCCCGACTCGCACAACACCGTCAGCAACGTCCCCGGCCGGTTCTTCTTCATCTGGATTGGCGTCAGGAAAACGTCCAGCGCGCCTGTCGCCAGCAACCGTTCCATCACATCGCCGAACCACTGCGGGTTCATGTCGTCAATGTTCGCTTCGATCACCGCCACCGAATCCGACTCCGCAGCCGTTGCCGCCGTGCCGAGCACCGCCCGCAACACATTCGGTGTCGTCACCGACTCCCGCGTCCCCGCGCCGTACCCGATCTTCTCCACCGACATCGCCGGCATCGGGCCGAACGTCGCGCAAAACTCCGCCAACAACGCCGCGCCCGTCGGCGTCACCAACTCACTTTGTTCCGGAGATGTTCCGGTCGGCACGCCCTTCAACAACTCCAGCGTCGCCGGTGCCGGAACAGGGAATCGTCCGTGCGCCGTCTCGACAAACCCGCTGCCCAGCGGCGGCGGCAACGCCACCACCCGCTCGACGCCGAGCAGTTCCATCGCGACGCATGCGCCGACGATGTCCACAATCGAATCCACCGCGCCGATCTCGTGGAAATGGACTCGCTCGATTGGAATCCCGTGGACTTTCGCCTCCGCCTCGCCAATCCGGCGGAAAACCCTCAACGCCCGCTGTTTTGCCGGCGCGGAAATTCCGCTCCGCTCGATCATCGCCACGATGTCCGTGAGGCCGCGGTGATGGTGATGCTCGTCGGCGACACACTCGAATTGTGTTCCGGAAATGTTCCGGCTGATCACGCGCCGCGCTTCGACACGAAACCCGTGCAGATTGAGCTTCGCCAGTTCACCGCGCAACGTCTCCAGCGGCAACCCGAGGTCGAGCATCGCGCCGAGAAACATGTCGCCGCTGATTCCAGAAAAACAATCGAGGTAGAGCAGTTTCATGTGTTTCTGCCATCAATCCAAAGTTGATGTTCAATATTCAGCAAGGGCTGTCCACCACACCATTCACGAAGTTGCACCTGAAACTGAAAATACTCTTCGTAATTCCACATGCTCCATGGCTTGTCTGGTTTTGGTATGCCCTTTTCCGACAGTTGATCGAGAACGATGTTATCTATTGGCATATGGCAAAAGTCGTATACGGGCTGAAATCCCGGTACACGCTTTTCACCACACGCAAAGATATTCTTAAAGGCTATGTTGATCCACTTTTGAGATTGTCCGTCATAAAAGCGGAAACGACCACGATGAAACAATCCAATTAACGCCGTGCTTAGCTCGCGATGCCAGAGATCAAACGATCTCTGCGTTTTAGGTGATTGGACGGCGAGCTTTTTGAATTCCGACAGAACTTTCGCGAAGGCATTCTCGTGAATCTTATCTTTGTTCTTCATCTGTCCAAACCCGTGCATGGTGCGGCAGAAGTCGAGATAGGGTGCACTGACACAAGCTTCCAAGTATTCATCTTCCTTGCATGGACCATACACAACCTGAACCAAAAACTTCTCGTAATCAGGTTTCGGATATCGCTTCATTTCTCCGCCAACCGGTTCATGAGGCTGGCGGCGTAGCCGGCGCCGAAGCCGTTGTTGATGTTGACGACGGTGATGCCGCTGGCGCAGGAGTTGAGCATCGCCAGCAACGCAGCGATGCCGCCGAAGCTGGCGCCGTAACCGACGCTGGTTGGGACGGCAATGACGGGCTTGTCGACGAGGCCGCTGACGACGCTCGGTAGCGCGCCTTCCATTCCGGCGACGACGACAAGGACATTCGCGGCGAGCAGTTCCTCGTTGACGGCCAGCAGCCGGTGTAGACCGGCGATGCCTACATCGTAAAAGCGGCTGACGTTGTTGCCCATGACATCAGCGGTGACGGCGGCTTCCTCGGCGACGGGAATGTCGGTCGTACCGGCGCAGAGGACGGCGATGATGCCATTGCGTTTCGGCAGCGCGCGCTTGGTGACGGTAACGGCACGTGCCTCGGCGTGATGGTGCGCTTTCGGGAAGGCGCGGCGCAGGGCGCGGACGATGTCGGGTGCGCAGCGGGTGGCGAGCAGGTTGTCGTTATTGGCCAGGATGGCGCGGGCGATCTTGACGACCTGGATGGGTGTCTTGCCTTCGCAGTAGATGACTTCGGGGAACCCTTTCCGCAGCGTCCGGTGGCCGTCCACGCGGGCGAACTCAAGGTGGTGGGTGCCGAGGGATTTCAGTTGGCGCACGGCGTCGGCGGTTTTGAGTCGGCCCGCCTGGACGTCGTCGAGCAGTTGGATGAGCCGGGATTCGTTCACAGCGCCATGGTAGCAGGGGAGTCGGGGACGGGCAAGCCCGTCCCCGACTCATAATCATTATTCGAGATCGTTGCCGGTGACGGCGTCGGTGATTTTGAATTGCTCGAAGTGGAACGCGGGGTCGGCGCGGAAACTGAGTTTGCCGCTGAGTTTCTTTTCCAATTCGATGAGGAGCGTCTCGTCCTCGGTGCGAAGCCGGTTCAGAACTTCGGGGTGGACGTAAATCCGGATGTGCGGTTGTTCGGTTTGTCCTTTTTCGCGTTGGCGTCGGAGGACTTCGCTGATTTTACGCTGGATTTCGACGGACATCGAGAGCGCGCTCTTGACCATGCCTTTGCCTTTGCAGTACGGACAATCTTCGTACACGGCGCTGACCATGCTCTCGCTGTGACGCTGGCGCGTCATTTCGAGGAGGCCGAGCTGCGAGATGGGGAGAATGCGCGTCTTGGCTTTGTCGCGCTTCACGCCGTCGCGCATTCTTTGGTGGACTTGTTGTTGGTCGCGGCGGTGGCGCATGTCAATGAAGTCAACGACGAGGAGACCGCCGATGTTGCGGAGGCGCATCTGTCGGCAGATTTCTTCGGCCGCTTCGAGGTTGGTTTGGAGGATGGTGGTGTCGAGGTCTTTTTGTGATTTGTGTCGGCCGGTGTTGACGTCGATGGAGACTAGCGCTTCGGTCTCGTCAATGCAGATGTAGCCGCCACTCTTCAGCCAGACTTGGCGGCGGAATGCGTTTTCGATTTGGCGTTCGACGTTGAACTTGGTGAAGATCGGCGTCGGTTCGTTGTAGTAACGCGCTTTACCGCGGGAGCGGATGCTGATCTGGCCGATCATGCTGCGGATGCGGTCGTAGGCGGCTTCGTTGTCAACGACGATGCGGTCAATTTCCTCGGTGAGAAAATCGCGGACGGTGCGCTCGATGAGGTCGGGTTCCTGAAAGACGCAGCAGGGTGCGGGAACGGTTTTGATTTTTTCTTCGACCTGTTTCCATGTCTGGAGCAAAAGTTCGATGTCGCGAATGAAGTAGCGTTTCTTTTGTCCTTCGCCGACGGTGCGGACAATGACGCCCATGCCTTCAGGGAGTTTGAGTTCAGCGACGATTTTTTTGAGTCGCTGGCGTTCTTTCTCGTTGTCAATCTTGCGCGAGATGCCGCGCGACGGATCGAAGGGCATGAGGACGAGGTAACGGCCCGGTATGCTGATGTTGCTCGTGATGCGCGGGCCTTTGGTGCCGATGGGGCCTTTGACGACCTGTACGATGACTTCGGAGCCGGGCGGGTACATTCGCGGAATGTCGTTCTGGCTGATTTTCTTTTGCGGCTGCCGCTGCACGCCCGGTATCTCGACGAGGTCAACGCGTTCGGCGAGCGACTCGGGGATGATGTCCCAGTAGTGCAGAAACGCGTTTTTGTCGAAGCCAATGTCAACGAACGCGGCTTTGAGGCCGGGTTCGAGATTCTTGATCTTGCCTTTGAAGATGCTGGCAACGATGCGTTTTTCCGTGGTTCGTTCGATGGTGAATTCTTCGAGCTGGCCGTGTTCCATGACCGCGACGCGGTTTTCGAGGGCCTCGGCGTTGACGAGGATTTCCTTGTGCGTCAGCTTGCGCCGGCCGAGCAGGAGTTCTTCGCCTTTTTGTATCAGTTTCTTAATCGCTTCCATGTTTTAGTAGTTCCTTCTGTGAATCCAGATGTTTTGCAATAACCCAAGCGCGGTCATGCTGACCAGCACAAACGAGCCGCCGTAACTCAATAACGGCAGCGGCACACCCGTCACCGGCATCAAGCCGATGGTCATGCCGATGTTGACGAACACGTGGAAGAACAGCATCCCCACGATTCCCGTCGCCAACAACGCTCCGAGCCGGTCGCGCGCGTCGGCTGCGATTCGCAGCCCGCGCCACACCACCACCGCGTACAACCCCACCACGCACGCGCCGCCCGCGAATCCTTTCTCCTCGGCGATCACGCTGAAGAGAAAATCGTTGGGCGTCACCGTACGCGGTAAATACCCCAGCAGGTTTTGCGTCCCCTGCAGGTAGCCTTTACCAGTCACGCCGCCACTTCCGACGGCTATCAATGACTGGTTCAAGTTCCATCCAGCGCCTAGCGGGTCACGGTTTGGATTCAGAAAAACCGTCAACCGCTCGCGCTGATACTTCTTCATGTGCCACCACGCCACCGGCGTCAGGCACAAACCCATCAACGCGACCAGCGCGAGGTGTTTCCCCCTCGCACCGGCCACGAACAACATCCCGAATACAATCGGGACCAACGTCAACGCCGAGCCGAGATCCGGCTCGACCAAAATCAACACCAGCGGCACGCCCATCAACGTCACCGCGCCCAGCACCGTGTTCCAACGTCGCCGCTGTTCCGTCGTGCGATGAAATAGGTAGTACGCCAACCCGATAATCACCGCCAGCTTCGCCACCTCGGCCGGTTGGATGCCCATCCGTCCCCAGCCGAGCCAGCGACGCGCGCCGTAAACTTTCACGCCGATCACCAGCACCAGCACCAACGACAGAATCGCCAGTACGTACCACACCGTCGCCCACTGGCAGATCAACCGGTAATCCACCGCCGCCACCGCGATGTAGAACGCCAGACCGACGGCGAACCAGAACAACTGTTGCCGGTAGAACTGCGGCATCGGTTGCCCCGGCCCGCGGTACGACGCGCTGTAGATGAAGCTGATGCTCATCACCGCAAGCGCCGCCATCGCCGCGAACAACACCCAATCCATCCGCTTGAACAACGGGAAGGTGCGGTTAGTCGGCATACGTCGCACCTCCGCTCGCGCGTTCCGCTGACTTCCCATAAATTCCAGCAAAGATTTGTCCCGCCACCGGCGCCGCCGTGTGACCGCCGCTGTCGCCTTGCTCGAACACCACCGCCACCGCCACCTGCGGCGCCTCGTACGGCGCAAAACCGATGAACCACGTCCGCTTGATCCGACGCGTCGCGCCGTCCACGCGGATGTCGGCCTCCGCCGTGCCGGTTTTGCCGGCCACGCTGAGCCCTTTGACGGCTGCGCTGTGACCCGTGCCGCCGACTTCCTGTACCGACGCCAACATCGCCTGACGGACGAACTCGAAATGAGGCGACGAAATGTTCCGGTTTTGTTCCGGCTTCGTTTCGCTGACGACGGTGCCGTCGGCCGTCTCGATCCGGCGCACGACAAACGGTCGCCACAACGTTCCGCCGTTGGCCAGCGCGGCGGTGGCGCGCGCCATTTGCAGCGGCGTCGCGAGAAGAAAACTTTGTCCGATGGACATCTGCGCGGTGTCGCCGTCCCACCAGCGTTCGCCGTAGTGCATCCGTTTCCAGGCGGGAGTCGGCACGAGACCACCGACCTCTCCGCTCACGTCGAACCCGCTCGCCTGGCCGAGACCGAACGCGACGGCCATCTTGGAAATGTTTTCCGGTTTTGTCGTCATGCCTTTCTCGTAGAACCAGACGTCGCACGACAACCGGATCGCGCCCGCAGCGTCAACGCGGCCGTGTCCGCCTTTGCTCCAGCATCGGAACGAGCGGTTGCCGATTTGCAGCGAACCTTCGCAGTTGGCGGTGTCGGTCGGCTTGACGATGCCGGAGTCGAGCGCGGCAAGCAACGTCACCGGCTTGAACGTCGAGCCGGGCGCGTAGCGTGCGCCGATGGCGCGGTTCAGCAGGGGACTGGCCGGGTTGCGCAATACCCACGCGACTTCCTCGGCGGGCGCGCCGGGCGTGAACAGGTTCGGGTCGAACGTCGGTCGGCTCGCCATCGCGAGCACTTCGCCGGTGCGCGGGTCGAGCACAACGGCGGCGGCGCGCAGCTCGGCGCCGCCGGACAACGGCGCGTGGTCGAGCGCGTTCTCGACGATGCGCTGGATGTTGGCGTCAATCGTCAACGTCACGCGGTCGCCGCGCTCGGCGGGCTTGAACCCGACTTCGCCGACGCTGCGGCCGGTGGGATTGACGCGGATGGTGCGTCCGCCGGGTGTGCCGCGGAGCGCTTCGTCGCAGGTTTTCTCGATGCCTTGTTTGCCGGCGGTGTCGGCTTGGTAATAATAAAACTCGTCGGCGTCCTCGTCGGCCGGTTGCTCGGCCTGACCGGCGAAACCGAGCAGGTGCGCGGCGAGCGAGCCGTTCGGATACTGGCGAACCGGTGACGCGACGAGATCAACTGCCGGCAGTTGCGCGGCGCGCTCGGCGAAGAGCGCTTGCGTCTGCGGCGGCAGGTCGTGCCAGACGGTGAGCGGCAGCGGACGGCGCTTCTGGTAGTGCGTCCGGATTTCGTGCTCGGTCAACGTCACCGGCATCTTCATCGTTTCGGCGAGCACGGCGAGGTTGGAGCTGACGACTTGGTAGATGTCCTGCCGTTTCGAGCCGCGAAGCTGGTCGAGGTAAATGACGACGTCGTGACTGGGCCGGTTGTTGGCGAGGATGACGCCGTGCCGGTCAACGATGTCGCCGCGCGCCGACGGCATCCGGATGCGGCGGAGCGATTGGGCTTGTTCGCGCGTGCCGTACGCCTCGGCGTTGAGGACCTGGACGCGGAACAGCGCGAGCAACAAGAGCAGTAGCCCGGTGGCGATGATGACGCCGAAAATGCGAAGGCGCGGGTTGGTGTCGCTCGATGACGCGGAGACGATCATGCGTGACGAGACCTCCACTTGGTGTAGTCGAGCGCGAAGAAGACGAACGGCGCGACGACGGCGCTGAGCGCGGCGAGCAGGAAAATCTTCGGCACGGCGCCGTTGAATCCGGCGGTGGCGCAGGCGAAGAGTGACGCGGCGACGCTGGCGGCTGCGCCCGCGAGCATTTGCATCCAGAGCCGTTCGCGGTCGAACGTGTGGCGGAGTGGGATGAACGCGAAGGTGGCGAGCGCGTACGCAGCGCCGGTGTTGCCGAACGGCGCGGCGGAGAGCGCGTCCTGCAACAAGCCGGCTAGCACGGCGAGCGCGATGACCCACCGGCGATGACGGAAGGTGAGCGCGCCGTAGGCGACGAGCGCGGGGAGAAACTCGAAGCGGATACCGCCGAGCCACCAAGCGGTTGGGAGCCGCGCTTGGAGCGCGGAGAGCAGGAGAGCGGCGCCGGTGATGAGGAGGAAGTTCATTGGATGATGACCATCACTTCCTCCAACCGCCGGAAATCGGCGGCGGGTTTGAGTTCGACGTTCTGGTACATGCCTTGCGGGTCAAGGTCGGCGTCGGTGACGGTGCCGATGAGGATGCCGCGCGGGAATACGCCGCCGAGGCCGGAGGTGTAGATGGCGTCACCGATCTTGACGTTGCTCTTGCGGTCAACGAACGACATCTGGAGGCGCGGTTCGCGGGTGAGGGCGATGTTGGCGCCGCTGACGATGCCGGGTTCGCGCGTGGTTTCGAGGAGCGCGCCGGATTTGCAGGTGGGGTCGAGGAGAAGAAGGACGCGGCTTTCGCCGGGGGTGACGCTGATGGTTTTGCCGACGAGTCCGCTGGCGCTGAGGACGGGTTGGTCGGGGCGGATGCCGTCGGCGCTGCCGCGGTCAATCTGGATGCTCTTCCACCAGTTGGAGGCGTCGCGGCCGATGACGCGGGCGCCGACGGTCCGCCACGGGGCGGCTTGCTTGATCTGGAGGAGGGCGCGGAGTTGCTGGTTCTCGGCACGTTGGTGCTGGAGCTCGGTGATTTGGCGGCGGAGGGCGTTGTTGTCGTCGTGAAGCTTGGTGTTGTCGTCGGCGAGTTGGGAGTGGGTGCGGATGACGGGGATAAGGTTGGCGAAGCGTTCGAATGGGGTGGCGAGACGGATAAAAAAGACGCGTAAGCCTACGCCGAAGGCGGTCGGTTGGCCGAGCAACAATGCCCAAGCCAGTACGAACAGACCGATGATTACAAAATTCTCTCGCTTCACCTAATATTGCCGCCGTGGCGGCCTCAACAATGCGAGTGTGGGGCAGGGAAGATCACGCGGCATTCCGTGCGAGTTTCTCCAGGAAACCGAATTCTTGGAGGACAACGCCGGTGCCGTTGGCGACCGCACTGAGCGGATCGTCGGCAACATGGACGGGGAGACCGGTTTCTTCGGTCAGAAGCTTGTCAATGCCTCGAATGAGCGCGCCGCCTCCGGCGAGCATGATTCCACGGTCCACAAGGTCAGCGGAAAGTTCCGCCGGGCAGCGTTCGAGGGTCATACGGATGCTCTCGACGATGGTGGATATAGGCTCTTGGATTGCCTCGCGGATTTCCTCGGAGGTGACGGTCAAGGTTTTCGGAAGTCCGGCGACGAGGTCGCGGCCTTTGACTTCCATGGTCAACTCGTGTTCCAGCGGATACGCTGAACCGACGTTGATCTTGATGTCTTCCGACATGCGGGGACCGATGTCCATGTTGTAGGCGCGTTTCATGTACTGGACAATGGCTTCGTCCAGTTCATCTCCTGCCACACGCACGCTTCGGCTCAGCACGATACCCGCCAGGCTGATGATGGCCACTTCGGTCGTGCCGCCGCCTATGTCAACAATCATGTTGCCTGCCGGTTCCTGAACCGGTAGGCCTACGCCGATGGCCGCCGCCATCGGTTCGGGAATGGGGTAAACGTAGCGCGCCCCGGCGTGATAAGCGCTGTCCATGACGGCTCGTTTTTCGACCTCGGTGATGCCGCTGGGGACGGCGACGATCACGCGGGGTTTGATGCCGAAGCGGCGTTCGTGGACCTTCTGAATGAAGTACCGCAACATGGCTTCGGTGATTTCGAAGTCGGCGATGACGCCGTCTTTCATGGGGCGGATGGCGGTGATGTTGCCTGGCGTTCGGCCCAACATCCGCTTCGCCTCTTCTCCCACCGCGAGGACGTGGCTCGTGCCGGTTTGAATGGCGACCACGCTTGGCTCTCGCAAAACGATGCCGCGATCACGCGCGTAAACGAGCGTGTTCGCGGTGCCTAAATCGATCCCGATGTCGGTGGAAAAATAGTTTAGAAACTTGCCAAACATCTAAATTGTCAGTTCTCCCAAGCGTCCTCCTTGAGGCCGTAAGTTGCACTCCTTTTACCGCTTGCGACCGCCAGCGTCAAGCGAGGATTTGACGGTGCGCTTCAACGTCTGGGAGGCGCTTGTACACAGCATGTCGCCGCCAAGGATGATCGGCAGGCATTCTTTGCCGGCGCCAATGATGATGACTTTTGCGTTGGGGCTTTCGGCGATTTTGAGAGTAGCCTCGATGCCTTTCCAGCGGAGCAGATTTTCGTTGATGCCGTCGGAGACGATCTTCTGAAAGGCCGCAATGCCTTCGCCTTCGATCCGCCGGCGTTCGGCGTCCTGTTTTTCCTTCTGGAGTACGAACTCCATTCGAGCCGCGTCTTGTTCGGCGCTGAGTTTCTCCTCGATCGAGGCTTGGAGCTTTGCCGGTAATTTCACGGAGCGCAGCAACACGGTTTCGACTTTGACGCCGCGGGGCTCAACGGCCTTGACCACGTACCGGTCAATGTCGGCACCCATCTTCTCGCGCTCGGCGGAGTAGAGGGCTTTTGCCTGATAGGAACTGGTCACCTCGCGCACGGAGCTGCGGACATTCGGTTCGACGAGAATGGACTCGTAGTTTACTCCCGCGGTTTTGTACACATCCACTGCCTTGAGGGGATCGAGGTGAAACAGCACGCTGATCTCCAGATGCACGACCAACCCTTCGCTCGACGGCGTGTCCATGACCTCCTTGATCTTGCGGGTCTGCACCGACATCCGTTCCACCTTCAACAACGGATTCACAAAGTGCAACCCCGGCGGCAACGTCTGGTCCTTGACGCTGCCAAACAAATCCTGAATACCAACGTGCCCGGCGGGAACCGTCTTGATCGCGGAGGTTAGTAGCAGGCCGAGAACGACAAAGACAACCAACGAAAGGATGGCGCGTGTTTTCATAACGCCCGCAGCCTAGCAGAACGTTCCCCTCGTTGTCGAGTGTCGGCGCGATTAGAACTTGGCCTGCACGCCGACGGAGACGAGTTGATGATCGAACTCGCGGTAGTACGACGGAGTGGAGAGACCGTCAACCGCATTGCGTCCGAGATCGTAGGAGTATGAAAAGTCCGCGCTGAAGTGGGCATTGAAGGCGTATCGCAACCCGGCCGAAACGGTGTACTGCAAGTCGTTGCGGAGATTGGTCGGCGCGGTGGTGGGAGTGCTCTTGCCAGCGCTGTAGCTCAGGCCGCTGGTGTAGTCGGCACCGAGCAGGCGCAGGCCGAGGTTGCCGGAGAGCTTGTCGTTGAATTTGCGACGGTAGTTCAGGTCGTAGGTGCTTTCGAAAGTGGGCACCATGCCGGTACCGGAGACCCATGGGGACTGTCGGTAGTTGAACGTAATCGTGTCCTGCTTGGAGAGTGTCGCAGTCAGCGCCGCCTCGCCGTAGTAGGTCGTCGGGGTCCGGTCCCTGACCGGAGCAGAACTGCCGTAACGGCGGAAGTCTGGGCCGCCCTGAAGTTTAATCTCCAGCCAGTTGAACGGCTTGCCTTCGATGCCCAGCAGTGCGCGCTGATAACCGCTGCCGGCACTCTGGTTATATTTGTCTATGGCCGGCGAAAGTGTCTGCTGGTATTGAGAACCGTAACGATAGCCCGCCGTCACGGCCAGGTCTTTGTTCAGCTTATAACCCAGATCGGTGCCGCCGTTGACATCATAACGGTCTGCATAATTCTGGTAACCGGTGAAACCAGCGAGCTGCTTGGTGTCCAGGTCATAAAAAAGCAGCGAGGCCGTTGGTCTCACAAACCACTTCTCCTGGTCATACCGGAGCGTGAGGGTGCTGCGGTCCTGCAATTGTTGCCGTCGTTCGCGGGAGGGGGCGTAACCGTACGCGCTCCGGTAGTTGCCCGGATACACCGGCGCGTACTTGTTGCCGTCAATATAATTGAAGGTGTTGTCCAACTGGAACGAAAAGTTGGCCATCTTGCCCTTGGCCGCTGTACCAATGCGGTGGTTGCTGTAGTTTTCCGAAGAAATCTCGTGGTAGAAAACAACATCGGGCGCGTAGCTCAGCGTCAGGGATTGCAGGGCGTCTTGGTTTCCAAGCAGCGGGACAAAATCGAAACCGATTTTGGGTGATATCGTCGTGAGGAACGAACTGACATTCTTCAATGCCGCCACACTTCCCACCGGCACTTTGTAAGGCGCCAGAACGGGAGCGCCCGCAAGAAAAATATTGTCGTCGTAGCTTTCCTTGATGCCGATGGACAAGTCCGTCAGCCAGGCGGGTTTTTGACACGGTTTCGTCTCCGCCGGTTTGACCGGCTTGGCGGCGTCATCGGCTCGCAGGTTGGGTTGATTCACGAATAACAGCGATGTCGCGATGAGAGCGGCCAAAACTTGTATGGTATTTTTCATATTCCCCTCAAAAAGAACCAGCTAGTTGAACCAACGACTGCATACTAGGAATGTTACGATTTCGTGACAACAACAATCCTACCGCCGCCACGCCACGTCCGCCGCCACCGCCGCAAGGAACACCACACTGATGATCGCGTTCATCCGGAAGAACGCCACGTTCAAACTCACCGGGTCCTGCTTTCGTGCCAGCGCGTGTTGCACAATCAGGCATGCCGCAATCACTGCCAGCCCCGCGTAAAACAGCCAGCCCATTCCCGCCACACGGCCGAACGCCAGCAAGGCCGCCACCATCGCCGCGTGCGTTGCGCGCGCGATCCACAAACTGCCCGCGATGCCGAACCGCACCGGCAACGAGTGCAATCCCAACGCCTTGTCCGCTTCGTGATCCTGCGTCGCGTAAATGATGTCGAACCCCGTCAACCACAACACTACCGCCACCGCCAGCACCACCGGCGGCCACGCCAGTTCACCGCGCACTGCCAGCCACGCCCCGACCGGCGCCACCGCCAGCGCCACGCCGAGAAACACGTGCGACAACGACGTGAACCGCTTCGTTACCGAATAGAAAAACACGATCGCCAGCGCCACCGGCGACAGCGCGAAACAAATCCGGTTGATGAACCACGTCGCCGCCACAAATCCCGTCGCCGCCACAATCACCACGCCCCACGCCGACGCCAGCGTGATTGCGCCCGACGGCAAGTGCCGTTGCGCCGTTCGCGGGTTCTGCGCGTCAAACTTGCGGTCCACGATCCGGTTGAATCCCATTGCTGCCGTTCGCGCGCCGACCATCGCCGCCAAAATCAACCCAAACAACCGCCAGCCCGGCCAACCGCGGGCCGCCACCGTCATTGAGGCCAACGCAAACGGCAACGCAAACACCGTGTGCGAAAAACGGACGAACTCAAGATACTTGCGGATCATTTTGCCGCCCGGTTCATTTCCGCAATAGCTTCGCTTGTGCTATCAAGGAAGTTGGCAAGACGAGTCATGACGTTCTTGAGATTGCGTAGGTCAACCCGTGTCAACGCATGCAATGTCTTCTGTTGCTTAGTATCGACCGGGTAGCGGAATTCCTGAGCCGATGCATCAACCCTATTGAACTTCGAAATGCAGTTCTCTGCCGCTATCATTTCTTTCCCAACTTGCGCGGGGAATAGGCCCTCGATCACAGTACGCGCATCTTCCCATAGTTTCAGTAGGTCGTGGCAACCAAGGAGACCGGCGTGTTTGAGAGTACATCTTCGCCCCTCACAGATGATGTCCTTAAGGATCAACTCCAAGTAATGGCGGTAAAGGAATCCTATAGGAAACATATCAAAATCGGGATAACGAGTCTTCCTTCTGATGGCACACGCTACTACACGGTCAGCCGCTTCCTTGTAGGCGCATGCATAAACACCAAACGTGCGGTGAGTCATGTCGAGGCGAGCTTCATGTCGAGGGTTCTTCGACGCGACAAACGGTTCATCGCCCGCTTTCGGCCAATTAAGCTTTGGAATGCCCAATGATATTTTTCTCATATACGTTCCTCCAGCCTTTCTAACCAACTCCAAAAGGCGGCGGCTCTGTCCAAGTTGCCGCCATCTTCTCCAGTTCTCGGCGAACTCCTTCTGGCCGCAGCCAACCGTAACCGGCACAACCCAGCGTGTATAGCAGGTGTTTGAAGTCGTCTTCGTTAAATTTAGGCTTGCCGATGCGGGTTAGGCCGTCGTCAGCAACAGGACAGTGCAAGACAAGGAAGTTGCGTAAGTGGGGTGCGGCACTGTCATCCCAATCTGCCATTGGTTTCACATCCAATTCCCAATCCAGCGTCCACAACCGTAGAATTCCGTCACCGCTTCCCGCCAACGCATATCGGCCATCAATGCTCAGACAAACAGAACGGATTCCATGTGTGTAGTGTTCGAAAAGAGTTTGAAGGCACCGTCCGCTAACTACTTCCCATAACCGTATTGTATCATCCATACTTCCTGACACCACATACCGACCATCGCTGCTAAAGCATACTGACGTGACTATATCAGTGTGCCCTCGCAAAACTTGCAGGCACCGCCCAGTGGCCACCTCCCACAACCGAAGGGTTTTGTCTTCACTTCCCGACAACGCATACTGACCATCATTACTCAGACAAACGGAACAAATATGCCGAGTATGTCCCTGAAAAATCCGTAGGCACCGGCCACTGGTTACCTCCCAGAGCCGTAATTTTTCATCCCAGCTTCCCGACAGCGCATACCGAACATCATCGCTTAGATAGACCGAGGTGATGACGTTTGCGTGTTCCTCGAATGTTTTCAAGCAGCGTCCACTTGCCACCTCCCAGAGCCGCAGGGTCTTGTCATAACTTCCCGATAATGCATATCGGTTGTCGGCGCTTAGACAAACGGAAGTGATAATTCCTGTGTGTCCGTCAAATGTTCGCACGCATTGACCACTCCTAGTATCCCAAAACTGTAGCTTGCTACGGTCTGTCGTGAACACGTAACGACCATCACTACTTAGGCACACTAAAGCGCCGCTCTCTCTGAAGGCGGAGAAGCGCATAAATCCCTCAAGAACCCGCACGCATTGTCCACTGGCTACTTCCCACAACCGTAGCGTCTTGTCTTCACTTCCAGACAACGCATATCGCCCATCAGCACTCAGACAAACCGACAGGATGCCGTGAGTGTGCCCACAGAGAGTCTGTTCAACCCACCCGCAGATGAACTCACGTTTGGGTAGGCGAGAGTATAGACTCTGCCATATATCCACTACTGTCTTCGTCCTTTGGTGGCCACAAAGTGCTCTCGCCTGACGGATTGCATTAACAGTCTCTTGCATACGGTCTTCAGACAAGGCTTGCTTAGCCTGTTCAAGAAAACCCTCAAATTGAACCGTGATCGTATTCAGTTTGGCTGTCGCTACAACTTGGCAGAGCATCCAAGGGGCGACGTAACTAGGTTGGTGCACTATTTCCCAGAGGCGTAGCGTCTTGTCTTCACCCCCAGACAATGCATACCGGCCATCGCGGCTGAAACATCCTGAATTGATTCCGTCTGTGTGCCCTTCGAATGTTTTCAGGCATCGTCCACTGGTTAGCTCCCAGAGCCGTAATGTGTGATCATTGCTCCCCGACAGCGCATGCAAACCATCCGTGCTCAGAGAGACAGACCAAACTGAATTAGTGTGTCCCCGCAGAACTCGAAGGCACCGCCCGCTGGCTGTCTCCCAAAGTTGTAATGCATGATCCTTGCTTGCGGACAATGCATACCGACCGTCGCCGCTCAGACAAGCCGAGAGGTTATATCCTTCGAATGTTTTCAGGCATCGTCCACTGGCTACCTCCCAAAGTCGCAGGCCATCAAAACTTCCCGACAAGGCATACCGCCCATCTGCGCTCAGAGAGACTGACAGGACTGCATCACTGTGTCCCTCAAAAACCCGCACACAGCGCCCACTTGCCACTTCCCACAACCGCACCTTGTGATCTGTGCTCCCCGATAAAGCATACCGGCCATCATCGCTCAGAGAAACAGAGCAGATCAAAATACCCTTACCTTGAAAAACACGGAGACACCGTCCACTGGTTACTTCCCATAGTCGCAGGCCGCCACTACTTCCGGACAAGGCATACCGCCCATCGCTGCTCAGACACACCGACATGACCCAATCAGTATGGCCTTCGAAAATCCGGAGGCACCGCCCGCTGCCTACTTCCCATAGTCGCACAGTCTTGTCATAACTTCCGGACAAGGCATACCGTCCATCGGTACTCAAACAGACCGAAGACACGCGTTTTGTGTGACCCTCAAAAGTTCGCAGGCAGCGACATGACCAAGCGAGAGAACTTTGGGCTAAAGCTAGTAGTGTGTCGATTCCCGGATGCTGGTTGCTCGACTTCCCTAAATCGGTCAACAGTCCAACTGTTTCTTCGGCATCACCACTCTCAAGTTTTACTTGGGCCACCATCAGTGTGGAATACCATGTTGGCGAATTCACACCAGCCTTGCGCAATCGCCACACAAGTGCCCAATCATCAGTTCGGGCGTTGCGCCATTCGTGCAATCCGGAGTTGTAGATTGATTCCAAGTGTTGCGGGTCCACCTTGAGCGCCTCTTGCCAAGTTTGTTCGGCCTGTTCTGTCCGTCCCAAGTCTAACAAGGAGAGCGCACGATTGTTCAGGCTGTCTGCCAGATGCTCGGTGAGCTTCGGCTCTGGCCGGGCATACGGTTGACCGCCCTGAGTTTCATAGATCGCTAAGAGTGCGGTTGCGATTTCCAACATGTTCTTGGGGCGGTCTGCGGGACGAAATTGGAGGCAATGTTCAAGCAACTGTGCCAACTGCTTCGGCATCCTGATCGGAAGTTTCCGCCCGAATAATCCCCGGTGCTCCTTTAGAACCTGTCCAGCTTGGAAACCATATTGCCAAGTGATTTGGCCGGTGAACATGTGCAGCACTGATACGGCCCAACTCCAGACATCGGTGCTACGACTCAATTTGACGCGCTCTTCACTTGGGACACCTTCGGCACGTTGCTTGGCCGCCTCAACTTGCTCCGGCGAACAGTACGGGAGGGTGAAGTTGCCGGCCATCGTGACCAAATTGCCATCGCCAGTGGTGATGTTCTCCGTAACAACCGGTTTTGACCTCGCCAAGCCGAAGTCCGACACCTTGGCGATGCCGTCGGGGGTCATGAGGACGTTGAGTGGTTTGACATCTTGGTGAACGATGCCTTGTTCATGTGCGGCGTGGAGCCCCCATGCAAACTGGATGGCCACATCGAGAATCTGTTCGAGCGTTGTCAGTTTCTTCTGGGCGATCCACTGGTGAAGCGTGCCGCCGGAGACGTACTCGGCGAAGATGCGCGGGATGCCGCCGATGGTGCGAACGTAGTGGCACTGGACGATGTTGGGATGGAGGTCGAGGTTGACCCACGTTTCGGCTTCGCGGATGAAGTTCTCGACTGCCTTTTCGTCATCGAATAACTTTGGCAGTGGACTTTTGACCGCCAAGTCCATGTTCCAGCTTTTGTGGTGCACCTTATAGACCTTGCCGAATCCTCCTTGTCCGAGCAGGCCGGTCACTTCATAGATGCCGAGGATGGTGTCGCCGACCTTCCATTCTACCGTCGCAACAGTCTCACCGAACGCTTCCTTGAGCACACCGGAAACGGAAGTCGTGTCCGCCGACTCGAACAGGAACACCACCTTGCCTTCCGCGCCAAATTCGATTTTGTCGTTCGGTTGAAGGGGTGCCGGTGCGCTGAGCTTGTGGCCGTTGACGAAAGTGCCGTTGCGGGATTGCAGGTCAATCAAGTACAGCTTCCCGTCTTTACCGACTGCAACCTGCGCGTGCTTGCGCGAGACGAGCGTGTGCGAGATGACCAACTCCGATTCCTTCGGGTCGCGACCAATGACAAGTCCCTTGGTCGGGATTGCCACGCGCATTCCCGACATTTCACCAACCTGCCCAATCAGATAGCCAACGATCTCGCTCACGCCCCGTGATTGTAGCCAGCCGTTCCAATCGTCGCCAGCCAAAACCGGAACATGGCGCCGGTCAGAGCAGGCCGATTTCCTTGAGGCTGACGAAGTCAGTGTCGCGTCCGGCGGTGCGGCGGCCGAGGATGATGTGGTCGTGAACGTTGATGCCGAGCAGTTCGCCGGCTTTGACGAGGCGCTTGGTGATGGCGATGTCTTCGCTCGACGGCGTCGGGTCGCCGCTGGGGTGGTTGTGCGCCAGAATCACGTAGGCGGCGGAGGCGGTGATGGCATCCTTGAAGACTTCGCGTGGCTCGACGATGCTGGCGTTGAGTGAGCCGAGCGAGACGGCGCAGGTCTTGATGAAGGCGTTCTTGGTGTTGAGGAGGATGACGCGGAACGATTCACGGTCGAGCAGCCGCATCTCCTCGCGCACCAGTTCGGCGGCGTCGGCCGGCGTGGTGATGATCGGCTGGCGTTCGTGCACGCGTTCCCGCAAATGGCGCGCCAGCGTGAACGCGGCCTTCAGTTGGACGGCCTTCGTCTGGCCGACGCCTTTGACTTTCGCCACTTCGCCAAGCGGCGCGCGCGCCAGCGCATCGAGCGTGCGGAACTTCTTGATGAGTTCCTGAGCGACCTGTACCGCGGACATCCCCTTCGTGCCGGTGCGCAACAGGATCGCGATCAACTCGGCGTCGCCCAGCGCTTCCGGACCAAGTCGCGCGAGCCGTTCGCGGGGACGATCATCCGCCGGCATGTCGCGGATCATGTAACGGAATTCCGGTCGGGCCTCGCCGATTCGCGGACGGGATTGGTCTTCGTTCATTCCCTCTCCATTTCCGTCACGAACGGCGTCAACTCACTCGCCAACACCTTCGGGATTTGCGCTTTCAACACCACCTTGTCATCCACGTCCTCGCGGGCGGTGACGTGGCCGCTGCGGTAGATCAGCGCGATCGTCTTCAACCGCTGTTGGGGGATCGAGAGCGTGACGTTGACGCGGCGGTCGGCCAGACAATTGGCGATCTCGTGGAGCAACTCGGTGAGGTTATCGCCGTTCTTTGCGGAGATCGGCACGGCACGCGGGTACTCACGCAGGAATGTTTCCAGCGTCGGCGCTTCGGCGTCGAGTTTGTCCCGCTTGTTGAGCGCGAGCACCGTCGGTTTGCCGTTGGCGTTGATTTCTTCCAGCACGACCTCGACGGCCTTGATCTGGTCGCGCGCCTGCGGATGGCTCACGTCCACGACGTGCAACAGCAGATCGGCATCGGCCACTTCCTCCAAGGTCGCCTTGAACGACTCGATCAGGCCGTGCGGCAGCTTGCGCAGGAACCCGACCGTGTCGCTAAGCAAAATATTCTGGTTGTTTGGCAACCGGACCTTGCGCGTCGTCGGGTCGAGTGTCGCGAAGAGTTTGTCCTCGGCCAGCACGTTCGCGCCGGTCAGCGCGTTGAGCAGCGTACTCTTGCCGGTGTTCGTGTAGCCGATGAGCGAGACCACCGGCCAGTGCAACCGTTGCCGGCCGCTCCGCTCGATGCGCCGGTTCTTTCGGACTTCCTCCAGGTCGCGTTTTAACCGCGTGATCTTTTCCTGGACGCGGCGACGGTCCACTTCGAGCTGTGTTTCACCGGGACCGCGCGTGCCAATGGCGCCGTTTTGCCGCGACAAGTGAGTCCACATGCCGGTCAGTCGCGGGAGCATATATTCAAGCTGTGCCAGCTCGACTTGGATCTTGCCTTCGCGAGTCCGGGCGCGTTGCGCGAAGATGTCGAGGATGAGTTCGGTGCGGTCGAGCACCTTGACCTTCGCGCCGAACACCTCGCCGAGGTTGCGTCCTTGGGCGGGGGAAAGATCGTCGTCGAAGACAACGAGGTTGGCGGATTTCTCCTTGCAGAACGCGGCAATCTCGCTCGATTTGCCGCTGCCGATGAACGTGGCCGGGTTTGGCCGGTCGCGTTTCTGTTTGATGACTTCGAGAACTTCCGCCCCGGCGGTGCGGACGAGTTCGCGTAGTTCCGCGAGAGAATCTTCCAAGGCCCAGTGGTCGTGCCCCGACCGTTCCAAACCTACCAATACGGCGCGTTCCTGTAGTTCGGCCTGCGTGTCGTGCATCTTCAACTTGTCTTCAGTTCCTCCAAAATTCTTTGTGCGGTTTTCGTCGGCGGTTCGTTCGCCGCCACCGCGACCCAACGTAGCCCCGGTTCGTGCCGAAACCAAGTCATTTGTCGCTTCGCCAACTGACGGGTGCGCACCTTAATGATGATCGCTACCGCCTCGGCCTTCAAGACTCAAAAGGAAACCTAACCGGATAGACAGCAAATTACTTGGACAGAATTCAAATCTTCAACCGCCGTGATGAATTGTTGGGATGGTATGACCAAGGCAAAAATGTCACTTTCAATCGTAGAGGAGAGAGGATTGGAATTGGAAACGTGGTCACTCGATTGTTGTCTTTTTAATTCTGTCGTAACTTGCTTCTGCTGCTAACAATTTACAGAATCTTCTGTGGCAAAGGTATGCTATAAAAAGAAAAACCAACCCCAAAATCTGTTTTCGTTTATCGGTTGTGCTCCCCTCATTGCCTTTCAGCACAGCACGCGGCCATCTCCTTCAGAAATCGCTCGCTCTTGAGCACTTTCTTCTTCCACCCAATCGCTAAAAATTGAGTTGATCGTTCATCCCCCTCTTTTCTCAAAAACCTAGAGAAAGGGCGAGCCCTTCAGAGCTTCCTTAAATGTAGTATCTCTTGCTTTTTGCATTCTCTTCTTTTTTTCGTGATGCAGAGGCATTGTCCCCTTTGCTCTTAAGAATTCCCGACAACGCCAGGCAAATAGTGGAAACTCCAACAATGATGCATCCTACAACTATTTGGTTGTTGTGCAGCCAATTTGAAACGTCGCGAAAGAGATCCTGATTCACAAGCGAACTATCTAACATTTCTCACTAAACAAGACGCGAAAAAAGGCGCTCCTCCCGCTGGCGTTTTCACAAAACATTTAGACCTAACGGGCTTTCACATTTAGTTTTCCGTTGAATGCACGAAGAAATCCTGTTCACCCATTTTACTAAACAGGGATACAAAGGCTACGATTCGCCGTTGACAAAGCTGGCGGTTGACGGGCATCGTGCCGTGCAATGACGCGACTTCCCTTTGAGCTTTTCCTCGGATTCCGGTATCTGAAGCCGAAGCGGACGTTCGTGTCTGTCATCACGCTGATCTCGCTGGCGGGTGTCATCATCGGCGTGTGGGCGCTCATCGTCGTGATCTCGGTGATGAGCGGGTTCGACCGCGAGTTGCGCGGTAAACTTATGGGTATGCACGCCCACGTCAATGTCACCGGCGGCGTGATCCCGAAGGGCGAGGAATTGACGGCGTCGCTCCTGAAAGAGCCGCGAGTGAAGGCGGCGTCGCCGTTTGTGATGGGGCTGGTGCTGCTCGAGTTCAACAAGCGTGTCGCCACGCCGTACCTGAAGGGGATTGACCCGAAACGCGAAGTGCAGGTCAGCAAGCTCGGCGAGTACATCGCCGACGGCCGCGGCAAGCTCGATCTCGATGGCGAGAAAGTCGTCATCGGCCGCGAGATGGCGTCGCAGTGCGGCATCTATCTTGGTGACAAGATCACCGTCTATTCGCCGCGCACCATCGAGAAGAAAGGCGAGGAAGTTTATCTCCCGATGGAGTTAACCGTCACCGGCATCTTCCACTCCGGCATGTTCGAGTACGATGTTGGCCTTATCTTCACCTCCGTGGAAACAGCGCAGGAACTCTACAACCTCCACAACGAAGTTCACGGCATCGAGTTGATGACCGACGACCCGTTTGCCGGGGCGAAGGAAGTCGCCGACAACTTGAACAAGAAGCTGCCCATCGGATTGCGCGCGCAGACGTGGGCCGAGCAGAATCAACGCATCCTCGGCGCCATTCAGGTCGAGAAGGCGACGATGTTCTTTATTCTGTTGCTGCTGGTGGTGGTGGCGGCGTTCTGCATCATGAGCACGCTGATCACCTCGACCGTCCAGAAGACGCGCGAGATCGGCGTCCTCAAGGCGCTCGGTGCGACCGGTGGCCAAATCTCGCGGTTGATTCTCGTCCAAGGTTTTATTGTCGGCGTGTTCGGCGTGCTGGTCGGCGCCGGGTTGGGCTTGCTGACCATTCACAACTTGACGCCGATTCAGGATTTTCTTTCCCGCGTGCTCGGCGTCGAGGTGTTTCCGCGCGAGATTTACAACTTCACACAGATCCCTGCGCACCTCGCGTTGCGCGACGCGCTGACCATCACCGTCTCGGCCTTGTTGATCTGCACGCTCGGCGGCTTGATCCCCGCGCTCTGGGCCGCCAAGCTCGAACCCGTGGAGGCGTTGCGCCATGACTAGCCCGATCCTCACCGCGAGCGGTCTCCGAAAAATCTACACGATGGGCAAACGCGCCGTCGAAGTCCTTCAAGACATCAACCTCGAAGTACGCTCCGGCGAAGTGCTCGTCATCGTCGGTGCCTCCGGCGCCGGCAAGAGTACCCTGTTGCACCTGCTCGGCGGCCTCGACACGCCCACCGCCGGCGAAGTGATAATGGACGGCAAATCTCTGTTCCAGAAATCCGCCGCCGAGCGCACGCGCTTGCGCAACGAACAGATCGGATTTGTTTTCCAATCCTACAACCTCCTGCCCGAACTCGACGCGTTGGAAAATGTCTGCCTGCCCGGCCTGCTTGGTGCGCGCCGCACTGACGGCTTGGTGGAGCGGGGGACGGACCTGCTCAAGGCCGTCGGCCTCGGCGACCGCCTCGAACATCGCCCAACGGAGTTGAGCGGCGGCGAACAGCAACGCGTCGCTATCGCGCGTGCGCTGGTGAACCAGCCGGGCCTGTTGTTGGCCGACGAACCGACCGGGAACCTCGATTCCAGGACCAGCGAAGCCATCCTCGACTTGCTTTGGCGTCTTCATACCGAACACAACACTACGATGATCATGGTGACGCACGACGAGCACATCGCCAAACGCGGTGAACGCATTCTGGAGATCAAAGACGGCAAGATCGTCAGCTAACTTGCTCATGCACTTACATTGTTTGACTTTCTCTGGTGCCATCCTTGAGCATGGCTTCTGGCTTTACGTTTGGCGCATTCGCTGTGGAATAAACGAATTTTTCAATAGGGGTATGCACTATAATACTCCAGCGTACCCCATAGTAGTGTTGGCGTGAATGCCGGACTACCCCAAGACGGTGTTGGAATTGCATGACCCATTTCACAACGAGGCCGCTTGTCGCGACTACTTGGGAAGGTTACGCTGGCCGCATGGGTTTGTCTGCCCACGGTGTTAGGGCAGCGAGTCGTGGTAGACATTTCGCGGTCTGTTCTGCTGCCACACCTGTCAACATCAGGCTTCAGTGACCACGGGAACGCTCTTTGCCGACACCAATCACAGAAAGAGCGGTTCACTTACCACATCAACCTCGATTAGCGTGTCCGCCCCAACCATCCGCTACGCGCCCTCCACAAGCAGATTGATTTCACCTTCATCCGCGCCGCCGTCGCCAAGCGACACGGGCGCAATGGCAACGAGTCGGTCGATCCCGCCATCATTCTCAATGTGATGTTCCTGTTGTTCTACGACAACGTCGCCAGTGAGTGTGAATTGATGAAGATCGCCACGGAACGGCTCGATTACCTCTGGTTCCTAGGGCTACGAACTCGATGCTGTCGTGCCGCATCACAGCGTGCTCTCGAAGGCACGGCGGCGGCGGTTGTGGCGGGTCCAGATCCAAGACTGCCTGATCGCAGGGATCCAGAACATTCGGATCCTACTCAAACCGCGTCGTCCATTGGCGCAAACCAATGCGCAGGCGCAACGCAGCGCACGGAGTGGTGAAAATCGGTTGTTGGTAGCTCGACATTGCTGGGAGTCGTTGCACTGTGGCTCTGGGCGTAGCCACCAACCGATCAATGTCACATTCAGTGAAAACTAAAACCCTGTGAGCATCCCTTGAAACACCACC
>CAIKAP010000134.1 GCA_903825435.1 uncultured Verrucomicrobiota bacterium
CGAGTGTAGGGAAAAGATGGCGTTGAAGATGGTGGAAGATCGCGGTCAGTTCATGCATAACTCTGAGACGCTTCCCCTTGCATCCCGTTCAAATCCATCGCCGAAAAAGCCCGCAAAAGCGAGTTTTGCAAGAACGTCAGAGGATAGAAGCTCAGAGGGTTGACAGGTTGCGTGCCGGTGCGCGATTCTGGCGGCGTGTTCACCGTCACCGACAACGAACGCGGACAGCGGCTCGACCGGTTCCTGCAAACGCAGATGCCGGAACGTTCGCGCGCGTTTCTCCAGAAGCTCATTGAGCAAGGCAACGCCCGCGTCAACGGCCAGCCGCACAAGGCAAGCTACAGCGTCCGCACCGGCGACCAAGTCAGCGTCGAGATACCGCCGCCGGTGCCGTTGGAAGCGCAGCCGGAACAAATCCGGCTGAATGTGCTTTACGAGGACGATGACCTGATCGTCGTCAACAAGGCCGCCGGGATGGTCGTTCATCCGGCGGTGGGCAACTACGAGCACACGCTTGTCAACGCGTTACTCCATCATTGCCGCGGTCAGCTTGCCGGTATCGGCGGTGTCGAGCGGCCCGGCATCGTGCACCGGCTGGACAAGGGGACGAGCGGCTGCATCGTGGTCGCGAAAAACGACACGGCGCATTGCAGCCTGGTGGACCAGTTCAAGGCGCGGACGGTGCGGAAGGTGTACCGGGCAATCTGCTGGGGAACCTTCGCGCGGGTGAGCGGGCGGATCGAGACCGATATTGGCCGCAGCGGTCGCGACCGGCAGAAGATGTCGGTGCGCGTCACGCGTGGGCGCGCCGCGTTGAGCGAGTACCGGGTCTTGAAACAATTTCCAAGCTTCGCGCTTGTCGAGGTGACGCCGCACACGGGGCGGACGCACCAGATTCGCGTGCACATGGCGCACATCGGGCATCCGTTGGTCGGCGACGCGGTGTACGGACGGGCGCGGGCGGTGGAGATTGCCGTTGACCGTCCGATGTTGCACGCCTACAAACTCAGTTTCACACACCCGTGCACCGGCGAGCGACTGGAGTTTGAAGCGCCGGTGCCGGAAGACATGGCGAATTTATGCAAGAGTTGAAGCAAATCGTTGATGAAACAATCAAGGCATTGGAGGAAATGAAACGCTCTGGAGTCACGCATGTCACCGCTTCGAAAGAGGCGTTGGAGGAAATTGGAAAGCCGCTGCCCAAGCCCGCCTCGGCGGGTTGGTCTGCATTGGAAGCCGAGACGAAGGCGTGCAAGAAGTGCGGCGAGCTGGCGCGGAGCCGGCACAGTGTCGTGTTCGGCGTCGGCGATCCGCGGACGGAGTTGATGTTCATCGGCGAAGCGCCCGGTGCGGACGAGGACGAGCAGGGCGAGCCGTTTGTCGGGCGTGCGGGGCAGTTGTTGACGAAGATCATCGAGGCGATGGGGTTGAAGCGCGAAGAAGTGTACATCGCGAACGTGTTGAAATGCCGGCCGCCGCAGAACCGGCCGCCGTTGCCGGATGAGACGGCGAATTGTCTTCCGTATTTGCAGAAGCAGATCGAGATGATCCGTCCGAAGGTGATTGTGGCGCTCGGCGCGACGGCGTTGCGCACGTTGCTGGACATCCAGATCGGGATCACGAAGATGCGGGGCAACTGGTACACCTACCGGGATATCCCGATCATGCCGACGTTCCATCCCGCGTACCTGTTGCGCAATCCGCCCGCCAAGAAGGAAGTCTGGGAAGACATGAAAGCCGTCGTCGCCAAGCTCGGCCGCGAGTTGCCGTTGAGGTGACCTCGTACAGCCGACAGCATCGCTTGCCTTAGGTTGCGGCCATGGTGTTAGTTTGCTCTAAGGCTAGACAAGCCGGTGGCTGCTTTGTAAGGTGCTTGGCATGTTTACCGGAATTGTCGAGGAGACGGGCGCCGTCGAGCGCATCCGCAAAGGTACGAAGTCCACCGAGCTGTACGTGCGTCCAAAGATAGTCGGGCGGGCGTTGCGCGTCGGCAACAGCATCGCCGTCAACGGTGCATGCCTGACGGTGGCGGCGAAACGCGGCAATCTGCTGCGGTTCGATGTGCTTAACGAAACGCTGAAACGGACGAATTTCGGCGAGCTTGCGCACGGCAGCTTGGTGAACTTGGAACGTCCGTTGCGTGCCGATGGGCGGCTCGATGGACATTTTGTGCAGGGCCACGTGGACGGCACGGGCGTGGTGCGCCGGTACGAAAAGTCGGGGGCGGATTATGTGTTGGAGGTGACCGCCCCGGCGGCGGTGATGCGGTACGTCGTGCAGAAAGGCTCGATCTCGGTGGACGGCATCAGCCTGACGGTGGCGATGTTCGGGCGGAACTGGTTTCGTATCTGGATTATTCCGCACACGCACGAGATCACCAACCTGCTCACGCGCCGTGCCGGGCAGCGGGTGAATCTGGAGGGCGACATGCTGGCGAAGTACCTGGAGAAATTCTTTGCGGCCCGGCGCGGTTGACAGGCGGGGAATCGAAAGCTAGACTGCGCGTCAATGTTGCCATCTCTTGAACATCTACTCGTGTTGCAGGATCGTGACCGCCGGATCGCCTCGTTGAAGGCGGAGACGGCGCGCATCCCGCAGGAGATCGCCGCGGTGCTGAAGCGCGTGCAGGACGAGTCGGCCCGTCTAGAGGCGGCCAAGTTTCAACTGAAACAGATTGAGGCGGACCGCAAGAAGCTGGAGATTGACGCCGATGGAAAACGAACGCAGATCAACAAGTACCTTATCCAGTTGAACCAGATCAAGTCGAACACCGAGTATCAGGCGTTGCTGAAGGAGATCAACAACGCCGAGCAGGAGATTGTTCACCTCGAAGATGTCGAACTGGAGTTGATGGAGAAGAATGAGCAACTTCAGCCGTTGTTGAAACAGGAACAGGTGCAACTGAAGGAGATCAGCGCCAATGGCGAGGCCGAACAGGCGGAGTTGAAGCATCGCGCACAGACGGCGGAGCAGGAACTGGCGCAGTTGCAGCGCGAGCGCGAAGCGCTGGTGGCGCAGGCTGACGCTGACGTGCTGGCGCGCTACGACCGTTTGATGAAGAGCAAGAGTGACTTCGCGATCGTGCCAATCCTGCACGGCAATTGCGGTGGCTGCCACCTGAACCTCCCGCCGCAGGTTGTCCACAACGCCAAGAACGGCGGCGACGTGGTCAGTTGCGACTATTGCGGTCGCATTCTATATTGCCAGGCCCAATAGGGCAGGAATCAGTTCTTTGGAAGGGCGGATAGCCGCTACGGCGAAAGCCGGGGAGGAAAGTCCAGACTCCTCAGGGCGCGATGCCCCGTGCAAGCGGGGGACTCCGACGTAACATCGGAGGACGGACAGTGCCACAGAAAACAAACCGCCTCGACGAAAGTCGGGGTAAGGGTGAAACGGCGGGGTAAAAGCCCACCGCCCCGTCAGCAATGCCGGGGGCACGGCAAACCCCATCGGGAGCAAGATCAAATAGGCGGCGACGGTGTGGCCCGCACCATTATGAGCCGCGGGTACAGATCGCATAGACAAATGGCTATCAAAACAGAATCTGGCTTACGGCCCTTCCATTGACCGAGGGTTGGGGCGCGGCACTCCGCGCCCCAACCACCATATAACAAATGTACTACCCACTTTTCCTTGTTCTCGCTGGCCAACCAGTCGTCGTAATCGGCGGCGGTAAGGTCGCCACCCGCAAAATTCGCTCCCTCTTGAAAGCCGGCGCCGTTGTCACCGTCATCAGCCCGGCCGCCACTGCCACGATCCGTCGGATGAAAAACGTTCACTGGATTCGCCGCAGTTATCGAAGCGGTGACCTACGCAGTGCGCGGCTCGTCATTGCCGCGACTGACGACCTCGCTGTAAACCGCCGTGTGTGCGCAGAGGCAAACCGTCGGCGGCTCCTCGTCAACTGCGCCGCGCCACCCGATGCCGGTAACTTCATCGTGCCGTCGGTTGTGCGTCGCAGCGGTGTCACCATCGCCATCTCGACGGCCGGAACAAATCCGGCACGCGCGAAGGCGTTGCGCAAGCAACTGGAGAAGGTGCTGCGGTGACGGAACGGCACTATCTCTGGTTCGCGCTGGCGTTTTACGCCGCCGCCACTGCGCTTACGGCGCGGCGGCTGCAGCGCGGGTTCGCCGCGGGTACGCTTCATCACGTGAACGTGGCGCTGGTGGTGGCCGGGTTTCTGGTCCACACGCTGGGGTTGTTCCTGCGCGGACAACATCTCAACCGTTGTCCGCTGACGAATCTGTTCGAAGTCCAAATGTTCATAGCGTGGTCACTGGTACTATTCTACTTGGTGATCGGGCCGTCGTACCGAGTGTCGTTTCTCGGCGCGTTCACGGCTCCGGTGGTGCTGGCGGTGGTGCTGACGGCGCTGGTGGCGCCGATTGATGTTTTGGCAAAGGTGCCGAAGAAACACAGCGCATGGGTGGAATTTCACGCGGCTATCGGCATCGTGGCGTGCGGTGCGCTGGCTCTGGCATGCGTGGTTGGCTTGATGTACCTCGTGCAGGAACGGCAGTTAAAATCGCATCACCCGGGCCGGTTGCTGCTGTTGTTGCCGCCGGTGGACCAGCTCGATGTGATTGGGTTCCGGTTGCTGGTGGTCGGGTTTGCGCTGTTGACGGTGGGTATGATTGGAGGCGCGGTCTCGCACCGGGTCGTCGGCGCGTGGCCATGGCCGAAGACGGTGTGGGCGGTGGCGGTCTGGTGTTTGTATGGCGTGTTGTTTGGCGGACGCGCGATGGATGCGTGGCGCGGGCGCAAGGCCGCCTGCGGCGCAATCACAGCGTTCGTGTTCACGCTGGCGGCGTTCTGGGGAGCGACGTGGCTGTCAAAATGAATCTGGTTGTTGTCGGTTTGAACCACCGCAGCGCACCGGTGGAGGTGCGCGAGCGACTCGCCTTTCCAAAGCCAGCGCTCGGCGAGGCGACCTGCATGCTGCTCGGTGCGGCGCCATTGAAAGAGGCTGCGATCATCTCAACCTGCAACCGCGTCGAGTTGTACGGCCTCGCGGTGGACGCCGACAAGGCGCTCGCCGGGATGCGCCGCTACCTGCACGACTACCACGGTCTCCAGGACTCGGTGGCCCCGCACCTTTACGAGTTTTGCAACAACGACTGTATCACGCACCTGCTGGAGGTCGTGTCGGGCCTCGACTCGATGGTGCTCGGTGAAACCGAAATTCTCGGCCAAGTCAAAGATGCCTACGCCGCCGCCCAACAAGCCGGCGCAACCGGCCCCGCGTTGAACCGCCTGTTCCAGAAATCCTTCGCCGCTGCCAAGCACATCCGCTCCAACACCGGTATCACCCAAGGCTCGACTTCCGTCGCCAATGTTGCCGTTGAACTGGCCGAACACATCTTCCGCGACCTGCGCACCAGCACCGTGATGGTCATCGGCACCGGCGCGATGAGCGAGGCGACCGCGAAGGCGCTTCGCAGTCGTGGCGCTGGCACCATTCTCGTGTGCGGACGAGATCGCGAACGTGCCGCCGCGTTGGCCGGACAACTCGGTGGGCAGCCCATTCATTACGATGATTGGCCGGTGGAGTTCGATCGCGTGGACATCGTCATCAGCGCCACCGCCGCGCCGCATCCGATTGTCACGCCGGAAAAACTGGAGCCGTTGATGAAGGCGCGGCATCACCGCCCGCTGTTCCTGATTGACATTGGCGTGCCGCGCGATATTGACCGTGGTTGCGGCGATATGGAAAACGTCTTCCTCTACAACATGAACGACCTTCAACAGATTGCGCAGGAGAACCTCGCGGCACGCGAACGCGAGATCGCTGTCTGCCGCGCGTTGATCGCGGAGCGCGTAGCCGCGCTCGCCGCATGGCTTGAACAGAACCAGGACTCGCTGACCCAACGCTACGCATGAACCCGCTCATCATCGGCACGCGCGGCAGCCCGTTGGCGATGGCCCAGACCACACTGATCCGCGCACTCCTCGAACGGGCGCATCCCGGTCTCCCCGTCGAAGTCCGCATCATCAAGACCAGTGGCGACATGTTCGGCGACATCTCCCTCGTCAAAGCCGGCGGCAAAGGGCTTTTCACAAAGGAGATCGAGGACCAACTTCTTGCCGGTACGATTCATATCGCCGTTCACAGCCTGAAAGATTTGCCGACCGCTTTGCCCGAATGTCTCTGCATCGGAGCCACGCCGACGCGCGAAGACCCGCGTGACGTTTTTATCGCCAAACACGCCGCTACTGTCAAAGACCTGCCCGTCGGCGCCCATATCGGTACCAGCAGCCTGCGGCGGCGCGCGCAATTGATGGCGCGACGCCCCGACTTGCAGGTCGAGGAAGTCCGCGGCAACGTGGGCACCCGACTCCGCAAGCTTACCGAAGGTGATAACCTCGACGCACTCATTTTGGCCGCCGCGGGTCTCAAGCGCCTTGGCCTTTACGACGCACGCTGGCCGTTCCTTGACATCACCGAGATGATTCCCGCCGTGGGGCAGGGGATCATTGCCATCGAAGCCCGCGCAGACGACGACACGACACTCGAACGGCTCGCCGCCATCAACGATACCGACACCATGGCCTGCGGCGAAGCCGAACGCGCCTTCCTACACGCAGCCGGTGGCGGTTGTCAGTTGCCGTATGCCGGTCACGCGACGGTGAACGGCGACCAACTCCGCCTCATCGCCGCCAAGTTCACGCCCGACGGTTCGAGCATCCGCAAGACCGAACTCACAGGTCCGAAAACCGACGCCCTCAAACTCGGCGAGGAAGCGGCACAACGAATTTCAGAATGAACACCAACGGCAAAGTCTATCTGGTAGGTGCAGGCCCCGGTGATCCGGGGCTGCTCACATTACGCGGACTCGAATGCATCCAACGCGCCGACGTCCTCGTGTACGACAACCTCGTCAACCCGTCACTGCTCCGGTACGCACGCACCGACGCCGAGTTGATCTTCGCGGGCAAAAGCGCGAAGAAACACACGCTCAACCAGGACGAGACCAACGCCCTCCTCGTCGCCAAGGCCAAGACAGGCAAAGTCGTCACCCGGCTCAAGGGCGGCGACCCGTTCGTCTTCGGACGCGGCGGCGAAGAAGGCCAGGAACTCCGCGAAGCTGGTATCGCCTTCGAGATCGTCCCCGGCATCAGCTCCTCCATTGCCGCGCCAGCTTACGCGGGCATACCGGTGACGCATCGCGCCGTCGCGACGGCGTTCATGGTCATCACCGGCCACGAAGACCCGACCAAAGGCGAATCGCAAGTTGACTGGAAGACCGTCGCTCAATTCTTTGGCACCCGCGTCATCCTCATGGGTGTCGAACGCATCGGCGAAATCACCACGACGCTCATCTCGCACGGCTGTGCCGCCGACACACCCGCCGCCATGATTCGCCTCGGCACAACGCCCCGCCAGCAAACCATCACCGGTACCGTCGGCACTATCGCCAAGCTTGCTGAACAGGCAAAGTTGCAGCCGCCCGCCATCACCGTCATCGGCGACGTCGTCCGTTGCCGCGAGGACTTGAACTGGTTCGAGCGCCGACCGCTCTTTGGTAAACGCATCGTCGTCACCCGCAGCCGCGAACAGGCCAGTGAACTCACCCGTCAGTTGCTGGAGCTTGGCGCCGACGTCCTGGAAATCCCGACCATCGCCATCAAACCGCCGAAAGACCCCGCACCGATGCGCGAAGCCGTTCTGGGCATCGGCACCTACGACTGGCTCGTGTTCACCAGCCCCAACGGCGTGGACGCCTTCTTCCGCGTGTACTTCGCCGAACACACCGACATCCGCGACCTCGGCGGCCTCAAGATCGCCGCCATCGGCGCCGCCACCGCCCAGAAACTCGCCGCGCTCCACCTTCAAGTTGACCTCCAACCAACCGAGTTCACCGGCGAAGCGTTGCTGGAAACATTTCATAAGGAAGTCAGTTGCGAAAACCTCAAGTTTCTGTTGCCACGCGCCGACCTCGCCGACGAACGGCTCGCGCGCGGCCTCGAAGACCTCGGCGGGATCGTGGACGACCTCGACGCCTACCAGACCGTTCCCGATACCGAAGACCGCACCGGCCACCGTGCCCGTCTGCTGGCCGAAGGCGCCGACATCGTGACGTTCACGAGTTCGTCAACGGTCCACAACTTCTGCGACTTGGTAAATGTTCCGGATTTGTTCCGGCAGTTCCCGCGACTGCGGATCGTCAGCATCGGCCCGCAAACAACGGCGGCGGTGATAGCGCACAACCTGTCCATCGCGGCGGAAGCGAAAGAGCACACGATCCCCGGCTTGGTGGAGACGATTCTCGACCTCGGCACACCGTAGCGTGCCCGGCGTTGTCATGTTCATTTCTTGTTCTGGCTGCGCGGCGTCAGCGGAGGCGGCGCGTTAGTTTCGTCGCGGATGAACTCGATGGAGAAGCGCATGAACTCGATGGAGCTGTTTAGACTGAGTTTGTGGCAGATGTTAGCACGGTGAGACTCGACGGTCTTGATGCTGAGATTCAGTTTGGAGGCGATCTGGCCACGAGGCTGGCCCTCGCCATACAATCGCAGGACCTCAATCTCGCGGTCGGTAAGGCGTTCCAATGGTGTCCTCTCGGTTTTGCTATTGTTGCTCAGAGCGATCTGAAATAGCTGGTCGCGGATCCGGTCGCTGACGCTGGTCTTGCCAGCGCAGACGTCGCGGATCGCTTTGATCAGTTCGATAGCGGGCGCGCTCTTCATCATGTAACCGCTCGCCCCGGCTCGCAGGGCGCGCTGCGCATACAAGGACTCGTCGTGAATGGAAAGTACCAACACGTACACGTGGCGATGCGCGGCCTTGATCTCCTTGGTCAACTCGATGCCATCACGACCCGGGATGGAAATGTCCACCAGCACGAGGTCTGGTTTCTCGCGTGCAATGCCAGCCAACGCCTCGATCGAGTTGGCGGCTTGACCGCAGACCATCATGTCCGTCTCGTCGCAAATGCAGTCCGCAATGCCCTTGCGGACGAGGGGATGGTCCTCCACTAGGAAGACGCGCAACTTGGTTTGTTTGGCGGTTTCAATAGGCATTAGTCTATCTCCTTTGCGGTGGTGTGTGTGTGGTAAGCACAGTGGACAACCGTTCCGCCGTTCTTGCCGTTAATGATGTCGAGGGTGGCGCCGATGGCAGAGGTGCGGTATTTCATGATTTCCATGCCCAGTCCCTTTCGGCGTCGGGTGGTGGAGGACAAGCCGCGACCATTGTCAATCACGCGGAGATGAATGAAGGCGTCGTCCTGGTCGAGTGTAATGCGAATGTCTTCAGCCTTGGCATGACGGGCGGCATTGCCGGCGGCTTCTTGCGCGATGCGGTAGAGGTGGGTGGCGGCGCTGTAGTCGTGGAAAAGGACCGGCTGGTGGCATTCGAAATGGCAGGGAACCTTAAACGTCTTGGTTACATTCTCAGCCAAATGTTGGAGGGAAAACATCAGGCTTTCCACGTTGTGCTGGACTGGGTGCAAGCCGTAAGCGATGTCGCGCACTTCTTCGATGGCCTTACCGAGTTCGGTGCTGATGTTGGCGGCAGCGGAGGCGTCCCGTACTTTTGTTCGAGCCAACCGCTGGCTGAGGGCGCTGCTGAGGAACTTCAAGCCCGTGAGGCGCTGGCCGACGCTGTCATGCAGGTCATGGCTGATGCGTCGGCGTTCGTGCCCGCTAATTTCGAGGATTTCTCTTTCGAGTAGTTGGCGCTGGCTGATTTCGTGGCGCAGTTGGGCGGTGCGTTCTTCGACCCGCTGCTCCAACTCAATCTTCAGGGCGTGCAACGCCTTCTCAGTCTGCTTGCGCTCGGTGATGTCGCGCCAGATGCCCACCAGAGTAGTTTTCCCTCCAAGGTGAATGATTTTGGACCTGATTTCGACGTCCTTTATGGCACCACTCTTGGTTCGGTGCCTCGTTTCAAAGTGAGCAAACCCCTCCGTCGCTATCCTCTTGCAGTGCATCTTCACTTCTTCTGCGGATTCGAGTATCTCAAAATCGGGGATCTTGAGCTTGGCGAATTCCTCGCGCGTATAGCCGAGGCGAAGGCAGGCTTCGTTGTTGAATTCCTGGATGACGAGTGTATCCGGGTCAAACACGACAATGGCGTCTCCTGCCTGCTCGAAGACGGCGCGAAAGCGCGTTTCTGTTTCCAGCAACTGCAAATCGACCCGTTTGCGCTCGGTGATGTCGTGCACCGAGGCGCACAGATATTCCGTCTCGCCAAGCTTGATGTAACTTGCGGTTACCTCGACCGGAACCAACCGCCCATCCTTCGTTCGATGACGGGTTTCAAAGGTGACAATTCCCTTGGCTTTGAATTCGCTCCAACGACGGGGTCGATCCTCTGGTGGAAAATCCGCATCGACGTTGCTGACGGTCATCTGGAGCAGTTCGTCCCGCGTGTAACCCAGTATCAGGGTCGCCGCGGTGTTCACCTCCACAAAGTGCCAGTCCGTATCCACCCAAAACATGCCCATCGACATGTGATCAAGGGTAAACTGGGAAAACTGCCGCGCCAAGTCCGCCCGCCTTGCCTCGGTGATGTTGCGGATAATGTGGACCGCGCCGGTCAACGTGTCCGCCGCATCGAACAACGGATCCACGGTCACGCGATACCAGCGGTCGCCCCGGGACAGTTCCATCGAACCACGGCAGCCGCTCTCACGCATCTGCGACATGGGACAGCCGGGAATCGGTTCCGAGGTGCCATGGACGATTTCCCAACAATGCCGTCCGATGATCTCGTTGTCTTGCTTGCCAAACAGTTCCCGAGTCGCCCGGTTGCACCGTTGGATGCGGCAGTTCGCGTCCATCAACCAGACCGCATCGCTGATGGCGTCAAAAGTCGCCTCCAATTGCCGGATGCCGTCGTTAGCTGCTTCCCCGGTCAATAATTGCCCTTTCTCTGTCACAAAGACTTCCCTGCTCGCTCAAAGTCAACTCCCGACAGCGTGGGAGGTCAAGCTAATTTGTGAACGCTGCATCTTGTCTCAATCCGCAGCATCACTCATTGACCGAGCTCTACAAGCGCTTGCTGCAACTCGGTGCTGTGTTCCGAAGGGTTGATCTTCGGGAAAACGCGCACGATCTTGCCGTCGTTGCCGATGATGAACGTGACGCGCGACGCCACAAGGCTGTGCGCGCCAGCGGCGCCATACGCGGTGGCGATCTTCTTGTCGGTGTCGGCCAGCAGCGTAAACGGCAACGTGTATTTGGCGATGAACTTCTTGTGCGAGTCCACCGAGTCGAAGCTGACGCCAAACACCGTGGCCTTCAACTTCTTGAACTCCGCGAACGAATCGCGGATGCCACACGCTTCCTTCGTGCACCCCGGCGTGTCGTCCTTCGGGTAGAAGTAGAGCACGATGGGCCCTTTACCGAGGAGGTCCTTCAACTGGACCGTCGAACCGTCGCTTGCCTGGGCACTGAAATCCGGGGCGACATCACCGGCCTTCAACAGGTCCGCCTTCGACGAGAATGGGAACATGAGCAGTCCTCCAAGTGCGATTGTTGCTATCGTTTTCACGAGCCAAACATAATCCGCCCCGCCGTTAGTGCAAGGCGGGCCCGATGAGCAGTCCGATGCCGTAGGTGATGAGCGCTTCGCCAAGACCGATGACGGTCATCTCCATCCCGCTCTTGAACCATGACCGCCCGGTCACGACCACTTTCGCCGCGCCGACCGCGAAATGCGCCGCCGTGCTGATGATGAACGACCAGAGCAGTGCCGTCGTGCCTCCGAAAAAGAAATACGGAATCACCGGGATGAACGCGCCCGATGCCGTACTGAGCGTCGCGCTCACTGCGGCCTTCCACGGGTTCGGGAATGTTCGCTCCGACAGCCCCAGTTCCTCGTGCGCGAGCGTCTTGAGAAAATGCTCCGGCTGCTCCGCGAGCTTCGCCGCCATCTTCTTCGCTTCCTCCGGCGAGAACCCCTTGAGCTGGTAGAACAACTCCATCTCCTCGCGCTCCTCCTCCGGGTGCTGTTCGATCTCGCGGCGTTCCTTCTCGATCTCCGACTGGTACACCTCGCATTCCGATTTCGTCGCGAGGTACGCGCCGCTGCCCATCGAGAGCGCGGAGGCGACCGCCGTTGCGATGCCGCTGAGCAGTACAAACTTCGCGTTCACGCCCGTCGCACCCGCCACGCCGCTGACGACGCCGAACGCCGCGCCGAGGCCGTCGTTGGCGCCGTAAATCGCCTGGCCGATCCAGCCGCCCGATGTCACGTGCCATTTCTCACGGCGCAATATCCGGTCCAGTTGCCGCTGCGGCGGCGAGAATCCGCCGACGAAACTGTCGAGCACGCGTGCGTGTGCCTGTTCCTCGCGTTGCGCTTCCTCGATCTGCGGGCGCTCCTTGTCCGTCGCCACCGTCAGCAGCTCTTCGTAAAACACGTCCGCGCCCTGTTCCGCCTTCTCCAGCGCGACCACCGCGTTATCCGTCCCGCGTTGCGCCAGCCACCAACGGCGTGCCCGTTCCTTCGGCGACTCCGTGTACGCGACCGGGTCCGCGCCGAGTTCCTTCAACCGCGCGACCCACGTTGCGGCGTGCCTGTCCTCCGCCTCGGCCAGCCGCAGCAGGATGGCCTTGCGTTCCGTGTTCAGTTCCTGTTTGGCGAGTGCCCGGTAGTTGCGCGCGCTGGCGTTCTCGTCGCGCCACGCCTGCGTCAACCCGGCGATGAGCTTCTCCTTGTCGTTCATGCGGCGCCAATGTAACGCAGCGGCGCCACAGTTCAACCTTGAACCCGCCGCCAAAATCGGGCATCAAACCACCCGATGAGACTGAATTACGCGATCCTCGTGTTCTGTTTGGCGCTGGCCTCCTGCGGCTCGCGCAAACCGATGCCCGTCACGGTGGAGCCGTTCTACGACGCCAACACCCGCCAGATCGCCGTCGGCAAATTCAGCACCGGGCTGGGCACGACCGACAAGGCGTCGCTCCTCAAGACCATCGCCGCGATGAAGGAAGAATGGTCCGAGCTGACGCCCGAGGCGATGTACGTCGCGGCGATCCGTCTCTACGATTTCAGGTTGAAGGACGACGCGGTCTACTGGTTCTACTCCGCGCAATACCGGGCGCGCCTCGTAAAAGGGCTGGTTGATCCCGGCAAGATTCGCGCGGTCGGCAACCCCGCGACGGCATTGCTTCAGGCGCACGAAGCCTTTCTCACGCAGGCGGGCAAGTACATCAACAACTATGCCTTCGACCACATCGAGAAGCTTCTCGCGACCGTTGCGCAGGTCCAGGCCGAAGGCGCGCGGATGCCGTTGCTGAAACAACTTTACCCGAACATCAGCTTCATCGAGGAATCCAAGTGGCAGAAAGTGAACTACACGACCAGCGCCGTTTGCTCCGACTTCATCCAGTCCGTCCGCACCAACGCCGACAAGATCCGAGCCCAGCGCAAAGCCAAAAAATTAGACGGCAGGTTCTAAAGCCGGAACACAACGCTATTCGTTGTGCGGGATCTTGACCGTGCTGCCGCCGATGAATTCCCGGATGACGGCGTCACCGGGGATGAGCGCGGCGATCTGGTCTTGCGTCAGCCCTTCAACTGATTCGAGCAACGACTTCACCCGGCCGAAACGGATCTGCGCGTCGAGGAAGCCGGAATACTGCGCGAGGTCTTCCGTACGCGGGAAATGACCGGCATCCAGCAGAAACGGTTTCAAGACCGGCAAGTCGAATGGCAGGCCGCCGTTGACGACGTGGTCGGCGAGGCCCATCAGCGGAATGATCGAGAAGAGTTCGCCCCAGCGGACGTAGTGCCAGTGCAGCAACGTCGAGAGCGGGCTGTGGTTGCGGTGCCGCAGGTCCCGCAGCATACGACGGATCAGGCGGATGTCGGTAAACTTCGTCAGTCGTTTGCGGGAGCCGTCGCCTTCGAGGAGCACGTTGAGTGTCTCGATGTAGACGCGGAACTGCGTTGTCGCGTCGATCCCCTCGGTGATCGGCGGATAAAACCCGTGGAGACAATCGAGCAGGAGAACCTGGTCGGACTCCAGCTTGACCGGCTTGGTTCCGATGCGTCGGCCTTCCTTGAAACTGTAAATCGGCTTCTCGATGGTCTTGCCGTCGAGAAGTTCTTTCAGGTGACGATTGAGGAGCTGGATGTCGAGCGCCTCCGGCGTCTCGAAATTGCGGTCGTTGATCCAGTCGGTAGGATGCTCGATGAGCGCCCAGAAATAATCGTCGAGGTTCAACATGTGGAACTTCAAGCCGTGACGTTTCAATCGCTCCGTCAACTTCACCGTCGTCGTCGTCTTGCCCGACGAACTGGGGCCGCTGACCCACATCATCCGGATGTTGTCACCCGCGTTCAGGCGCGCCATGACTTTCGCGGCGGCCTCGTCGAGCGAGGCTTCGTAGGCGTCGAGAGATTCCTCCACGAGCGGTTTAAGGCGGCCGGTGCGGACGATCTCATTCAGGCCCGCCACCGTGTCGCAGCCGTGCTGGCGGTTCCAGTCGAGGATGTGTTCCATTCGTTTGCGGGGAAAACCGTTTCCGACGAACTGCGTGTCGGTGATCGCGCCCTCGCGCGTCCAGTGACGGCTCCAACGGTAGCATTCGTAGGAGTCGGCGGTGTTTTGGAAGCCGTAGCTGCGCAGCACGTGGATGACGAGGTCCTGGATGTCCTCGATGGTCGGTGGGAAATTCGCGATGAGATGGTGCGGGTCGGAGTTCAGGCAGATGACGACGTTATCGGCGAGGAACTCCGCGACCTTCTCGTCAAAGGCGTACGCGTCGAAAAGCTTGTCGTTGACGCCCGGCAGGTAATCCTGCTGGAGGCCGCCGATGGATTCCGCGGCGCGGAGGATGGCGTGGGTGATCCGTCCCTCGTTGAAGGTGACGAGCGCCCGGTTGCGTTTCTGCACCTTAATGATGCGGTTCTGGATGGACATGACGGTAGTATAAAGGATGAGGGATAAAGGATGAAAGATGAAATTTCATGGCTGGAATATTGGCGTTTCATATTATATAGCAGTCTTTCAAATGGCGACGGAATTGAACGTGGCACCGGGGTCTTGTGTCTGCTAAAACACATCACTATTTTAGGAGAATATATGGAACACGGAATTGCAGTAATCAATGAACAGGTCAAACGCGAAAGCGAATTTGTCCGCACACTGGTCGGCGAGATCGGGAAGGTCATCGTCGGCCAGAAATATCTCATCGAGCGCCTGCTGGTCGGGCTGCTGGCCGATGGGCACGTGTTATTAGAAGGCGTACCGGGGCTGGCGAAGACGTTGTCGGTGAAAACGCTGTCGGCGGCGATCCAGACGTCGTTTCACCGGCTGCAGTTCACGCCCGACTTGCTGCCCGCCGACGTGGTGGGGACGCTGATTTATAATCCGAAGGACGGCGAGTTCCGGATCAAGAAAGGGCCGATCTTCGCGAACCTGATTCTCGCCGACGAAATCAACCGCGCCCCGGCAAAGGTGCAGAGCGCGTTGCTGGAGGCGATGCAGGAACGGCAGGTGACGATCGGCGACCAGACGTTCAAGCTGCCCGAGCCGTTCCTGGTGCTGGCGACCCAGAACCCGATTGAGCAGGAAGGCACGTATCCGTTGCCGGAGGCGCAGGTGGACCGGTTCATGTTGAAGCTGTCGATCGACTACCCGACCAAGACCGAGGAACGCGAGATCATGGATCGTATGGCCGAGACCGGCAAGAAGCTTGTGACCGCACCCGTTGTCACCCCCGAGCAGATTTTGAAGGCGCGCAAGGTGGTCGATTCCATTTACATGGACGACAAGATCAAGAACTACATCGTCGACATCGTGTTCGCCACGCGCGATCCGAAGTCGTACAAGATCGACATCGGTGGCCTGATTCAGTACGGCGCGTCGCCGCGCGCGACGATTTGCCTGGCGCTGTGCGCCAAGGCGTACGCGTTCCTCCAAGGCCGCGGCTACGTCACGCCGCAGGACGTGAAGACGATCGGCATGGACGTGTTGCGCCACCGTGTCATCGTCAGTTACGAGGCCGAAGCCGAAGAGCTGACGAGCGAAGACATCATTAAACGCATTTTTGACGAAGTACCGGTCCCGTGAAAACGAAGGCAGAATTATGAATGAAGAATGCAGAAAAATCACGCGTAGCGTAAAATGAATCGAAGAGAATTCATCGAATCTCACGGCGCGACCTGCAAGAACTGGCAGTGGAGTTGGTCGTTTATCAACGAGCCCGAGCGTTTCATAATCTTTGGAGCTTGGGACAGAGATACGAAAGGCAGAACCACAAGGATTTTTTCCGAGGATTGGGCAAGACCGAGAGGACACAAACAAGCAGGCTACGACCAATCACGGGAACACATACGGCTGATTGAGGAAGAGGGATACCGTTTGAAAACCTTTCCAATGGAGCGTGCAGATATTGGCGACAATGATGGCCGTGCAAAGCGTGCAAGAATCGGTGGGTTTACCCCGAAGCTTACTGAAAGGACGCTAACGAGGGTTGGCACTGATTGGTATGCTGCTGACTCCAACGTTACTAGCCCGCTTGCAGAGGAGCTTTCTACACCCGAAAAATATTCTGAAGGCGCTCGGCTCACCGTCACGATTAACGCTTATGAACGCAGTGCCAAAGCTCGCGCAGCTTGCATCGCGCATCATGGTCATATTTGCACCGTATGCGGATTCGATTTTGGCCACGTCTTTGGCGCTCTCGGCGAAGGATTCATTCACGTTCATCACGTCGTTCCAATTGGAAAGGTCGGCAAAGAATACCAGATTGATCCGGTTGCGGATTTAATTCCTGTTTGCCCGAATTGTCACGCGATGATTCACCAGTCTGAACCACCGCTGACCGTTGAACAACTTTGCCGTCACATCGACGCATTGAACAAAGTTGCAAAAATCGCACGCGCGAATTCTTAATTCTGCCTTCCCATGATTCCGCGCGAAATTCTCCGCAAAGTCCGCCAGATCGAAATCCGCACGAACCGCGAAGTCACGGACGTGCTCGGCGGGCAATACCATTCCGTGTTCAAGGGGCGCGGCATGGAGTTCGAGGAAGTCCGCGAATACCTGCCCGGCGACGAGGTCCGCTCCATCGACTGGAACGTCACCGCCCGGTTCGGCCACCCGTACATCAAAAAGTTCAAGGAGGAACGCGAGCTGACCGTGATGCTCGTCGTCGACGTCAGCGCCTCGGGCCAGTTCGGCAGCGTCCGCCAGACCAAGAACGAACTCGCCGCCGAACTCGCCGCCGTGCTCGCCTTCTCCGCCATCCGCAACAACGACAAGGTCGGCCTGATCATGTTTACTGACCGCATCGAGAAATTCGTCGCACCGAAAAAAGGCCGCCGGCACGTGCTCCGCGTCATCCGCGAGATTCTCGCGTTCCAGCCGCAGGGCCGCGGCACGAACCTCGAACTCGCGCTCGATTACCTCAACCGCGTCCAGCCGCGCCGGGCCGTGACGTTTGTGCTCTCCGATTTCCAAGTCGACAACGCCGAGTCCGTCCGCAAGAAACTCCAGGTTGCCGGCAAGCGCCACGACGTCGTCGCGCTCAGCCTCCGCGATCCGCGCGAAGATGAACTGCCCGCCGTCGGCTTGGTGGAACTGCGCGATGCCGAGACCGGTCAGCGGGCGCTCGTTGACACGTTTGACCGGCATGTCCGCGATGAGTTCGCGGCGTTGGCGCGGCTGCGGCGGGACCGGTTGCAGAACACACTGCGCTCGGCCGGCGTCGACCACGTGGAAATCCGCTGTGACACCGATTACATGCTGCCGCTGATCAAGTTTTTCACCATGCGGGGACGCCGAATCTGATGACGAACTTCGTGACAGACATCCGCGACATCAAAGGCCTCGTACCGGTGCCGTTCGACTGGCGCTGGTTGTGGGTACTGGTGCCGGTCATTCTGATCGTGGCGGTGGTAGCGTTCTGGTTGTGGTGGCGGAAACGGCGCAACGCGGTGGTCGTACCGGTAGCGCCGCCGTCGCCGTACGAATTGGCGATCCGCGCGCTCCGACAGTTGCGCGAGGAGAATCTGCCGGTGGAAAAGTTTTACACGCAGTTGTCGGACATCGTGCGCCAGTACATTGAGGGCCGGTTTGGGTTGCGCGCACCGGAGCGCACCACCGAGGAGTTTTTGGCCGAAGCGGCGCTGCCGACCGAGCATATCGCGTTGCTCAGCGCGTTTCTGCAGGAGTGCGATCTGGTGAAGTTCGCCAAGCTCCAGCCCGGCGACGCCGACCGGCAGCGGGCGTTCGCGGCGGCGGAACGATTCGTGGAGGAGACGCGGCCGCAATGAAGCTCGCGAATCCATGGCTGCTGTTGTTGCTGGTGGTCGTGCCGCTCTGGCTTTGGTGGGAACGGCGCACGGCGCAGCGCGGCGGCTTGAAATTCTCGTCGGTGGCAGGGGCGCAGTCGGTGGCGTCGTTCTGGACGCGGCTCGGGCCGACGTTGCTGCTGGTGCTGCGCGGCGCTACACTGGTGTTGTTCGTGGTGTCGCTGGCCCGGCCGCAGCTCGGGCGGAGCGAAAGCAAGATCAAGGCGGAAGGCATCGACATCGTGCTGGTGCTGGACATCTCCGGCAGCATGCAGGCGCTGGATTACGAGAAACGCGGCCAGCGTGCCTCGCGCATTGACGCGGTCAAGGAAGTGGTCCGCGAGTTCATCCGCACGCGAACCAACGACCGGATCGGCATGGTCGTGTTCGGCACGCGGGCGTATGTCGCGAGTCCGTTGACGCTTGACCACGACTGGCTGGAGCGCAATCTTGACCGGGTGAAAATCGGTTTGGTCGAGGGCAACACCGCCATCGGCGCCGGCATCGGCACGGCGGTGAACCGGCTCCGCGACACGAAAGCGAAGAGCAAGGTGATCGTGCTGTTGACCGACGGCGGCGAGAACGTCAAGACGCCGCCCGCGATGGAAGCGGCGAAAGCGGCGAAGGAGTTTGGCGTGCGCGTCTATACCATCGGCGCCGGGTCGCAGGGACTTGCACCGATGCCGGTGATGGATGGCGCGGGCAATGTGCTCGGCTACCAGCAAATTCCGGTGGACCTCGACGAAAACCTGTTGAAACAAATCGCCACGCTGACCGGCGGGCAATATTTCCGCGCGGCGGACACGAAGTCGTTGAAGAACACGTACGACCAGATCGACGCGATGGAGAAACAGAAAGTCGAGACGGTCGTGTTCGAGGAATGGCGCGAGTTGTTCCCGTGGTTTCTCGTGCCCGGGCTGGGTTGCCTGCTGTTGGCGGTGACGCTGGAGCACACGCGGCTGCGGAGGTTGCCGTAATGCAATTCGGCGAACCAAAATATTTCTGGTTGCTGGTGCTGCTGCCGGTGCTGGTGCTGTTTTTGGTTTGGTCGTTCCGCGCCCGGCGGCGGGCGCTGGAACGGTTCGCCGCCCAACCGCTAGCGCAGCGGCTGGCAGTGGCGGTCCGCCCGGTGGCGCGACGGTGGAAGGCAGTGCTGCTGGTGGCGGTGGTATTGTTGACGGCGCTGGCGTTGGCGCAGCCGCGCTGGGGATTCGAGTGGCGCGAGGTGAAACGGCACGGAATGGACGTGACGGTGTTGCTCGATGTGTCGAAGAGCATGCTGACCGAGGACGTGCGCCCGAACCGGTTGACGCAGGCGAAGTACGCCGTGCAGGACCTGCTCGACAAACTGCGCGGCGACCGGGTCGGACTGGTGGCGTTTGCGGGGACGGCATTCGTGCAATGTCCGTTGACGATCGACTACGAGGCGTTCCGGTTGACGTTGAAGGATGCCGATCCGCGGATCATTCCACGCGGCGGCACGGCCATCGGCGTGGCGATCCGCACCGCGCTCAAGGCGTTCGAGGCCGGCGAAGGACGCGACCGCGCGATCGTGTTGATCACCGACGGTGAGGAAACCGAGAGCGATGCGCTCGCGGCGGCCGACGAGGCGGCGAAGGCGGGCGTGAAGATTTACGCCATCGGCGTCGGGACGACGGACGGCGAGTTGATTCCCATGCGCGAGGACGGCAAGGCGATGGATTTTCTCAAGGACAAGGAAGGCGCCGTGATCAAGTCGAAGCTGAACGAGGAAATGCTCAAGCAGCTCGCCTTGCAGACGGGCGGCATGTACGTCCACAGCGCCGCGGGTGATTTCGGCATGGACGCGATCTATGACAATGGCATCAGCCAACTTCAGCGCAAGGAGTACGAGGCTCGACTCCAGAAACGGTTCTTCGAGCGATTCCAGTGGCCGCTGGGACTGGCGGTGGCGTTGCTGGTGGTGGAATCGTTCGTGACCGACCGGAGGAAAACATGAACCGCGCGTGGCTGGCAGTGAGTTTATTGGCGGTCGCAGCGCGGCCGGGCATCCAGGAACCGAAGCTGTACAACCAGGGCGTGACCGCCTATCACAGCAACGATTTCACCGCCGCCTCGCAGGCGTTCGAGCAGGCACTGCCGTCGCCGGACCGCCGGTTGCAGGAGCGGGCCATGTACAACCTCGGCAACACGCTCTACCGGCTCGGCGAAGCACGGCCACAAGAGGCCGAAAAGACCTGGCAGCGGGCGATCAAGAACTACGAAAGCGCGTTGGCGCTGGATCCGAAGGACGAAGACGCGAAGTTCAACCGCGAGTTCGTGAAGAAGAAACTGGAGGAACTCCAGAAGCAGCAGCAACAACAACAGAACCAGCATGACAAGGACAAAGACCAGAAGAAAGACGACCAGCAACAACAGCAGAAGCAGGATCAGCTAAAACAAGATCAGCAGCAGCAACAAAAGCCCGACGACAAGCAGGACCAGCAGAAGCAAGAGCAAGAGAAGGAGAAACAGCGAGAGAAGGAGAGGCAACAGCAGCAGGGCCAGGATCAAAAGGACCAGCAACAGAAACAGGATCAGCAACCGCAGCCGCAACAAGGCCAGTCGGATAAACTTGAGAAGCAGCAGGCCAAGGCGTTGCTCGACAACCTCCGCGAGGACGAGCGCAACTGGAATTTCTTCCCCGAAGTGCAGATGAAAGACTTGAAAACCAAGGGTCCCCCGGCGAAGGATTGGTGACGATGAGAGTTTGGTTTGCCATCCTCGCGCTGTTGACCGCCACGCCGGTGTTCGCCGACGTGACGGCGGTGGCCACCGTGGACCAGCGCCGGATCGGGTTCGGGGATTCTTTCACCTACACCATCACGATCAACGGCGCCTCGGGCGGCCTGCAGGCGCCCAACATCCCGCCCGTCGACGGACTGCAATTCCAGGGGCCGTCGGTCAGCACCAGCATGTCGTGGGTCAACGGCCAATCCTCGCAAGCGGTAAACCTCACCTACCGCGTCACGCCGACGCGCCTCGGCCAGTTCACCATCCCCGCCGCCGAAGTGACCGTCGCCGGCAAGACGCTGCGCACGGAACCGATCACGATCGCCGTCGAGAAAAACGCCGCTGCGTCCACGCTTGCCGACGGATTGTTTGCACGGATCCAGTTTGACAATCAGCCACTCTACCTTGGCCAGACGGCACCGCTCAACATCGTCCTGTTCGTGCGCGGCGACGTGCCGTTGCAGGGACTGAACGGGTTCCAAGCCCAAGCCGACGGGCTGAACTACAAATTCCTCGACAAGGTCAAGCAAGGCACCCAGGTCATCAGCGGCCAAAACTTCAGCGTCCTGCTCATCGACGGCGCGATCACCCCGACGCAGGTCGGCAAACAACCGTTCGGCCCGGTGGTGATCAAGTGCCAGTTGCGCACTCCCAAACGCGGCGGCAACGATTTCTTCGACCAGTTCTTCAACCGCATCGAAGTGCGCGAAGTCCCGCTGACCGTCGACCCGATCACCATCGACGTCCTGCCGTTGCCCGACGCGGGCCGGCCGGCGGAGTTCGCGGGCGCCGTCGGCCAATGGAAACTCGATGTCACCGCCAAGCCGACCGAAGTGGCCATCGGCGACCCGATCACGCTCACGATCCGGATCAGCGGCACCGGCAACATCGATCTGGTAACGCCGCCGAAGCTGACCGGGCTGGATGAATTCAAGACGTACGACCCGACGACCAAGACCTCGAAGAACGAACTCAACACCGCCGGTGAGCGCGTCATCCAGCAGGTGCTGGTGCCCAAGAGCACCGCGGTGAAACAACTGCCGGAAATCCGGTTGAGCTATTTCGATCCGGTGACGAAAACCTACACCAACGCCGTCGCGCCGCCGATCAACCTCACCGTGAAAACCGGGACCGGTGGCCAGAGCACCGTCATCAGCGCCGGGCTGCGCGTTCGGCCGGAGGAGAAACTGGGACAAGACATCGTGTATCTCAAAGGCGACCGCGGTCCCGCCGCCGCGGCGGTACCGTTCTGCGCGACGCCGGTGTTCTGGGTTTTGAATTTCGCACCGGTGGTCGCGCTGCTCGGCGGGCTCGGTTGGAAACGGCGCACGGACCGGCTGCGCGGCGATGTGGCGTATGCCCGCCGGAGCCGGGCGGCGCGGGGCGCGCGGAAACTGTTGGCGACCGCGACGACGCCCGATGCGATTCAACAGGCGTTGCAACATTATCTCGGCGACCGGCTTAACATCCCGTCGGCGGGCATCACGGCGGCAGTGGCGGAGGAACGGCAGTTGCCGGGGGCGGTCCGGGAAATTTTCGAAGCGTGCGACGCCGCGCGGTTCGCCGGCATGGCGGCGGACGTGGCGGCGTTAAAACAACGCGTGGAGCAAGTCATTGATGAACTGGAAACCGCTACTCTGTAGCCTGCTCATCGCCGTCCCGACGCTGGCCGATGAGTTCAAGTCGGCCAACGCCCTGTACGACGCCGGCAAGTTTGCCGAGGCGGCTGCGGCGTACGCGCAACTCACGCCGAAATCGGCGCACATCTATTTCAACCTCGGCAACGCGTGGTTTCGCCAGGACAAACCGGGGCTGGCGTTGCTGAATTACGAGCGCGCCCGCCGGTTGGCACCGCGCGACCCAGATATTTTGGCGAACCTGAAATTCGCGCAGCAGCGGCTCGGCGTCGACGAGGTGAACACACCGGCCAAACCGGTGGTCCGGTTCTTCCGCAACGCCGCGCGCAGCCGGACGCTCGCCGAGTGGGCGCGGTACGAGGTGAGCGCATTGTGGGTGACGCTGCTGGCGGTGGCGGGGTGCATCTGGCGGCCGAAATGGCGGACCGGGTTCGTGGTGGTGGCGGTGGCCGCGGCGCTCGGGTGGACGGCGGCGACGGTCGCGCTGGTCAACGAAGTGACGGCGGCGCCCGAGGCGATTGTGTTGACGGCGAAGGCGGAGGCCCGGTTTGCGCCGTTGGCGGACGCGACGGTCCGGTTCACGGCGGTCGAGGGGACGCGCGTGGCGATTCACGAGGACCGCGGCCAATGGTTGCTGGTGGAACGCGCCGATGGCCAGCAAGGCTGGGTGCCGGCCGACGCGGTGACGCGGATCAAAGAGTGAGCCCGGCGCCGGTGACCACGGTGTCGCCGTAGGCCAAGGTGGTTTTCATCCCGTAGCGTTCCCAACGGACAAAGATTTTGCCGCGCGGGCGGCGACTCATCAGACCAATCATGGCGATGAGAATCAACGTTTCACTATTCGCTGGTTGCCGTTCGTAATCGCAGCGTAGCCGCCGCCACTTCAGCAACCACGCCCAGGTTGCGTTCGACAATCTATCGCTTGGGTAACCCCATAAACCGGTTTCCGCCCAAGCGGGGCACAATCGTCAACTGACTTGGTCAGAGCGATGCACGTAAACGGCCACGGCATCATTGGCGCGAAACTCATTGGCAATGGAAAATTCACCAACGCTGCCGACCGCGAGAAGTCCATCCGTTTTGCAATGGCCCAGCCTGAAATCCATGCTGTCACCATCGGTTGCAAGAGTCCTGCCGAGATTGACGAAGCATCGACCTCATTAACAACGCCCTTGCCGTCTGAGGAACTTCTCTTTTTGTTGCGGCTACGCTTTCCCTCCGAAGCTCACGTAATCGTCTAGATCAAGTAGGTCGAACCAACTGCCTATATCCTCGCGCGTCGCACTGAGTTTCTTCAAAAGGCTGATAAAATACTCCCCCGTCCCCACATTACTGGGCCCGCGCTGTTCGTGAAATGAACTCCATACGGCGATCTGCCACGGCTGTGGTTTCGTTTTCGAGTGTGCGGCAATCCACTCCAGAATCTCTCCGTCGCCCTTTCCGGTCGCCAATTGTTTCTTTAGTTCTGCCGGCTTGATGCCGGTAAAGTTGAACCAATGCTGGTCGAGCGGACACGCATAATGGTACTCGCCATTCTTCCCGGTCAGGGTTGCTCGTCCCTTGTCGAGACAGCGTGCGAGGATGACATAACCGCCCAGCCGCACACGTGCGCTGCGTGGCGGATGTTGAGTAAGATCGGGCGCATTCAGATTCTTGGTCTTCATGAGTTTTCCTTTGTAAGCAAGATTACTGGTACTCCGAATCCACCAAGATGCAAGCCGGTGCGCAAACGAAAAACGTGTAGCAACCGGCTCTTCTCGTCAGTGTTGGTTTTTGGTACAAGTCACCCATGAAACCAATCCTTCTGCTCCTCTGGCCTTGGTTGTTGTGTCTGCCGCTGGTCGTGGTTGCCGAGGTTCCGAACACAAAATCCCCTAGGACAACCAAACCAAACATCCTCGTCATCCTTACCGATGACCAAGGAAGGGGTGATTACAGTGCGTTTGGAACGAAGGATATTCGGACGCCACATATGGACCGACTGTGCCGCGAGGGGATGACATTCCAGAATTTTTTTGCCAACAGTTGCGTTTGCTCGCCGACGCGCGCGGCGTTATTGACGGGCTGTTATCCGGACCGGGTCGGTGTCCCCGGTGTGATTCGCGAGGAGACGCCCGACAGCTCCTGGGGCTACCTCACGCCGCAGTCCGTATTGTTGCCGCAACTACTCAAGCCGGCCGGCTACCACACGGCGCTCATTGGCAAATGGCACCTCGGAATTGATACTCCGAACACCCCGACGGAGCGCGGGTTTGATTTTTTCCACGGGTTCCTTGGCGACATGATGGACGATTATTGGACGCACCGGCGAAACAGCCACAACTTTATGCGGCGTAATTTGGAGACAGTTGATCCAAAAGGCCACGCAACCGACGTATTCACCGGCTGGGCGTGCGATTATCTGGTCGAACGTGCGAAGACTGGCGGTCCGTTTTTCCTCTACCTTGCCTACACCGCGCCGCACGAGCCGATTCAGCCCCCGATGGAGTGGTTGGAGAAAGTAAAACAGCGCGAGCCGGGCATGTCGGAGAAACGGGCTAAGCTCGTCGCATTGATCGAGCATCTCGATGACGGCATCGGGAAGGTGTTGAACACGCTCGACCACACCGGTTTGACTGCCAACACGCTTGTTATCTTCACTAGCGACAACGGCGGCGTACTCGCCAACGGCGCCAACAACGGTCCGTGGCGAGGCGACAAGGGCCACATGTACGAAGGCGGCCTCCGCGTTCCCGGTGCCGCCCGATGGCCCGGTGTGATTAACCACGGCACAAGCACCGATTGTATGACGTTAACGATGGATATTTTCGCCACCGCCTGCGCCGCGGCCGGTGTCGTGCCACCGTCAAACATTGATGGCATCAGTTTTCTGCCAGCGCTCCGCGGTGAACCGCCAGTCCATCGTCGCGATTTCTATTTCGTTCGTCGCGAAGGCGGTACTGCTTACGGCGGTAAGACGATTGAGGCGTTCTGTCGCGGTGACTGGAAACTGCTTCAAGATAGCCCGTTTGCAGCGCTCGAATTATATGATCTGAAATCTGACCCGCTGGAAACCACTAACCTAGCCAAACAGAAGCACAGAATCTTCAACGAACTCGACGCTGCCTTGCGCAAACAAATCCAGCGCGCCGGAGCGGTTCCGTGGCAGGCTCAGGAGATACGGTTAGATTCAGGCGTCCAGTAGTAGAGGCGCAAAAAAGGCTTGATGGCACGGTCAGGGGGGATACTATTCTGGTTCAATGAAACTGCATGGTCGCAGTGCATAATGTCATATGGGAAATGTCGGTAAACAGATAGCCGTAGGATTGCTGATGGGACTTGCCGCCATGGGTGCTGCAAGCGCTGCTGTCATTCAGTTGAAAGGAGGTGGCCATGTCGAGGGCAGAATTGTCACTGAAGATGATAAGCAGATTGTCTTGGACATTGGCGCAGGCACCATCACGGTCCAAAAGAACGACATCGCTTCGCCCGCGCGACCATCAGGAACGACCACCACGGCGGCAACACGGACCGAAAAACCTAACTTCGTATTGACCAACGAGAGTACGCCACAAGGACTTCGGGATATGCTACGTTCCTTGCGTAATCTGGAGGGACAGCGGTTGGACGCCGTGCAAACTTACCAACGAATGACTGGTCTGCAGAAAACGTCCGAGCAGGACGATAAGAAAATGCTGCAATTGGAAAACCAACAACTTGCGATCACTAAGGAATTGAGTCAGTCCCCCGGCAGGAACAGCAGTGCCGTCAAAGCGTACAACAACCGCGTGGCGCAATTGAACGGGATCCGTGCCGAAATGCTTGAGCTGGATAAAAAGAACAAGAAAACGCACGCAGACATCGATCAATATCGGCGCGATTTATCCGATTATACCGCCGCGCTGTTTACGTTTGTCGATCAGGTTAAGCAGCGCAAGCAAGAGGGGCCCGGCGTGGACGATCCGTCCACCGCGTCAAATTTTTTTACAGCGGTGGATTTCCGTCTCCGTTATTATCTGGGCGAGACCCGGCAGGTCCAGATTCCCTACCAACAGAACACACACAGCGCGCAGGTCATTGCTAAATTGAATGGGTCCGCCTCCGGCCGCTTCGTGGTGGATACCGGTTGCACTGGTATGACCATTTCGAAGGAGTTGGCGAGTAAGCTTAATCTTACGCCCTTGGAGCGCCAAGCCACCGCCACCTTGGCGAACGGCTCCACTGTCAAATGTCAGGTCGCGCTGCTGGAATCAGTGGAAGTTGAGGGCATGCGGGTGAACAATATTCCCGTGATGATTATGCCCAAAAGGCCAAGTGACGAAACCGACGGCTTGCTTGGTATGAGTTTTCTGATGGCGTTCAACATCCGTCTGGATCCCACCGCCAACACTGTAACGCTTACTCAGTTCGCTCCCCGCTAATCGCTCTCTACCGACCAACTGCGCTACACGACGCGCTATGAACCCCAGCGCAGACTATGTGCCGTAGTTTCCATGCGCTGATTGGCCTGCTGTTGGGTCTATTTGCCTGACAAACCGGGCTTCATTATTGTTTCTGTCGAACCCAACACATTGTCACTGTATTCTCTTTGCCCTGATGGAATGGTAGTATCCAGAATTAACTCTTTGAGAGGACGTTGTCGGGGTTTCATAAATGGCAATTGCCTCTGTGCAACCACAGTAACACTGCAAACCTTCTTTCCCTGTGGTGACTTCCTTATCAACCGAGAGCCAGTTTCAGACCGATCCGAGTAAGTTGCTGTATCCTTCTCTACGCAGAAATAGCCTTCAACCCAGTCCGTGTTTTCTGGCGTGCCTGATCTGTACGACCATCCTGTTGTTATCAAGCAATCCAGACTCTTGTAACCACGACTCCAGTTGGACAGATCATAGAAAACCCATCCAGCATCTGGAAAGTAAACCTCGATAAAGGCATGGCCTCCTTCGCTCCCGATGAACTTGGCGTCCACCATCTCGGACGGAATACCAATCCGACGAAGCATGGCACAAGCGAGGCGAGACATGGGGGTACAACTCCCTTGTTTTTGCGCCAAGGCCTTGTCTGAAGTCCCGTCCCCTTTTACGAACTTGATGTTTTCGTTAATCCAGTCACAGACACCTTCAACCACCTCTTCGGCACTGCGGGATTTCTTTACAATCAGGTCGCAGATGGGTTGGAGTTTTGGGTTATTGGGGTTGATTTTGTTGTTCTTGTCAGCACCTAGCGAAGCGGAGAACCGCTTCAGCACATTATCAGCATAAGGCAACGTTGCCATCGTGCAGAGCGTATTGAAGCAGGTTAGTTCCACATCCATTGTTTGCTCAACGGTGATCCTGCCTGCCTTGGGTGCATTCCATGTCATCTGGTAATAGCGACGTGGCTGTCCACGATCGTCCGATGTGTTTTCGATTTTGTCTGGTGGCTCGCTGTAGGTGGAACGGGACGACTTGACGAGTTGCCAGTTGGTCTCACCCCAGAAACTCATGAGCGCGGGAAGGGCCGCCACGGTAGGGTTGCCCTTCTGGGTGACGATTTCATAGCGACGGACGACACGCAACTTTCGCTGACATGACGTTTCTTTCAACGCATAAGTCTCCGCCGAAACATCCCCCGCTGTAGATGCAATCAACACCGCAAACACACATCCGACGATACTATTCCTAATCATACCCAATCTCCTTTCTTAACAGAGGCTAAGGACAGAACTGAGCCACGCTAGACCGAGGATGTCAATCGTGAAAATGGAGTTGCAGTAGCCCACCGCGTTGATTGCGACGACTTAATGGGCCACACGACATCTGAACGCTTTACGACAACCACCTGCCTCCGCCCCTCATCATAATTATTGACGAAACGCGCGTATTTCGCATAAGAACAAATCGCTATGAGAAAATACGTGAGACAAGCCGCGCAAGTCCTCTCCGTGTTGTTTGGTCTGGCTTCGGTTAATGCAGCGCCGCCCATGGAGCAGCGATTCCCCGAAGACCGTGTCTCGATGATCGAATGCGAGTACAACAAGAATGAGGACAAATTGAGTCGTCGGTACGATGAGCAATTCCAGAATGGTACGTACCACTACCGCGTTTACCTGCCCGAAGGTTATTACGCATCGGGCGGCCAGCGTTATCCCTGTTTGTTTATTGGCAGCCCTAAGGGGAACGCAAGCATGGAGAACGTCAAGGCTTACGTCAAGTCCAATCACTGGACGTTCTTGCAAAACTTCTTTTAGTGGATGGCGATTGGAGTGGAGATGGCGAGCCGAAGGTGTGAAAACAGTTTTTCCAGAGGCCCTTCGGCTTACTTTTACGATGGGCGACCATGCTCCGCCCTTGGCGTCGGCCCG
>CAIKAP010000135.1 GCA_903825435.1 uncultured Verrucomicrobiota bacterium
CGAGTGTAGGGAAAAGATGGCGTTGAAGATGGTGGAAGATCGCGGTCAGTTCATGCATAACTCTGAGACGCTTCCCCTTGCATCCCGTTCAAATCCATCGCCGAAAAAGCCCGCAAAAGCGAGTTTTGCAAGAACGTCAGACGATTAGAAATGGCCTCGCCTTCGTTGTCAGCGGGATGCACGGCGGCGGTGTGATCGCGGCTAGAATCGCCAACGTCGTTGCAAAGCGGGGCGGTGTGGCGGGTGCTGCTCTGCTGGCGTTGTTGTAACGGCTGTAGTGCTACGGAGAATCCGTTTGACTCTCTGTCCTATTGGAATTCCGGCTTCCGACAATTAGAGCGAATTCCCGTACATTCCCGGCGACTGATTTTCCTGGGCAATTTTAAGACTGTTGTTTAGGTCTGAGGGAAAAGGGCGATTTCTGAAAAACTGTATTACAAAATTTTGGAGAGCCATGGTCAGGCGCACTGCTTCCGACAGAGTCTTCGAACGCACTACCGAGCCGTTTGTTTTGCTTCTTCGTGGAAGCCGCATTCTTGAGCACGGCGAAAACATTCTTCCGCTTCCTCTTTACGATGCTGGGCGAGAAGCACTTTGCCGAGGTGATAGTGTGATATTCCTTGTTTGGGAGCGAGGCGCACGGCTTCGCGGAGATGGAGCATCGCGTCCTCGCTGTTACCGGCTTGGAACGACACCCAGCCGGCAGTGTCGCGAATGTGCGGGTCTTGTGGATATAGGCTGACGGCTCGGCGAGCTAGCGGCAGAGCCTCTGATGCCTTTCCGTCCTTGGTTAGCAATTCGGCGAGATTGTTGAGGGCAACAATCTGTTTCGCATCGGTTGCCAGAATCCCACTATAAAGTCCGATGGCCTCTGCGGTTTTTCCTTGAGCGATGTAGATGTCAGCGAGGCTCAACTTGAGGTTCACTTGGTTTGGTGACAACTTAAGTGCTGCCTTCAAGTGTTCGACTGCTTCATCGTACCGCTTCAATCGTTGGCAGACCTGCCCAGCCTCCACATGTGCTGAGATCCATTGCGGACGCAACTGCGCTGTCGCAGCAAACTCCTTCAGCGCATCTTCCAGTTTGCCTTGTGCCAACCACACGCGACCCGCTATCTGGTGAGCTGTGGGCATGTCGGCGTGTTGCTGAATCAGTTGCTGACACTCTTTGGCAGCCTTTCCTATCTCCCCCTGCTGCAAGTACAGATTGGCTAACATCAACTGCGACGGAAACGTCTTTGGCAAGAGTTGGCTTAACCGGGCGTAACAGGTCTCCGCCTCGTTCCACTGTCCCAATCGCAACCGGCAAATGATCAGATTCAACAACAACCACGGGTTGCCGGGCTGCTGCGAGGAAATCTGTTCAAAATGCGCCGCCGCCTCCTCCAGCACCGGTTTGGTGCGTGGATCCTGTGATGAAATCTGGCCGATGAGTTGAGCCAGCTGCAGCGTACCGTCGGGGAGGCTCAATTGCGCTACGGTCTGCCACAACCCGATTAGTGCCTCGACATTGTATTCATCCAGCTGTCTGGCTGCTTGAAACTCATCTTGCGCTTCTTGCAAGCGCCCCAGCGCGTAGTATGCAAACGCCAATTGCGCGTGCGCTTCAGACGACTTCGAGCCTTTACGAGCCGCCTTTTGCAAGCCTTCCAGCCACTCCTTTTGTGTAACCGACATCGTCTTCGAGTCTTGCGGCACCCGCAGGATTCCCGGCAACGGGCTGTTGGGGGCGATCGCCCATCCGCGATACACACCGCGTGGAGTGGCCAGCCACATCCACCAATCACCCAGTTCTCGCCGGGAGAACTCGCCCACAGCTGGGCTGAGATAAACACCCGCAATATGACCCACTTGTTTCTCCAATTCTGCCAAGTCGGTTTCCTGCTGACACAAGAGCAACGACGGCCGATTCAAATACCACGACACGAAGGCGGGAACGTCTGTCAGCACCGCACCTCTTGACGGCAAGCGTTTGTTGAGAGCGCTGCCGATCGCCATTGTGTCCACCTTCTCCGTCGATAATGCCCGGCCAAGTTGCATCACCACTGGGAACGCAACCACCGCAATGACCCCGGCGTAGGCTAGGCTTTGCATCCCCAGCGTACTCACCCGCAGCCGCGCTTTGGCGGTCTGGAAATTGCCCACGTTCGCCTGCACCCACAACACCAATTGCGCCGCTGCCACGCAGCTCAGCAAGGGCATCAACGCTAGCAACAGCCGCACATCTGGGCGCGTCAGGCACGACCACAATACCACCAGCACCGCACTGCTGGTCACAAGCCACGCGAGCCGCCGGCGCGAGCTTCGAGCTGGCGCACCGAACAGCACCACGAGGCACAAAAACACTGCCACCGGGTTCAACACTCCCATTCCTGCCATTTGATATTGGGAAAAGCCCATCGCCAACTTCCTTGCCAAGTCCCACGGATGCGCCAGCAGATACAACAGCGGATGCCCCGGCACATGGGTCAGTCGCCAGATGGATTCGCCCGGAAATTGGCGGGTATTCTCCAACGCGCTGTACCAGTAGAATCCAAAAAGCCGTCCGCTCACCATGATGTTGCGGATCCACCATGGCAACAGCACCAGCAGCAGTCCGCCCAAAAACAACATCACACTCAATGCCCGCCGGTCGTGTGTTTTGGCGAGATAAATGCCCAGTACAAACGCCAGCGGCAACAACCGGTAATCGGTCAGCACTGCCGCGCCACACAGCAGGCCGGCGACGGCTGGTTGCCAAAGAGCCAGTCTGGCACCACCTGCCCCAGTGCCGTTTGATTTCAGAAATACCACTGCCACTGCGCCGAACACAAGTAACGCCATCACTGGTTGTGGGAGCCCCGCCGTTGCGGTCATTAACCCGGCTGTGCTACAGGCGCAAAACACGGCCGCCAGACCGGCAACCCGCCAATCCCGCCAATACCGGACAACCCAGAACACCGACCAGACCGTCAGCATCCACAGAAGCAACCCTAATGCGGGGGCCATCTTTTCAGATGGCTCAGCCAAGGCGAACCCACCAGCCAGCAACAACGGATGCAGCGGCGCATTCACCAAGTCCGGATGCGGTGATACATTCGATTGAAGCGCCAGCGTAAGTGGGCGCAGGATGGTGGTCACAAATCCGTGTCCGTCGGCCATCTGCCGCGCCAGTTGTGCATGATCTAGCGCCAGCGCATCGACTAAACCGGATGACTTGGCCATGGCCAACATCGCCAGTAATGGCGGCAACGCCACCAGCGCCAGCAAGCCGAGGAGGGAACGAAGATGTTTTTCTTTCCGAACCGTGCCAGCGCTTAGTTTTGGCATAAAGATTTTCGCGTCAAGCGTTGGCTCTTAGTCTTCCGCTTTCAACAATCATATCGTTGCCGGTCCCGCTGACTTGAACGATATCAGTATATAGGCTTAAACTGCTCCCGCTTTGAAGCGCATAGGCACTCGCTTGCCCGCTCGATAAGGGTATGACGCGGACCGTCTCGCCAGCGGGAGCGGTAGCTGTCCCATCCACAATCGCAACTGTTGTAGGCAGTGAACCAGATGTCGTTAACGGAGGTATCACATTACTGTAACTTTGGCCCTGCGGCACCGGACTTAACGGCGTCAATACAAGGTCATCCAACCCAGGGGAAGAAGACGCCGAAAAATGATTTCCATTTGCGCTGATGGTTAGCGAAGTGATTCCGTAGCCCGATAACGTATAAGTACGAGGCCCTTGACCGATATAGGCGCTGATATAAGAGTCTCCCACTGAACCCACAGCGGCGGCTCCCACATAAGCGGTGGCCGACCAAGTTGGCGTTGACGCGTTGCCGCCGTCGCCGACACGCGTGAAGCTGATGCTCTGTAATGGCGTGCTGAAGTCCAGAGTGTAGGAACACGGAGGCGCCCCTCCTACAGCTTGATAAAGAAAATTATGTTGTGAAGAAGGGTACATGAAGTTGCCAGACTGAAAGTCGGACGCGATATATACCGTACCAGGATCGCTTACATTGGATAGAGTAATTCCATTGGCGTTCAGATAAGCCGTCGCATCAACCTTCCAAGGGGTCGTGCTTGCATCAACACTATCAAAATTCAATGTGATAACGTCGGCAGACGCATAGGGCAAGGCGAGCCACGCCAGAGCGATTGCAACTGACGCCACAATGCAGGTCTTGAATTTGGGTGTTTTCATTTGTTAAGCGCTCCTTTCAGGGTTGACAGGTGGCAACCATCCCCTCGCTCGGCAGAACTGTCATGTACTTCATGTTGTTTGCTACGCCTCGCGCATTTGTGTCTCGGCATGAACCTGTCTTTTCCCTACACAAAACTCTCAGTTGATACAAGTTTAAATTTACATCCCTGCACTCAACGTCGCAAGGAGATTTTGGGAGTTCATGGGGCGTCAAGCGGCTCCGGTCTACAACTGGACCGCGTTCACCTCCGGGGCTTGGCGTTCCTGTTGTCGTCTGACCTGTTACCGGTGTGTTTTCTGGCATTTCGTCATTTGCTTTCCGACTGTCCTTTGACGTTCTTGCAAAACTCGCTTTTGCGGGCTTTTTCGGCGATGGATTTGAACGGGATGCAAGGGGAAGCGTCTCAGAGTTATGCATGAACTGACCGCGATCTTCC
>CAIKAP010000136.1 GCA_903825435.1 uncultured Verrucomicrobiota bacterium
CGAGTGTAGGGAAAAGATGGCGTTGAAGATGGTGGAAGATCGCGGTCAGTTCATGCATAACTCTGAGACGCTTCCCCTTGCATCCCGTTCAAATCCATCGCCGAAAAAGCCCGCAAAAGCGAGTTTTGCAAGAACGTCACGGTACTGAAGAACCTCGACATCGGCCGTCACCAGTTCCTGAAGACGCTGTTCAGTAAAGCGCTGGAAGAGGCAAACAAGCGGCTCAAGGAGAAGAAGCTCACGCCGCTGGACCGGGCCTGCATCCTGAACTCGGGTGGTACGGGTAATTTCACGCGCGACATCGACGTGACGGTGTTCGCGGGCGATGACGTGCGGGAGACAGCGTTCTTCGAGTCGATGCGGGATATCGCGAAGGAGATGGGATTGAATGTGAACACGGGGCCGGACGGCAGCGTGAAGAACGGGATCGAGTTCGCCGACCACGAAGTGGCGTTCCACCGCGGCAACAACGACCTGCCCGACCCCCGCTACGCCAGCGATCCGGCGGAGTTTCACATCAACTACCGGCGCGTGATCGAGACACAGGCGCGGAATCCGGAAGCGTATTTCGGTTACGGCTCCGATACGGAGGTGGTTGGGCGCCGGTTTTTGAGTTTCAAGCCGGGGCAGACGTTGGTGCAGACGTTTGAAATGGCGGAAGGCGGCGTGCGGTACACGGGACAGGTGGCTAGTTGCATGCGCGAGGCCCGGGCGATCCTGCGCGGGAGCAACGATCTCCGCATTCGCAAGGCCCAGCGCGCGATCCACGCCTGCAACGATTATCTCCAGGCGTGGCGCCACGAACAGCATGCCGGCGGGTCGCCGACGCAGGGCGCGTTGAAGTACGCGGCCCGGTCACTCGATGAGTTGTGCGCATTCCACGGGTTCAAGAACTGGTCGGAGTTGGTGCTTGAAGACCGCATTCAGGTGCTCGCCCGGATGTACGGCCCGAAATATCTCGATGAACCCGGTAACCGCCAGAAGTTGATGAAGATGGCGGAAGCGATGGAGACGGCCACGATGGTGTTGTTGACGAAGGAACTGCCGAAGTCGCTGACGGAGAAGACGCCGGAGGCGGAGCAGAAACTTGAGATGCAGCAGCACGCAGCGCTGGCGTTCCTGCGGGACTCGTGCGGTTCGATGGCATCGTCGGTCGCGCAGGAGATGCTCGATCCGCCGATGCTCGGCCGTCGGTTCCTCGCGGAGGTCAACAAGGACGATCATCACTGGCAGGAGATGAACGCTGCCGAGCGCGATGATTATGCGCGGCACCAGGACGCGATTTACAAGCAGTGCGTGTTGGCCTCGGCGATGGAGAACTTGCTGGTGTTGATCGAGCAGCTCAAGGTGATCGACAACACGGAGAGCAAGGGCCGGAAGTTCGACACGGGCGAGTCGGCCATCCGTAAGATCATCGATTCCGCCGACCCGAAGCTGCGTCCGCTCCTCGAAGCGGCAGCGGAACACGCCGAGGCGTCAGTCGTGTTGTTGAATGCCGACTCGACCCCGGAAGCGCGCGCTCAGGCGGAGACGAAAATGGCGGCAGCGCGCGAGAAACTGGCTGGCCACCTCAAGAAGCCCGCGCCGGGCGACCAGATTCTCGGCATCGCCAAGGGAATGAGCCCGCGCGATTTCATACGGATGCAGAATCTGAACAAGCCGCCGTACTGGGGCGACGCGCTGGAGGAGATGAAGGGACGAATGCGGAAGCACATCGAGGATTCGTTCCCGGAGAACAGCTACGAGTCGGTCAAACGCGAGATCGCCGAGCACGGCAAGAGCGGCTACCTCGCCAAACGCGTCTGCGAGGAGGCGTTCCAACTCGGCAACGTGGTGGACGCGTTGACGCTCGTCGAGATGTACCAGGGCGGAGCCAGCAAATGGGACTGCGGGGTGTTTGTCACGCAGAACCTGCTCGGACGCTGTTACTGGGGGCTCGGGTTCCTCATCCAAGCGGCGGAAGTCAAGGAGGAGGAGTCGCTCAAATCCCTCGGCAAGAACGTTCTCTTCGACGCTTTTGGTCGCGTAATCCCCGGTGTGGCGCACGCCAAGATTCTCTTCGATATCGAACGCGGTCTTGTGACCGTGACGGTCGGATGGGCGCTGAATCAAGCCAACACCGAGTTGATTGATGCGCTCTATACCGGCGCTGCCGGGCGTCTCACGAATACCGCCGAAGGCACCGTCGGCGGTCGCATCCGCGATTCCGGATTCTGCGTGCTTGCGGACAAGTTTGTCAAGAAAGTCACCGACAAGAAGACCAATAAGACCTCCATCCAGATTGATCAGACGGCGCTGTACTTGCTCTACTACCAGAAATGGATTCAAGGCCCCGCCGGCCGCGAAGTGCCGTACGACGAGGTTGACTCGCGCCCCCTCATTGCCGGCGACGCCGGGAAACTGCTGGCCGCGCACGATAAACTCGCGAAGGCCATTCTCGACATCGGCGCCGATATTGAGCCGTCGTGGTTCGGTCCACGGCAAACGTGGAAGGACAAAGCCGAACTCGACAAGGCAATGGCTGAGTACGTGAAGATGATCTCGCCGTTGTGCAAAGTCGACACCGACCGCGTGCTCAGCGAGTCGGCGGCGCGCGAGTTCATCCAGAACGGCCGCGACGTCATTGCCGACGGTTTGCAGCAGCGCCTTGTGTCCGATGTCATCAGCGGGATGATCGGCCTATGGCAGACGCATCGTATGGAGATCCAGTACGCCAAGCGCCAGGTGCAATACATGGCCGGGTTGGCCGACATGCAAGCGATGTCGGAATCGTTGGCCGAGCCGGTCACCGACGGCCCGATTCCGAAGTGCGACATCGAGGTTGACCTCGGCCTCGGTTCGCGCCAGAAAACGGCCTATACCCGGTACGGCGGTCTGCCGATTTCCTGCCGGTTGAAAGTGGACGCCTCGATGCCACCGAACATCAAAGACATCGGCATCAACATGGAGCCGCTGGAGTTTACCTGCACCAACAAGGCCGAGTACGGCAAGACCACCCTGATGATGGTCGGCATCCAGAAGATTCGTCTCGTTGCCCGCACCAACAAGGGTGAGGGGGACGTTCTCGTTGACAAGACCGTGGAGGTGCCGTTGACGGTGGATCCCGACACGTTCAACATTGCCCACCTTGCCGATAACCTCAGCATGGAGGTCAGCGGACCCGTCACCTGCACCGAGACATCCGGCGAGAATTCGCGCAATGACAGCGCCACCCAGCGCTTCGACTTCCGCGTGCCTTATCCCTCTCGTTGAGACTGTCGAAAAAGTGGTTTTCTGGCGTGGTTTGAGATTATTTCGTGCAGTATCACTGACCTAGGCTACGCGGCGTTCCAAGGAGGAACTCATGCCGCGTTACAAACCGTACGATTATTCCAAGTTGCAGA
>CAIKAP010000137.1 GCA_903825435.1 uncultured Verrucomicrobiota bacterium
AGCGTGGGGGTGGACGCAGGCAGTGGGTTGGTGCACAGCGTCGCCACGACGACCGCCTCGGTGCACGACAGCCAAGTGATGCAGGAGGTCTTGCACGGGGAAGAGAAAGTCATTCTGAGCGACGTTCTTGCAAAAGCGAGTTTTGCAAGAACGTCTATCTTCTGCATTATCGGCTGGAGGATTTTCTGGATGACCATGCTGTACCGAACGGAACCAAACCAGTCGCCCGCCATCGCCCTGACCGCAACCGAAGTATGTCTGCTGGATGAATTGGTCATAACCAAACTGCCCCGCTCGCGTTCCAAGAAAACAATTCCAAACTACATCATCAAAATCGCACGACTCGGAGGCTATCTCGCCCGCGCCTCTGATCCTCCTCCTGTAAACATGGTCATGTGGCGTGGCATGTCCCGACTCAATGACATCCAGTTGGGATTCTCATTGGCCGCAAAACTTGTGGGTAATTGAAAGGTTGATGTTACATTTACGTTTGGGTTTTGTCCATCCCCGACGTAGGAAGGGCGTAGCCCGACCGAAGACGGGGATGGACTTTACTGCAATGCGAATTGCATCGGACTCTGATAGCCTAATCGACTATGTGGTCGCCGTTGATTGTATTCACGGCGATAGTCTTCAACTACCATCCGTGCTTCCGTCAGCGTCCACAACTGTTCACGGTTCAAACATTCGTCACGGAATCGACCATGAAAGCTGGCCGCATTGCTCAGCACGGTGTTTATCGGATCGCTTTGCCGCTGTGCAAAACCTTTTCAGGCGCTTCCATCAGCGTGAGCGTTTTGAGTAACGAGAACAACTCATCGGCGTCGGTCTCATCATAAACAGCCTGAAGCGCTAGCAGTTCCTTCCCGGCTATTTTCTTGCGGATGCTGGCGACGTGACGTTTGTCGGTGTCGAGCGTCAGGAGGAAAAACTTCGCGTTCGGATAGTACTGGCGGAGCGTGACGGCTTCGAGGTCGGCCTGCTTGTAGCGTTCGCGAAGACTCGTCTTGCATGAGATGATGACCGGGCCGTGTTCTTTCGACCAGAGCAGCACGTCGTTGAAGTTGTGCGGCACCGCGGCGAACTCGGCCTGCCAGTAGGCCGGGGTCAGCTTTCGTTCCCGCAACGCGATGAGCGTGGCCCATTCAAACCACCGGCCGCGCATCGAGCCGAGGGACTGCGGCGACTTGCCGGCTTTCGCGGCTCGCTCCGCTGCGTTGTCCAACGTTGTTTTCAGGAACGCGCCGACGCCGTTGGTCAGGCTGGCCAGGGTGACGGTGACATCGAACCATTCCGCTGATTCGTTGTACTTCGTGTACAGGCCCAACTCGCGCACGGGGCCGTTAGTGGCGGCGCGGGTTGAGCAGACGAGCAACAGCAGTAGTAACGTCCTTTGCATGGGTGCAGCCTACGGTAATCGGTGGGACGCGACAATAAAAAGGTTGCAGCCGGAATGATTGGCGGCAGAATGGCGGCGCGTGAAGACCTCCTGGTACAAACTGATGCTCGCGGGATTGTTCGTCTATGCGACGCTGTTTGTCGGGCTGCGTTCCCGTCCTATGGATTTTGAGGTGTACTACAGGGCCGCCGAACGTTTGAGGGCGGGCGGTGATTTGTACCGGAGCGGCACGGAAGGTGCGTTCTCGTATCCTCCGTTTGCCGCGTGGCCGTGCGTGTCGCTGACGTTGGTATCGCTGCGGACGGCGCAGTGGCTCTGGGCGGTACTGCAAGGACTCTCGCTGGTGTTGGTCTTGCATTTTGCCGCGCGCCTTAGCCGATGCGCGTGGAAACCGCTCACGCCGTTGCAACGGCGCTGGTGTTTTGCCGCAGTGGCGCTCATGAGTGTGCGGCACTTGAACGCGCCGCTGGAAAGTTCGCAGACGGACCTGATGATCACGGCGATGTGTCTCGGCGGTGTGTTGTGGCTGCAAGAGGATCGCACACGGCCTTGGGCGGGCGTCCCGATAGCGGCAGCAGTCGGCATGAAAGCCGCGCCATTGTTGTTTTTGCTATTTCTCTCTCGTTGGAAACAGTGGAGAGCGGTGTTGGTGCTGGTTGTGGCGGTTGTCGCATTGAATGTGTTTCCGTCCATTCAGTTTCCGAGTGTGACGGGCCGCTTGCACGCGCTACAATGGCTCGATATCATGGCTCGACCTGCCGTGCAAGCAGGTCCAGCAGCGGACCGTATGGGGGTGTGGCGCGCGGACGAGGAATACAATCAATCGCTCGGTGGCCTGTTGAGTCGGTTGTTCATCAAGGGTTGCTACAGCGCTGACGCGCTTCTGGTGCGGCTGGAGCCGCGATCTATGAAGATGATCTTCGTGGTGTCGGTTCTGGGCCTGATGGCGTGCGCGATGTTCGTGCGGCGCGGTCGCTGGTACGGGCTGTCAGCGCCGCCGTTGACGCCAACGGGCTACGATGCGGCGGTGGTGATGGCGTTGATCCTGTTGTTCTCGCCGAAGACGAGTAAGGCGCACTACTGTTCGATGTTGCTGCCGATCCTCCTGTTGACGGCCCGTGCGGTGCGCACGCCAAAACACTGGGCGAGCATCCTCTGGTTCATCGTCGCCATCGCCATCGGGTTGCTGACGAAAGGTGTCGTCGGTAGCAAACCATGCAACATCCTGATGGATTACGGCTACCTCGTCTGGTTCGCGCTGTTTGCGCTCACGTACCTCTTGTTCCAGCGCGCCCCAGAGGAAAGCACTACTCCCACTCGATAGTCGCAGGCGGCTTACTGGAGATGTCGAGACAAACGCGATTGACGCCTTTGACTTCGTTGATGATGCGCGTCGAGAGACGGGCGAGCAGGTCGTACGGCAAACGAACCCAGTCAGCCGTCATGCCGTCCACGCTGTCAACAGCGCGGATGGCGATGGCGTTCTCGTAGGTGCGTTCGTCGCCCATGACGCCGACGCTCTTCACCGGCAACAGCACGGCAAATGTCTGCCAGATTTTGTAGTACAAGTCGGCCTTCTTCATTTCCTCGATGACGATCCAGTCCGCTTCCTGCAGGATGGAAATGTATTCCGGAGTGACTTCGCCGAGGATGCGCACGGCAAGGCCGGGGCCGGGGAACGGCTGGCGCCAGACGATTTCCTTCGGCAGCCCAAGTTGCGCGCCGACTTCGCGGACTTCGTCCTTGAAGAGTTGACGGAGTGGTTCGAGTAAGACAAATCCCAAATCCTTCGGCAGGCCTCCGACGTTGTGGTGCGACTTGATCATCGCCGCCGGGTTGCCGGCGATGGGGATGCTCTCAATGACGTCGGGGTAGGTGGTGCCTTGGGCGAGGAACTTCGCCTTGCCGGCTTTCTTGGTGGCTTTCTGGAAGGTCTCGACAAAGGTGTGGCCGATGATCTTGCGTTTGCGCTCGGGATCGGTGATGCCGCGCAGGCGGGTGAGAAAGGTCTTGGTGGCGTCCTCGTACTGGAGCTTCATGTGCAGGTTCTTGCCGAAGACGAGCTGGACGCTTTCGGCTTCGCCTTTGCGGAGCAAGCCGTTGTTGACGAAGACGCAGGTGAGCTGGCTGCCGATGGCCTTGTGGATGAGCGCGGCGGCGACGCTGGAGTCAACGCCGCCGGACAGGCCGAGGATGACTTTGTCCTTGCCGACTTTCTGCCGGATTTCCTGGATGCTGTGCTCGATGAACGAGCGCATCGTCCACTCGCGTCCGCAACCGCAAACACCATGGACGAAGTTGGAGATGATCTGTTTGCCGTTGGGCGTGTGATGGACTTCGGGATGAAACTGGAGGCCGTACAGCTTGCGATCTTCGTTGGCGACGGCGGCGTGCGGCGCGTTCTCGGTGCGGCCGATGGCGGTGAAACCTTGGGGCAGCAGCGTGACTTGGTCGCCGTGGCTCATCCAGACTTTCTGGACCGGCTCCATGCCGTGGAACAATGGCGAGTCGCCGACGATGTCAATGTCGGCCGGGCCGTACTCGCGTTTTTTGCCGGGCTGGACTTTGCCGGCGAGCTGGTGGGCGAGTAATTGCATGCCGTAGCAGATGCCGAGGACGGGAACGCCCATCTTCCAGATGGCGGGATCGCAGTGCGGCGCTTTCTTGTCGTACACGCTGCACGGGCCGCCGCTGAGGATGAGGCCTTTCGGCTTTAGCGCCGCGAGCTTCGCTGCCGGGGTGTCGTAGCGGAGGATTTGCGAGAAGACCTGGCACTCGCGAATCCGCCGGGCAATGACTTGTGTGTACTGCGACCCGAAATCGAGGATGATGATTTGTTCCATGATGTTTTCTTTGTGCTTATGTCAATTGTCGAGAGTTGACCCCTTTACTTGTCGAGAGTTGACCCCTTTACTCCCCTTTACCTGTAAATTGTGGAGAGTTGTCCCCCTCTTCTGCGGCTCATAGCGAATTACTCCGTAGAGCAGAATAATATGGGGTAAAGCCCAGCTGATGGCCCATATTACAATGGTTACCGTTGCAGGATGCGAGGAGAGTTTCACCCATTCAAAAAACACAAACGAAGACAGGACTCCCAATACGCGCGAAAATACAATCACTGCCCCAGTGTAAAGAGCCAGCACCCACACCGTCCGTCCATGAACTTCTTTCCGTGCGACTAAAACACCAGACCAAATAACGATTAAGCACAAGAGCTGTAACACTAGGTCGGCACACGCAACAAGAGCCGACACATGATATGCAGAATTCGGGAAGAAATGTCGTGCAACTGTGAAAAGGTAATCTATCCGAACTGGACCAACCAAATCCAGAATAGTAGTAATGCCAAGGTAAGCATACATAAACGGAATAAGTTTTCCGCGTAGTCGGCGCGCAATGATCAAAAGAGCAATGACTACTAAAAGAGAAGTTCCCAAGCTCGGAACAACAACTTTAATGATGAACGGGACATCGTCCTTGGAGAATTGCTCTAACTGTCCAGAGAAGATAAGTATCAATAGTGTTGAGAGTGAAAGCAGGTATGTAATTCCGATACACCCGATGGAGAATAGAACCTTCTTGCCGTGACGTAGCCCCAGAATTACAGCGGGAATCGGCCAAACTAGAAAGGCAAAAATTCCCCACACAATTGGACTGTTTTCTTTGTCTTTGGCAATTCGATAAACCCAAATTGCCATCAAAATTGAGATGGGGACTAAAATCAAAGCACGCATGGTTTTGTCTGCGGGGTCTGCGGGGTCAGCTCTGTAAACTGTAAATCACTCACTTGCCGCCTCCTGTTGAGACGATCTTCTCCAGTTCAGCGATCAGGGACGGCAGGTCTTCGGTGATGGTGCTCCAGATGATGTCGTAGTCCACGAGGTCGTAGCCGTGGACGAGGCGATGACGGGTGCCGATAATGGCAAGCCACGGAATGCTGGGGTGCTGTTGGCGAACGGATTCCGGGACGTGATAGGCGGCTTCGCCAACAATTTCGAGGCAGCGGAGCGTGGCCAAGCCCAAAGCCCGGTCGGTGTCGAGATCGGCGCGGGTCTTGTCGCGCATGAGCGTGACGGCTTCCCGCGCGTATTCCAGCATGTGTTGCAGCCGGACTTGTGGATCATGCCGCGACATAGAGAGGTTCAGCTTCGGCCAGCACTTCCTCGCGAAAGAAGCGGCTCAGGCACAAGGGGGTATTGAGGTCCACTTTGCGTCCGCCGAGAAGCGCGGACAGTTCGAGTTCCATGCCGGCGAGGCGAATCAAGCCGGGAACGTGACCAGGTTCAAACTCGACCAGAACATCAACGTCGCTATCGGGGTGCGCGTCGCCGTGAAGGACGGATCCAAAAAGCGCCAAGCGACGGACATGGCATCGGCGGCAGAAGGCTGCAACCGATCGCTCAGTCGTTTCGTCCAGCAGTATTGGAGCTTGGATTTTCACAGGCAAACATTAGCAGAGCAAGGGACGAAGGGGAAAGGCGAAATCGCTCATTGTGCCTTCGCCTTCTGTCTCCGTGCTTGGCGCAGTCGTGGAACGATGGTGTAACCACTGACGTAACTGCCTTGTGCGGTATGCGTCCAAGTCCATTGGACATGTTCATTCGGAGACAAGCTCACATTCTGTACGGCGGAGCTAACGAAGCCCGCTGAAGATGGCGCGATAACGTGCCGCACTATCTTGCGTCTATTCCCGCTTGCCTGAAGTTTCGTCATCAGTTCTTTCTCAATCAGGCGTAAACCAAACGGCCTTTGGGTTTGGGAATGGGGCGGCCAAGTTCTTTGGCGATGGCGATCCATTCCTTGATGATTACCTCGGCATTGGCCAGAGCTTGCTTGTAGGTGGCACCATCGGCAACACAGCCGGGGAGTTCGGGAACTTCAGCGATAAACGCATTGTCATCGGTAATCCAATAGATGATGACCTCATACCTTGGCATACTTGATTGCTACTTGCTGCCCATGCCGACGCCTTGGACGGTCTGGAAAACCTTGCCTTCGGTCTTGATGGCGGGGGCAATGATGATGTCGGTTTCCTGGAACTCGCGGATGTTCTTCTTGCCGACGTTACCCATGCAGGTCATGAGGGCGCCCATGAGGTTCTGCGAGCCGTCATCGAGTTCGGCGGGACCGAAGAGGATTTGTTTGACGGTGCCGGTGACGCCGACGCGGACGCGGGTGCCGCGCGGGAGGTTGGCGTGCGGGGTGGCCATGCCCCAGTGGAAACCGCGGCCGGGGGCTTCCTTGCAACGGGCGAAGGCGCTGCCGATCATGACGGCGTCGGCACCGCAGGCGAACGCTTTGCAGATGTCGCCGCCTTTGCTCATCCCGCCGTCGGTGATGATGGGACAGTAGCGGCCGGTTTGTTTGAAGTGGTGGTCGCGGGCGGCGGCGCAATCCACCGTGGCGGTGACTTGCGGGACGCCAAGGCCGAGGACGCCGCGGGTGGTGCAGGCGGCGCCGGGACCGACACCGACGAGGATGGCGGCTGGGCCGCACTGCATGAGGTCGAGCGTGGCGGAGTAGGTGACGGTGTTGCCGATGACAACGGGAATCTTCATCGCCTTGCAGAAGGCGGCGATGTCGAGGGTCTTGTACTCGCTGGAGATGTGGCGGACGGTGGAGACGGTGGATTGGACGACGAAGATATCGCAACCGGCTTCCTGGGCGATGGCGCCGAAACGTTCGGCGCGTTGGGGGATGGCGCTGACGGCGCAGAGGACGCCGGCGGCTTTGATCTCGCGTACGCGCTGGGCGACGAGTTCCTCCTTGATCGGCTCGGTGTAAACCTGTTGCGTCAGGTGCGTCGCTTCTTCCTTGGTGGCGCTGGCGATCTTGTCGAGAATTTCGCCGGGTTCCTTGTAGCGGGTCTGGACGCCTTCGAGGTTGAGGACGGCGACGCCGCCGAGTTTGCCCATGGCGATGGCGAAGTTGACGTCCACGACCCCGTCCATCGCGCTGGCGAGGATGGGGACTTTGATTTTGTGTTTGCCCAACTCGAAGGTGGTGTCCACTTCGTTGGGGTTGATGGTGATGTCGCCGGGGACTAGGGCGATGTCGTCAAAACCATACGTGACGCGCGCTTTTCGATTACGGCCAATCCACATACCCATGATGACGATACCTCCGTTGCTTGCAAATATTGGTTTTTGAACTCACGAACTCGCCTGACTTTTTTTACCGAGTCCGCGCGCGGAACGCAATGCCCAAATGCAGCTTACGGCGTCTTCGTTGCCCACAGGAACTGCACTGTGCCCCAGAGCGGGGCGCAATGGTCGGCTTCAGTCGGGAGCGCGAAACGAAGTCGGTGCGCCGCATCGATTGCAAAAGCGTCGGTCCTGTCGTTTCCGCAGGAACGGTCAAGCATGGCATGGAGGATGGTGCCGTCGTCGGCAACCGCAAGTCGGACCCGTGTCCAACGTAACGGCGTCTCGTTGGCGATGGTGGGTAACTTAGGTGCGTACAGCAACGGAAACGATTCGAGGCGTTCGTCGAGTTGGAGCGTGGAATGGTTTGACGCGACCGTGGGTGCCGGGACCGGTTTGACCGGCACAGTCACGAGTTTGTCGGCGGCAATGCGGACGGTTTCGGCCAGCGCGGCGGACGGGAGCAAAGCAGTCAACTCGCGCGGGGGCACCGAATCGAGGTAGGCAAGTGAGTTGGGCGGTGAAATAGGTTCGGCAGGCACGATAAGTTGGTGTCGCCAGAGAGCACCGGAAAAGGCGTGCGGGTCGGGCAGCGACATCAGGCTGGGGTCTTCAAGTTCGGCGACGAGATAGCGGACGTCTTTGACCGAACTGACGGCGCGCGGTGAAATCCAACGAACAATGGGACGTTGGGCAGTGTCGGCTCGTGGGGTGTGCCGGCGCAGAAACACAATGAGGAAGGTGCTGGCAAACCCGATGACGCATGCCACCATAATGAAGTGCAGGGCCTGCCGCTCGCTGACGCGGAAACGGGACAGAGTCATGCCTCACTTCCCTGCGGTGGGCGGCGGGATTTCGGGGCGCGTGGCCCAGTTGACGGCGGTGATGCCGGCTTCGAGGGCGAGGCTCATGACTTGCACGACGGTGCCGTGTGGGACTTGGCGGTCGGCCTTGATGATGAGTTCCTGACGCGGAAACTGGCCGGCGGCGATGCGTAGGGATTGGTGAAGGCTGTCGATCGTGGTGAGCTGGTTGTTGAAAAAGATGAGGTTGTCGCGCGTGACGGTGACGACGAGTCCTTGGAACGATGCGGCGGCGGGTGTGTTCGACGCTGGTAGGTCCACGACGCCGATGCCGGGCTGCAACACCAGTGGTGAACTCAGTACGAGAAAAATCAACAACAGGAACACCACGTCCACCATAGGCGCAGGATCAACCGGTCCCTTGACGACCGTGCAATGGGTCTGGAACCTCATGACGGCGGGGCGGCGGGTGTCTCGTCGCAACGGGTGAGATGGTTGACGATTTCGTTGGCGGCCTTCTCCATGTCGAGCACGAGTTGTTGGACGCGGCTGACGAGGTAGTTGTAACCGACATAAGCCGGCACGGCGACGGCCAGCCCGGCAGCCGTTGTCAACAACGCTACCCAGACGCCACCAGCAAGTTGGCCGGGGCTGGGGAGGACCTTGTCTTGGATTTCGCGGAACATCTGAATCATACCCATGACGGTACCGAGGAACCCGATCAGCGGCGCGACCTGCGCGATGGTGGCGAGCACGACGAGCCGTTTTTCCAGGCGCGCGACTTCGGAGCGCGCGGTGTCCTGCGCCGCCTCGCGGATCTCAGCGACAGGCAGGTGGTGGAGTGTGACGATGGTCTTGACGACCCGCGCGACCGGCCCGGCGGTTTCGTCGCAGATGGCGACGGCTTCGGGGACATTGCCGCGGCGCAGCGCATTACGGACGCCGCCGGCAAAGTCCAGCGCGTGAATCTGGGAGCGGTGGTATAGGAGGAGGCGCTCCATAAAAATAATTAGGGCGATCACCCCGAGCAGGGCGATCACCCACATCAATGGCCCACCTTTGAACATCAGTGTCAACATGCGCGTTCTCCTCGTGTAACGGAATAGGACATTTTTTTCAACTCAGAACAGGATGACGTGTTCCATGCGGATGCGGCGGATGCGGTCCTCGGCCATCGGTTTCAGGTCGGGACAGACTTCGCCTAGTTTCTGGTACAGCGTGATGGCGTCGCGCCACTGTTGCGATTGTTCCTTTAGCGCGGCGGCGGAACGGGCGGCTTTCGAAGCCCAGAACCGTTCTGGCGATTCGTTCATGTCGGACGCGGCGGCACTCTCGTAGAGGGCGCGGGCGTAGAACTGGATGGCGTCGTCGGGTTTGTTCAGTTTCTCTTGGCACTGGCCGAGTTTGAAGAGTGCCTGATTGCGCATCGCGGTGTCGTGGGCGACATCGAGCGCCTTGCGGTAGCTGCCGAGCGCCTCGTCGTAGCGGGTGAGCGTGAACTGGCAATCGCCCTTGCGTCCCTGCGCCTCGCCGACCAACGGATGATCGGGGAATTGTTTGATCAGGTTCTCGAACACCGTCAGCGCGTCGTCAAACTGGCCAAGTTCACTCAACGCATCGCCCTGTCCGAACCGCGCGTCGGCACTCCATGTGGAATTCGTAAAGTTCTTCAAGACTGCCTCGAACAACTCGATGGCGCCTTTGTAGTCTTGGCGCAGGTACGCGGTGCGCCCAGCGTAGTACTGCGCGGCATCGGCGAGTGGGCTAGCCGTGTAGTTTTTCGCCAGCGACTGGAACTGTTCCTGAGCCTTTAGGTAATCTTTCTTCTCCAGGCAATGGCTGGCAATCCAGAACTGCACGTCGGACGCCAGTCGTGCGTTGGGTTGCTTGGCGAGGAAATCGATGAACTCGGTGAGCGTCTTGTCGGCCTGGTCCTTCCTCACTAGGCAGCGGCCGTGCTGGTAGAATGCCCGCTGCGTTAGTTCGGTGTCGGAGTTGTTGGCGATAAGCGTGTCGAAGCTGGCCAGTGCTGTGTCGTACTTCCCCTCTCGGTAATACGATTCGCCGATGGCCAACGATGCTTCCTTCGCCCACGAGGTATCGGGGAAGTTCGAGACCGTCATAGCGAACGCCATGCGCGCATCCCCCTCACGGCCGCGCGACGCGGCGATCTGGCCAACGTGAAACTGCGCCGCCGCCGCGAACTGGCTGCCCGGAAACCGAACAACCAACGACGCAAACGTGGCGGTGGCACCTTCGTCGTTTCGGGAGCGGCGTTGCGCCTGGCCGAGTTGGAACATCGCCCGGTCGAGCGCAGCCGTGTCGGGATGCTTCTCAATCAGGCGCTGATAACTGGCGGTCGCGTTGGTGTACTGTCCAAGCGCGAACTGTACATCTGCCAGTTTGAACAACGATTCAGAGACCATAGTCGGACTTTTCGACAACTCCACCGCCTGCTCGAAGAAACGGCTGGACTCGGTGAGTTGCCCCGTCTTCCAAGCGCACCAGCCTGCGTAAGCATTCGCCTTCGCCAGTAGATCGCTTTTCGGATACTGCGCGATGAACTGTATGTACTCCACCAACGCCGCCCGCAGTTCACCGTGTCCGTACAACAGGTCAGCAACGCCCATCTGCGCCTGCTCTACCAAATCGTCCTTCGGGTACGCCTTCACAAACTGCCGCAGCCGTGTCACCCCGTCGTCAATCTTGCCGGCACGCACACAGGCTTCGCTCAGCTTTAATAACGCGTCGCGTCGCAACATCGGATTGGTTGCATTGCTCAACGCACCGGCAAAGGCATCCACGCTCTCGCCAAACTGTCCCTGCTGCCAGCGCATCCAGCCGAGGCTATACCACGCCTCCGCGGCCAATGCCGCGTCCACGGGTTGATTTGGTTTAGTCTGGAACGCTTGCGTGATGGTGTCAAACTGCGCCGCCGCCGGATCGAATTGCAGGCGGCGTGACAACGATTCGCCAAGCCACAACCGCGCATGGAACGCGGGTCGCGATTCCGGCGCTTTCTGGATTAGTCCCAGTAACACGATTTCCGCCTTTTTGATGTGTCCGCGTGCCAACTCGATCTGTCCCCGCAACAGATCCATTTCCAGCGGGGGTTCTGTCCGAGAGCGGATGCTACCCGCTTCCAGTTTCGTTAGGCGGTCGAGCGTTGCATTGGCCGCGTCGAACCGGCCCTGCTTGAACTGCGCGAATGCCAGCCCGTACCACGCCAGCGCGCGGTACTCGCTCTGCGAGAATTTCTCTACCACCTCGCGGTATAACAGCTCGGCCTCCGCAAACTTTCCGCCACGCGCCCATGATTCGGCCAGCCAAAACCGGAACGTGTCAGGCGTCTTGTCCGGCCAGCGTTTTTGCCCCGCCTGCAAAGTCTCGACTGCGGCCTGCCATTTGCCCTGCTGAAGTTGTGCGCGGCCGAGCAGTAGTTGTGCGCGGTCAGCGCGCAATGATGACGGAAACTTCTGAAGGAACTCGGCGAGCTGGCGTTCCGTCACGTCGTAAAGCTTGTCGGTAAACGTCGCCTCTCCCGCGCGAAATAGGCGGATTTCATCCATTGTCGCGGCGACCGACAACAGCGCCAGCGCGAGGCACAGGCATTTCAGTATTCTCTTCACGACAAACTTGCGTGCCGTTCCTGCAAGATCGCCAGTAGGCCGCCGATGCGGAAGCTGGAGTTCTTCCACTGGAACGATTCCACCGATGTGTCGTGCAGCGCCTCCTCGTACTCCCGTAGGAATCCATCCACCTCGTGGTCGGGAATCTCCACTGCCAGCGGATGCTCGACATTCTCGTAATATAGATACAATCTCATGGAACTGGTGCAACTCTAAGCCGAGCCTCGCCGGCTGTCAAAACCAAACCCAATCCCATTTCTTACACCAACGATGACTGCCAGTTGGCTGAATATCGAAGTAATCTTGCCAAGTCTCCCATGCACAGCGTAAAATGCAAAGCAATTGGAGACACACCGAACTGACCAAAACAAAAAACTAAAATAATTAGCGTAGCACGGCTACGGCTTCGTCTGAAAACTGCGAGTTTTCAAGTGGAGAGACCAACCGCGCACGCACACGCGAGGGCGCGGCTTGGCGTATCTCTCTCCACAGGCGCTTCGCGGTGCCTCAGACGAGGGGGCGACAAGTTCGCGCCCCTTTTTATTCCGTTACTGTGACGTTCTTGCAAAACTCGCTTTTGCGGGCTTTTTCGGCGATGGATTTGAACGGGATGCAAGGGGAAGCGTCTCAGAGTTATGCATGAACTGACCGCGATCTTCCACCATCTTCAACGCCATCTTTTCCCTACACTC
>CAIKAP010000138.1 GCA_903825435.1 uncultured Verrucomicrobiota bacterium
CGGGCCGACGCCAAGGGCGGAGCATGGTCGCCCATCGTAAAAGTAAGCCGAAGGGCCTCTGGAAAAACTGTTTTCACACCTTCGGCTCGCCATCTCCACTCCAATCGCCATCCACTAAAAGAAGTTTTGCAAGAACGTCGAGTGTTTAGGCTTTCTCGACTTCCTTTTCCATCGCAGCCATTTCGGGCGTGTCGCGCTTGGACTGGTTGACAGCCCACCCGATGGCTGCGAGACCGATCACCGCGATGATGATGGCGATGTAGTACGGCGACTTGCCACTGTCGGCGAGGCCTTCCACCTTGTGGAACTTCAACACGATCGGCAGCATCAGCAAGCTGACCATGTTCATGACCTTGATCAACGGATTGATCGCGGGACCAGCGGTATCCTTGAGCGGATCGCCCACGGTATCGCCGGTGACGGCGGCTTTGTGTTTCTCGCTGCCCTTGCCGGTGTCCTTGGTGCGCGGCTCGTCTTCAATGCTCTTCTTCGCATTATCCCACGCGCCACCCGCGTTGGCCATGAACACGGCGATCATCTGGCCAACCACAATCATACCGGCGAGGAATCCCGCCAGCGCCAGCGGTCCGAGCAGGAAGCCAACACACAACGGCGCCATAATCGCCAGGAGGCCGGGGCCGATGAGCTCTTTCTGCGCCGAGGTGGTGCAGATGCTGACCACGCGGGCGTAGTCGGGCGTCTTGCGGCCTTCCCAGATCTCCTTGTCACGGAACTGGAGGCGGCATTCCTTCACGATCAGGAACGCGGCTCGTCCCACGGCCCGAATCGTCATCGAGCTGAACAGGAACGGCACCGCGCCGCCGATAAGCAATCCAATGAACAGCGTCGGGTCCGCCACGGTGAGCATACCGGCCACGCGATTGTAGGCTTCCGTGGACATTTCACTTATCTTTTCTTCGCTGCCCATCGTCATGACGGCGATGAAACTGGCGAACAGCGACACAGCCGCGATGACCGCCGAGCCGATGGCGATGCCTTTGGTCTCGGCCTTCGTCGTGTTACCGACGGAGTCGAGATCGGAGAGAATCTGGCGGGCCTTCTTGTATTTCTCCTCGCCCATTTCCTCCTTGTCGTAACCCATTTCGCCGATGCCGTTGGCGTTGTCGGCCACGGGACCAAATACGTCCATCGAGATCGTGTTGCCGGTCAGCGTCAACATGCCGATGCCGCACATGGCGACGCCGTAGGCGACGAAGATCGGTGAGGTGTTCGCGTAAATTGCCACGGAAGCGCCGATGGCCGCCGCGATGATCATGGTCGCCCACACTGCGGATTCATAACCAACGGCGAGACCTTGGATGATGTTCGTCGCGTGACCGGTCTGACATGCCTTTGCGATGGACTTCACCGGTGCGTGCGTCGTGTGTGTGAAGTAGCTGGTGCATTTATTCAACGCCACCGCGAGGATCACGCCAATCAAACACGTCCATGCCGGCCGCAGATCCAGCCCGGCCATCCCGAAGTTGGCCCAGAACGGCAACGCATTGACGCCGCCCTTGAACCCAGCCGCCGCCTGCGGGTATTGCAGGAGGTAGGCCGCATCGAACCTCAGATAACCCAGCCCCAGCAACACAAACCCGATGACGCTGATGACCGAGCCGATGAGGAAACCGCGGTGCACGGCGTGGAGCGCGACGTCGCCGGTGTCTTCCGGTTTCGCGCGGACGCTGTAGGTGGAGATGATCGAGCCGATGACGCCGATGGCGCGCACCAGCAACGGGAAAATCACGCCCTTGTGACCAAACGAGGCGTAGCCGAGAATCATCGCCGCCACAATCGTGACTTCGTAGCTCTCGAAAATGTCCGCCGCCATGCCGGCGCAGTCGCCGACGTTGTCGCCGACGTTGTCAGCGATGGTCGCCGCGTTGCGGGGATCGTCTTCAGGAATGCCGGCTTCGATCTTGCCGACGAGGTCGGCGCCGACGTCCGCCGCCTTGGTGTAGATGCCGCCGCCAACACGCATGAACAACGCAATGAGCGTGCCGCCGAAACCAAAGCCGAGGAGAACTTCATACGCCTTTTCGCCGTACGCCATGAAGATCAAGGTGCCGCCAAGCAGCCCAAGACCGTCCGTCAACATCCCGGTAATCGTCCCCGTGCGATAACCAACCTGTAGCGCCCCGCCAAATGATGTCCGCGCGGCCGCTGCCACGCGCAGATTGCCGAGCGTGGCGAAGTGCATTCCGACGTACCCGACGCAGAAGCTGAACAGCGAGCCCATCAGGAACGCGAACGCGCGGCCAAAGGCGACTTCCTGGCCGTTGTCGAGCGCGGTGAAGTACAACACGCCAGTCAGCCCAATGATCAGCCAGATGATTTTGCTGAACTGTTTTTTGAGATAGGCATTGGCGCCTTCGCGGATGGCGGTGGCGACTTTTTGCATCTTCTCCGTGCCGGTATCCGCAGCAACAACCTGTTTCACCAGCAGCAACGCGTAGGCCAAGCCGGCAAATGCGACGCCGAGCACGCCCCAGAGCGCGTACCGTTCCATGCTGCTGTAATGCGTATTGGTCGGGTCCATGAAGGCGAAGAACTTGAACACTTTCTCGCTGGTGGCTGTGGCCGCTTCCGCCGCGCGCGCCCATTGGGCGGCGAGAAGGGTGACTCCGCAAAGCGCGACGGCGACGATCGCCTGACGCTTTGAACTGCCTCGTGTGAGGCGCTGCATAGCTTTATTCAACGATGATGTCATGTTTTTATTATTCCTTTCAACGTCTTTCTCTTTTCGGGGTGGAAACGACAAAAGTTTGCGGAGATTACACAAACCACCGCCCCCTTGCAAAGCGAAATCTTCAGCCAAGATTACGCTTGCGAGACACCACAGCGTACGGCATCCTTGCCGTCATGGAACAGCCCATCCCACCCGTTGCCCAAACACCTGCGCCGAAACGCACAGGCTGGATCGTCTACTCGGTCATCACCACGTTTCTCCTTTTCCTGAGCGTGCTCGCCAATTTCGCCTTGTTGGCCCTGCTCCTCGGCAGTGGCACCACCTCCCTGGAAGGAACTCGCCACCATCGCTTCGAGGAAGTGTACATCCAGGGTGACACCGACACCCACAACAAGATCGCCGTCATCTACCTCAACGGCGTCATCTCCGGCGCCTACGACGGCGAAGTCAGCGACGAAGGCATGGTCGGCGACCTGAAGGCCCAGATCGACCAAGCCACCGAAGACAAATACGTCAAAGCCATCGTCCTCCGCATCAACTCCCCCGGCGGTGAAGTCGTCGCCTCCGACGCCATTTACAAGGCGCTCATCGAAGTGCGCGACGAACATCACAAACCGATCGTCGCCAGTATGGAATCCGTCGGCGCCAGCGGCGCCTACTACGCCGCGATGGGCTGCAACCACGTCATGGCCACTGACCTCACCATTACCGGCAGCATCGGCGTCATCATGGAGAGCTTTACCTTCGGTGGTCTCATGGACAAAGTCGGCATCAAATCCTACACTTTCAAATCCGGCAAATACAAAGACATCCTCAATCCCACCCGCGAACCCACCGCCGAAGAAAAAGAGATGGTCAACACCCTCATCATGGAGGTGTACGAGAAGTTCGTCGGCATCGTCGCCAAGGAACGCAAACTCGACGTGGACAAACTCAAGACCACCCTCGCCGACGGCCGCATCCTCTCCGGCAACCAGGCTCTCAAAGGCAAACTGATTGACGGCCTCGGCTACTTCGATGACGCCATCGCGAAGGCCCAGGAACTGGCGAAGATTAAACAAGCCAAAGTCATCACCTACCGCGCCCCGTTCTCTTTCCGCCATCTGTTCCGCATCTTTGGTGAGAGCAAGGCGTCGAAGATCCAAATCCAAGTCGGCCCCACCAACCTGCCCAAGCTCCAAAACGGCAAGCTCTACTTCCTACCCGCCTACATGTTCCAATGAAGCAGAGCGGAGGAATGCAAATGTCGCGCACAGCACCCGGTGCGCGCAAGCTAGGCAAATGTTCCGAGTTGCCACGGGAGTACCGCGTGTGGCGTCTCGTCTGACTCGGCTTGTTCCAGCTACGGCGTGATGAGGTGGATGCGGTAGAAACGAGCAAGCGATCCACCGGGGCACCGCACCCGTTTATTTTACAGCTTCAAAAATTGACTCTACGACCTGATTTTCCCCTAAATGTACCCGACACTCTTCCGCATTCCTTTACTGACGATTAATGATGGAAGTGTGCGGGCGGCTTCCGTCTACTTCGTGCGAGTCAGTAGTCCAAGTGATGCTGTTGGCATCTTCGCTGATAATAAATGTGTTGATCATAAAACCCGCCGATCCCCCTTTCTGGTAAAACATTTCGAAGCGCCTCTCGGCTTTGCGTCCGACGATTTGCATCTCTATAGGTTCTTCCCATTGTCCGACCGGGTTCGTAGGCGCAGTCGTGTTTTTATATGCGAGACGGCGCCTCTGTACAAGCGTAGTTCCTCTGATGACAAATTCGTGTTCAAATCTTAACACAACTTCATCTCCAACCCCTACCTTCTCCTGAAAGACATATTTCGCCCCATTCAGACTTTTGATGAGTTCCTGATCTTTATTCTTTTGCCGCTCAGCCACGGCTTCCGGGCTGGATTCCTTCGCTTTTTCTTCCGCCGCCTTCTGTGCCACCTGTTCCTTATTCTTCTCGGCCTTCTTCTGTTTGGCCTCAAGGCCCCAGATTTTTTCCTGTACCGCCTGCGCCTCGGCATCGGGAAGTTTGAACTGCTGGTAGATTTTCAGATTTTCGATGGCCTTGGCGTAGTCGCCGGCGGACTCGAACATCGCCGCCGTGTTGTTGCGTGCCTCCGTCCACTGGGGAGCGAGGTTGGCGGCTTGCAGGTATTCGGCGGCAGCTTCAGCAAAATCAGATTGTGTCTTGGCGTCCTTGTAGAGGGTTGTGCCCATGACAAAATGTTTCCGGGCTTCGCTCGGAATGTCGGTGGATTGCGCACCAGCGGGCAAGCCTTGGAGCAACAATACGATTACTAACGATGATGCGGCTGCGAGTAGGTTGGTTTTCATAGCATTTCTCCTGTTGGTTATGGCTTGTCCGGCGGGAATAGGTATTTCACCAGGTCCGGCAGCGTCTCCCGGTTCTGTCGCTGCATTTCGGGAATCCTCTCCTTGAGCCGGTCGAGGGCAACCTGGTCGCGCGTCATGACGCGACCGATGTCTTTGCCGAGTTGCTCATAGACACGATGTCGGATGGACATCATGGCATTCTCATAGAGAACGTCCTGTTTTTCCCTCTGATTGAGGTCCTCGCCGTGCGCGATCATCCCCGACTGCTCCATCCTCGCCCACTCGGCGTTCATGGTTTCGACTGCCTTGCGGCAGGCGTCCCGGACTCCGGAAACGTATTCACTGCTCATGCGGGCGATTGTCTCGTCCACAAAACTGTCAACGTCCGGGTATGTCCCGCGAGGATACATCTTGCCGGTGCCCCACGGTTTAATCTCCGCGTTATACAGCGGCTCGATCTGTTTGAAGAGATCGGTTTTCCTGAAACGCGCGACGAAGTCATCAACGGTTTCTCCCCGGCTGGGCAGGCTGGCGACTTTTGCCTTCTCGATGAGCGGATTGAGGAGCGGTTTATCGGGGTTCTTGGGGAAAATGGAACGGACTGGGAAAAGGAACTCCGCGATCTTATCTTTCGTGTCCGCAGCCGAATGGCTCAAGAGGTTCGAGACGGCGACGGTCTCCTCCATCTGAGCCGTTGGATGAACCACCGGTGTTTCTCCGAGGCCCTTCAGACCAAGATTGTCTGGTTTCGTTTCGCCAATGCCTTTGAGTCCGAGATCGCCGCCGGTGCTGACGCCTTTGAGGCCAAGCTCGTTTTCGGTGATGCCTCTCATGCTGTTCAAGGCATCCTGTCTTGCTTTCTCGAACGCGGCCTGTCGCTGGGCATCCGCCTCAGCTTGTTTCCGTTGCGCTTCCGCGAGCGCGCGTTGTCGCGCGGCTTCGGCGGCTTTTTGCTCGGCTTCTGCGGCTCGTCTTGCTGCCTCGTCATCGGCAGTCGTGTTGTTTTGCATCTCTTGCTGTGGCGAATCCGGAACTTCCTTCCACCCCCTGCCCGGCCTTCCCGCTGCACCACCGCCTCCGTAACCACCGCATTCCGTACAGCCATAATAACTCTGAATTCCGTTAAGTACCGGGCCGGGAATCACGCCATTGCCGCCACAGCGTGGACAGACAATCCGACCAGCGGATGCCACGAGTGCGAACAAGCCAACTGTCACCAGCGCCACTCCGATTGTCCTGATTGTTCTCATGATTGACGTTCTTGCAAAACTCGCTTTTGCGGGCTTTTTCGGCGATGGATTTGAACGGGATGCAAGGGGAAGCGTCTCAGAGTTATGCATGAACTGACCGCGATCTTCCACCATCTTCAACGCCATCTTTTCCCTACACTC
>CAIKAP010000139.1 GCA_903825435.1 uncultured Verrucomicrobiota bacterium
CACGGGCCGCGGCGAGCCGCTGGCGGGCGGTCGCCACATCAGGACTTTTCTCCAGCGCCAACTTCACGGCGGCGTCGAGACTCAACGGGCGCGGTGCATCGGCGGCGTGCACCCCGCTGACCAGTAACGCAGCCAGGGCGATAGTGATGGCGGAGCTTGGTCTCACTTACCGGCCTCGGTGCAACAGCAGGAACCCTTGGAATCGGCCTTGCCCGTGGAACAGCACGAGCCGCCTACGCCGAGTTTCTTCAGGATGTCTTCCATCAAACACCAGTTGGTGAACCCGGCCTGCAACAGGTTGGCCCCAACAAACGCGGTAAACCACAGCCAGTACGGACTGACCCAGTGTGCCAGCGCAAGGCTGATCAGGATAAACAACCCAGCGATGATGCGAATATAACGTTCAATCGTCATTTGATTTCTCCTTTGGTTTTATCGAACGGCGCGAAACGAGCCGCCGATCAACCCACCCAGCACCATACCCCAGATCGTCGCGATCCACGGATTGCTGCTCAACGGACAGGTCCCGGTAGCGCAGCCGATGAACTTGTAGTTGGCGAACCCCGCCAACGCGCCGATTACGATTCCAATTGCAATGCTCATTTCACATTTCCTTTCACCTTCCACTGAGCCGCCGGTAGACGAAAGGTTACAACAAAACCTTTTGAACTTTGATTTACCATTTTTGTGCCAGGACTAGGTCGCACGAGTAAAGCCGCTCCGCGCCAGTGTTTCAAAACCCTGACGCAATGGCCGCGCATCGTAGCCGAGTTTCTTCAACAACCTGGCAGCCAGCGTGGCCCGACCACCTGCTCGACAGTGCAGGTAAACCGGTTTGTCCTTCGGTAACTGGTTCGCGAGCGACGGATTGCTCCGGAGTTTACTCAGCGGCAGCAACTGCGCTTCGCCCAGGTGCCCGTCGTCCCATTCGCCCTGCTCCCGACAATCAATCAAGACCGCCTGCCCCTGCCGCACCTTGGCCTGAACATCTGCCAGCGGCTCAGTGCTGCCGGCACCACCCAACAGGAAACTGAGAAGCCCCATCGCGTCACGCTCCCACGGGGACTGGCGCGGCGGGCGCCATGCTCTTGAGTTTTTCCACCAGTGCGCGCGGCGACGAGAGGCCGACCATCGTGTCAACAACCTGTCCGCCCTTGAAGATCATCAGTGTTGGCACGCCGGTAATGCCGTAGTGCTCGGCCACGGCACCGGCGTCGTCCACGTTGACCTTCACCACTTTGACGCGGCCAGCCAACTCGTCTGCCAATTTCTCCAGCATCGGCGCCAGCATCCGGCACGGCCCGCACCACGGCGCGTAGAAATCCACCAGGACCGGCGCGCTGGCGTGCAGCACTTCCTGCCCGAAAGTTTCGCTTGTAGCTTCAATAAGATTGCTCATGTGTTGGTTCTTCCTTTGGTTCTGCCTGAATGGAGCCGCAAAGCCCGAAAAGGTTACAATATCAACGGAAGTATGCTTTCAGCGCCAAATGTCCACGCCAGCGGTCAGCAACTTACCGAGTTCCATGTCGTAGTTGTTCAGGTGCCGTGACGGGACCGGCGACCAGAGTTCCGGCTTTACGGGCGCCTGCGAATTGGTCATGCTGTACGCCATGAGTCAGCCTTCAATCACGGCGTTGGACCGAAAACTGGCACGGGTGTGTGCCAACTGTCCCGTCTGTCGGCGGGCGCGAACGAAACAGCGCGGGCTGGCGTTCGGGCTAGTGAAGACTGTCGAATCGCACGTCTGCCCGTTTTGCCGGGCGTACGGGAAAGTCACTGGTCGGAAATCACACGAACCCGTGCGGTGAATCAGTGATGACATTAACTTGTACAACAGGCGAAACCACAATGCGCATCATTGATCCCCACACTCACATGTCCGCGCGCGTGACGGACGACTACCAGCAAATGGCTCTGGCCGGCATCGAAGCGGTTGTCGAACCGGCGTTCTGGCTCGGCGCGCCGCGCACCAACGTTGGCACCTTTATTGATTACTTTGAGTTGATCATCGGCTGGGAAACGCAGCGGGCCAAGCAATTTGGCATCGAGCATTTCACGTGCATCTCGATGAACCCGCGTGAAGCCAACAACGCTCCATTGGCCAAGGAAGTAATCCCCGTCGTGGAGCAATACTGCCAGCGGGAGACCTGTGTCGGCATCGGCGAGATCGGGTTCGACCGTCAGACCGATGAAGAGGAATTTGCCCTGCGCGCCCAGTTGCGGCTGGCCAAGAAGTTTAACCTGCCGGCTCTCATTCACCTGCCGCATCAGTACAAACAGGCGGGCAGCACGCGCACGCTAAAGGTGGTTGCCGAAGAATGCCTCGATCCTGCCCGGACGCTGTTTGACCACAACACCGAAGAAACCATGCCGCTGTTCGCCGGGACGAAATACTGGCGCGGGCTGACGGTGTACTACGTCACCAAGCTTACGGCAGAGCGGGCGGCCAACATCGTGGAGCAATATGGCGTCGACCGGTTGCTGATCAATTCCTCGTGTGACTGGGGCCGATCCGATCCGCTGGGGGTGCCGAAAGTGGTTCAGGAATTGGCCCGCCGGGGTTTTCCGAAAGACCAGATCGAGCAATTGGTTTTCTGGAATCCGATCCAGTTCTTTAGCCAAAGCGACAAGTGGACGTTCAAGGCATAACTGTTTTAGCGCAGGTGACCGCTGAACCGGCCTCAATGCGCGGAGCGATACTTGACTTTACTGTGTGTCGCCGCCAGTATCGCGTCGTAACATGAAGACGCGCGTCACAACGGCCGTCCTCTGTGTGTTGTACTTCAGTGTGGCGGTCGTGATCGGCGTTCTCCACCATCATGAACATGGTGGATTGACGAACGATCACCAGTGCCCAGCCTGTGCGTGGCACCTCAGCGGGGTGGCTGACACCCCGGCGGAGCCATTGGTTCCGTGCCTTCTGTCCATCGTAGTTACCACAGTGATGCCATCGTTCCGTACGCCAGTGCCTGTTGCGTTGTTCCTACCCACGGCCAGTCGCGCCCCTCCTGAAACGTCCACATAGATTCGGACGTTGTTTGGTTGTTTGAATTGAACTGCCGGCGCGCATAACGCCGCCGGCGCAAACCCTTTCAGGAGGAAAATGAAAATCGTTTTACTTTGTATCCTGCTGGCCCTGCCGGCAGGCGTTAGTTTCGCCGCCGAGAATTCCGAACTCGACGCGCTCAAGAAGCAGATGTTGCAGATGCAACAGCAAATGCAGCAGATGCAGGAGAAAATCCAGCAATTGGAAGCCCAGAAGACCGCACCGCCACCGGCAACTGCCACGCCCGCACTGGTACCGGCTGCGGCGTGGTCACCGTCACAGCCCATCACCGTTGCGCGTTCCGGCAACGCCTACATGAACATCAGCTTCGACGCCGTGGTCAACGCCGGTTGGTCCACGGAGCCGAAGGTGGACTCGGTACTGAATCTCGGCGACCACGATCCATCGCAGCGTGGGTTCTCGTTGCGCAATGCCGAAATCTCCCTTGATGGTGCGGTGGACCCGTACTTGAAAGGCTTCGCCAACATCGTGCTGAAGCTCGACAACAACAACGAAACCGAAATCGAGTTGGAGGAAGTCTATGGCCAGACGACGAGCCTGCCGTTCAACCTGCAACTCAAAGCCGGCCAGTTCTTCGCCGCGTTCGGTAGGCAGAACCAGCAGCACCCGCATGCGTGGGCGTTCGTGGATCAACCGTTGATTATGAACCGCGTGCTCGGTGGCGACGGCTTGCGCAACCTCGGCGCGCAACTCTCGTGGCTCGCGCCGACGCCGTGGTTTACGGAGGCGACGCTCGGCGTGTTCAACGGCGGCGGCGGCACGACGTTCAGCTTCCGCGATACCGACAACACCTACGGACGGACGCCGCTGGATCGCGGGTTGCGCGGGCCGGGCGATTTGCTGTTCGTGCCGCGGCTCGCGTCGTCGTTTGACATCGGTGACACGCAAACGCTCATACTGGGAGGTTCCGCCGCGTTCGGACCGAACGATTCAGGCACCGACGCACGCACGCAAATCTACGGCGTGGACTCGTACTGGAAATGGAAGTCACCGGAAGCGAACGCCGGTTTCCCGTTCGTGTCGTGGCAGAACGAAGCGATGCTGCGCCGGTATGATGCCGGTGCCGACCCGACCGCGTCTTTGCCGGCGGAGACACTGAAGGATTGGGGGTTCTACTCGCAGGTGTTATGGGGCTACAGCCTCGGCTGGGTGGCCGGGTTGCGCGGCGAGTTTGTTTCCGGCAACCACGGCGCGAACGATGTGAACGACGCGCTGCTGCGCGGTGACCGGTTCCGGCTTTCGCCGGACTTGACGTGGTATTTGACGGAGTTCTCGAAGCTCCGCCTGCAATACAACTATGACCATGGCCAGGCGTTTGGCGACGCCCATTCGGTCTGGCTGCAACTCGAATTCCTGCTCGGCGCCCACGCGGCGCACAAATTCTAAAGGAGACAACATGAAACACATTTTTGCCATTATCACGACCGGCCTGCTGGCCGCTCATACGGTTCACGCCAAACTCAACGTCGTCGCCACGACACCGGAACTGGCCGCCATCGCCCGTGATATCGGCGGCGACCGGGTCGAAGTCGTCTCGCTGGCCAAACCGACGGAAGACCCGCACTTCGTTGACCCGAAACCGAGCTTCGTGGTGAAGCTCGCGCACGCCGACGTGCTTGTGGAAGGCGGAGCGGAACTGGAGATCGGCTGGTTGCCGCCATTGCTCGAAGGCGCGCGTAATCCCAAGTTGACCCGCATCGCCATCGCGCCCGGCATTCAGTTGCTCGAAGTGCCGACGGCGCTTGATCGCTCGAAAGGCGACGTGCACGCGATGGGTAATCCGCATTTCATGACCGACCCGGTCAACGGCCAGATCGCCGCGCAGCGCATTGCCGACGAGTTGGCGAAACGCGACGCCGCCGGCGCGGAGACGTACCGGGCCAACCTCGCGAAGTTCAACGCGCGGATTGAGGCGAAGATGGCCGAGTGGCGGAAGCTGCTCGTGCCGTTCGCCGGCAAAGAGGTCGTGGCGTATCACAACACGTGGCCGTACTTCGGCGAGAGATTCGGCTTGAAGATTGATCTGTTCCTCGAACCCAAGCCCGGTATCCCGCCCACGCCGGCCAGTCTCGCGGAGGTCATGGCGAAGATGAAGGCCGAACATCTGCGCGTGGTCATTGTCGAGCCGTACCAGAATCGCAGGACTGCCGATACGGTGGCGGCGGATACAGGAGCGGTCGTCGTGCCAGTCGCCCAATATCCCGGTGGCGTGAAGGGCACGGACGGCGGGTACGTCGAGTTGATTGACTACATCGTGAACGCCCTCGCGAAAGGATTGGCGAAATGATTGAAGCTTTCCAAATCATGAAATGGCCGTTGCTGGCCTGTCTGCTCTTGCCGGGGTTGCTCGTGTACCTCGGCTTGCACATCGTCGAACGCGAAATCATTTTCGTGGACCTCGCGCTGGCGCAGGTCGCGGCGCTGGGAACTTGCGTGGCGATTCTCTTGGGTCACGACGCGCACGATTGGCAGACGTATGCCTGGGCCGCGAGCTTCACCGTTATCGGCGCCGGCATCTTCACGGTGACGAAGACGAAGACCCACCGGGTGCCGCAGGAGGCGTTGATTGGCATTGTGTACGTCGTGGCGGCGGCGCTCGGCATCCTGCTGCTCAGCCGCAGCGCCGAGGGCAATGAGGAACTGCGGCGGACACTTGTTGGCGAAGTGTTGCTGGTGCGACCGGTCGAGGTCTGGAAGACATTCGCCTTGTACGCGGTGATCGCGGTGGTGCATTTCGTGTTTCGACGGCAATTTCTCGCGTTAACGCTCGGCAAAGAACTGCCGCGGGCGGCACGTTGGTGGGACTTTCTGTTCTATGTGCTGTTCGGGTTTGTCGTGACCAGCTTCGTGCAGATCGGCGGCGTGTTGCTGGTCTTCAGTTATCTGATCATCCCGGCGGTGTGCGGGAAGTTTCTCGCTGACTCGCTACCAGTGCGTCTGTTGATCGGTTGGGTGGTGGCGACGCTCAGCAGCATCGTCGGGTTGTGGGCTTCTTACGCGGGAGATTGGCCGACCGGTGCCGCCTTGGTCTGCGCGCTGGGAATGGCACTGTTACTTGCCGGGGCGACATCCGTTTTCGTGACGCGGCGTGCCTGAAAGCAAAAGTCCTTCGGTTCAACCGGTCAGCAGGTGGATAAATGGCAGGAGGAGATACATAAATGCGGCGAGGTCGTTACCGGCCGCGCTTGAGTCGAAGACAGAAAGTAAATTCATGAAGATTGATCCATTCATCCAAGAGATTCTTGATCGGGCCTTGGCAAACGAAGCGCCGGATCGCACGGCGTGCCAGCGACTGCTGGAGTGCGAGCCGACATCGCGGGAGGCGCACGCGTTGCGGGGTGTCGCTGATGTGCTCACGCGCCAGCGGTTCGCCAATCGCGGCATCATTTTGGGCCAGATCGGCGTCGAGATCGGGCCGTGTCCCGGACGATGCAAGTTTTGCAGCCTTGGCGATGGCCATACCACATTCACGGCAAACACGATGTCGCTGGAGGAAATCCTTGAGCGGTCACGTGGTTTTGCAGCCGGCAAGGACTTGTTCGCTCTGTTCTTGATGACGCTCCACACGTTTGACTTCACGCAACTGCTGGAGACGGTCCGCGAGGTCAAACGAGTGCTCCCGCAGGGCACGCAGGTGGTGGTCAACATCGGCGATTTCGACACCGCTCAGGCCGGGGAGTTGAAATCAGCGGGCGTCAACGGGGCGTATCACGTCTGCCGGTTACGCGAGGGCACGGACACTGCGCTGGACCCGGCCCTACGCCAACGCACCATCCGTGTCATCCGCGAAGTGGGGTTGGATTGGTATTACTGCTGCGAACCGATTGGGCCGGAGCATAGTGCGGCAGAGTTGGTGGAGCAGTTGTGGTTGGGGATTGAGCACGGCTGTTTCCAGCATGCCGCGATGCGTCGCGTCTGGGTGCCAGGGTCGCCCCTGAGTCAGCGTGGGCAGATCACGGAATTACGGTTGGCACAGGTGGTCGCTGTCGTGGCGCTGGCGAGTCTCGCCTGTCGGGAGACCCGCAATATCGCGGTGCACGAGCCGAACCTGCTGGGGCTGACCGCCGGCGCGAACGCTGTTTATGCCGAGTCCGGTGCCAATCCCCGTGATACGGAACGCGACACCACCGGTCACCGCGGGTTGGACGTGGCCGCTTGCCGACGAATGCTATACGAGGCCGGTTTCGCTGAGTTGCTGCGGGGCGACGGCTCGACAAGTGAATTAAGCCATATTGCGAACGAGAGGTGAATTCGAGACGATGGAATGACTGTCCGCAGCCGTGCCGTGGTGGCTTCGGTCAAGCTGCGGCTCTCCGAAAGACCAGATCGAGCAATTGGTTTTCTGGGATCCGATCCGGTTTTACAGCCAAAGCGATAAGTGGACTTTCAAGGCGTAGCGCCGGTAAGATTTGCGATGCTTCGACAATCATGACAGAACCGCGGAGCCGGTAAGTGCGGCTGCCGCACGCCGGTCGGTGAATTGACTTCCTCAGCCTGCCCCGCCTTCCCTTTGATTGCTTCGGCAGAGAAAAGCCTGCAAGTTGGAACCCTCCCAAAAGTTTACCTCGCCTGGAATTGAGAAACGGCTTGGAGCATCTCCGACCGGCGCACCGGGGAGTTAGCCAAAGCGGGCAAACCGCTGTACATTGCCCGGTCCGTAGAGGATCGTCACCATGCAAACGGTCACAAAGAAATCCGTTGGAGGAAGTTCGCCATCGAAGCCGGCAACGGCAAAGGCGCCAGACATCGCCTCAGCGTCGGTTCCCGACACGCTCACGGCGCTCGAAGTTAATCCCGACACCGGGCTTGCGCGCGCCGAGGTGGACACCCGTCGGAAAGAGAACGGCTACAACGAGGTGGCTGAAAAAAAGGGCCACCCGGTTCTCACATTTCTAAAAAAGTTTTGGGGAATCTCGGCGTGGATGCTCGAACTGATCATGGTTCTGTCCGCCGTGCTCGGAAAATACTCGGACCTCATCGTGGTGGGAGCACTGCTGGTGATCAATGCCGTGTTAAGCTTTATGCAAGAGAGCCGGGCTGCCGGTGTCGTGGCGGCACTGCGGAAGCGGTTGCAGGTCAATGCGCGTGTCCGACGCGATTCGAGCTGGCAGGTCATTCCCGCCAGAGAACTGGTTCCCGGCGACATTGTTCGGATGCGTCCCGGCGACATCATCCCGGCGGACGTGAAGCTCTTGACCGGAGTGATGAGTGTTGACCAGTCGGCACTCACCGGCGAATCGAAGGACGCGGACAAGAAGCCAGGTGAAGTGCTTTCGTCAGGGTCCGTCGTCCACCGAGGCGAAGGCAACGGCGTCGTCATGCTGACCGGAGCGAAGACCTACTTTGGCCGCACGACGCAACTTGTGCAGGAGGCGCGTCCGAAACTCCACATCGAAGCGGTGGTAGCGAAAGTCGTCCGTTGGCTCTTTGTCATCGTCGGCGCGCTGCTGGGCGTGGTGATCGTACTGTCGTTGGTTCGCGGAGTGCCACTCATGGAGATGATTCCACTCATGCTCGTCCTACTGATGAGCGCAGTGCCGGTCGCTCTGCCCGTCATGTTCACGGTCAGCATGGCCGTCGGGTCGAAGGAATTGGCGAAGCTTGGCGTGTTGGTCACGCGCCTCAGCGCTGCGGAAGATGCCGCGACGATGGATGTGCTCTGCGTGGATAAGACCGGCACAATTACGATGAACCAATTGGCCGTCACCGGTGTGATTCCGTTGGAGCACGCGACGGAAGCGGACGTGCTTTTCGCGGCCGCACTCGCGTCGCAGGAATCCAACCAAGACCCGATTGACCACGCGTTCCTCACCGCCGCGAAAGATCGGCACGTCTTCGACAATCTTCCCAAGGTCACACCCGTCTCCTTCGCGCCATTTGATGCGAAAAACCGGCGGACGGAAGCCGTGGTCGAACAGAACGGGCAGCGTTTTCGCGTGATGAAAGGTGCGGTGCGAACCCTCGCCGAAGCCTGCGGACTTCAACCCCCGGCCATCGAAGCGTTGGAGAAGCGCGTCAGCGAATCCGCATTGAAGGGCTACCGGATGCTGGCGGTGGCACATGGCCCAGAAACCGGCACCCCCGCGTTGGTCGGTTTGGTGTCGTTGTATGATCCACCCCGGCCGGACGCCAAACAACTCATCGCCACACTACACGACCTCGGCGTTCCGGTAAAAATGCTTACCGGCGACGCGCTGGCAGTCGCGTGTGAAATCGGTCAAGGAGTCGGACTGCCCAACATCAAGCGAGTGGCGGATTTGAAAGTGGCGAGCGCGCAGGCCGGCAACAAGACGGCTGACCTTTTCGCGGATGCCGATGGCTTCGCAGAGGTGTTTCCGGAAGACAAATATGTCGTTGTGAAAAATCTGCAAGCTGTGGGTCATGTCACCGGTATGACGGGCGACGGCGTCAACGATGCGCCCGCGCTCCGCCAAGCCGAAGTCGGCATCGCCGTCAGCACCGCGACCGACGTGGCCAAGGGTGCCGCGAGCGTCGTCCTGACTCAACCGGGATTGACGAACATCGTGGCGCTGGTCGAACAAGGGCGGACGATCTACCAGCGCATTCTGACCTGGATCATTAACAAGATCAGCCGGACGATCCTGAAGGCGACCTTCGTGGCTATCGCGTTCATAGTGACTGGCAAGTTTGTCGTTTCCGCCTTTGCGATGCTATTGCTGGTCTTCATGACAGACTTCGCGAAGATCTCCCTCGCCACCGACAACGTTCGCCCATCCAAAAAACCGGAAACATGGAACATTGGAGGCTTTATCACAGTGTCCGTGGTGCTGGGTGTCGCGATGGTCGCCGAAACGCTGCTTCTCCTGTGGTTCGGCTGGTCACATTTCGGTTTGGCAACCAACAACGATGCCCTCGACACCTTTAGTTTTCTGTTGCTGCTCTATTTTGCCGTATTCTCCGTCGTGTCTGCGCGGGAGCGCCACTGGTTTTGGGCGACGATGCCCAGCAAGACCTTCCTGTCCGCCATTGTGGCAGATGCGCTCACAGGTACCGTCCTGACGTTCGTTGGTCTGCCGGGACTCCGGCCATTGCCGTGGTGGCAGCCGCTCGCGATTTTCGCTTATGCAATGGTCGCATGCCTGGTCGTCAACGACGCCGTGAAGGTCGCGATGATCAAATGGCGCGTTCTTAACGCCGTGGCCAAGAAACCGGTCGATGTAACCCCGCAGATCGCCAAGCGAGCCTATGAACTTTACGAGCAGCGAGGTCGCCAGGACGGTCGAGCCGTTCAGGACTGGGGGCAGGCAGAAGAGGAGATTAGTAAAGATGAACCCCGTAAATAGACCGACGCGAACATCGCGACGGGTATTGCTGAAAGGATGAAGATGAAAATCAATTCCAAACATTTCCGGGTCCGGGCCGGCGAAACGGTCAAACTCAAACAATGGCCGACGCGGGTCAAGCCCTGCTACAAGTCGAAGGAGCACTATCAGGAAATCCTCGCTGAACACATCAAGGAATTGAGAGAGCGGCAAAGTCTGCTCTACGCTTCCAATCGTTATTCGGTGCTGTTGATTTTTCAGGCCATGGACGCCGCTGGCAAAGACGGCGCCATTAAGCACGTGATGTCCGGCGTCAATCCGCAAGGCTGCGAGGTGTTCAGTTTCAAACAGCCAAGTGCTGAGGAACTGAAGCACGATTTTCTTTGGCGCACGACCTGCCGGCTGCCGGAACGCGGGCGGATCGGCATCTTCAATCGTTCCTATTACGAAGAGGTACTCATCGTTCGCGTGCATCCGAAGATTCTCCGCAGCCAGGGGCTTCCGGATGAGTTGCTCGACGAAAAGACGATTTGGCGCGAGCGGTATCGTTCCATCGTGGACTTGGAGAAGCATCTCCACCGCAACGGCACCCAGATCATCAAGTTCTTCCTTCACCTGTCAAAAGCAGAACAGCGGAAGCGCTTCCTGATGCGCATTGATGCGCCGGCAAAGAATTGGAAATTCAGCCTCGCCGACATCGAAGAAAGGCGACAGTGGAAGCATTACCAGAAGGCGTATGAGGCTTGCCTGAGTGCAACGAGCACCGTAACCGCGCCCTGGCATATCGTTCCCGCCGATGACAAAGAGAACGCCCGGCTGATCATTTCCCAGATCGTCCTCGACACGCTGAAACAACTCAGGATGAATTATCCGGAAGCGGATAGGGCTCGCCGCAAGGAATTGCGGTCGATCCGAAAACTTCTTGTGAAATAAACTTCCTGGCGCTGGATTGGTTTGAAGTCGGGCTGTTCTCGTGGCGGTGCCAGCGCTAAGCCGGCTATCATCCATAACACACCGTAACCGCGTCTGCATCGACGCTTGACAGACCTATATTTTGAGCATATGCTCACAATCAAGATGACGACTGGAGATCGCTAATGTCGCGCCCGTGTTGCCAGCGCCATGTTGGGTGCGCGCCCGACGCCATCTATTTCAAGCCCGCCGGCGTGCCGTTGCGCCTCTTGGAGGAAGTGGTTTTGGCGTTGGATGAATTGGAGGCGTTGCGGCTGGCCGACCTAAATGGCCAGTACCAGGAACAGGCGGCCGAGCAGATGAAGATTTCGCGGGCGACCTTTGCGCGAATTGTCGAGGTCGCCCGCAAAAAAGTGGCCGACGCCCTGATCAATGGCAAGGCGCTACGGATCGAGGGTGGCCCGGTCGTTATAAAAGGAGACAACACCATGCCAGCAGGACAAGGAAAAGGACAAGGCGGCGGACGCGGAATGGGCCGTGGCCCGTGCGGTTGCGGTCAACGGCGCGGTCAAGGTGGACGCGGCGGCGCGCCCGCCCAGTGCGTGTGTCCGCAATGCGGTGAACACGTGCCGCACGTGCCCGGCGAGCCGTGCGCGCAGAAAACATGCCCCAAATGTGGTGCCCGGATGACGCGCGAATGAAAATCGCTGTCACTTCCAGCGGTGCAACGTTGGACGCGCCGGTCGATCCCCGGTTTGGTCGGGCGGCGTGGTTCGTGGTCGTGGAAGTGGCGACGGGCGCTTTTACTGTCCACGACAACACGCAAAACCTCAACGCCGCGCAGGGGGCCGGCATCCAAACAGCGGAAACAGTGTCCCGCCTTGGTGTGGAGGTTGTCATCACCGGCCACTGTGGCCCGAAAGCGTTCCGCGCGCTCCAAGTCGCCGGTATCCAAGCCGTGACCGGCGCGACCGGCACGGTCCGCGAGGCCATTGAACGTTTCCAAAAAGGTGAAGTGAAACAAGCCACCAGTGCGGATGTGGAAGGCCATTGGGCGTAACCAAATGGAAACATCATGAGAATGTTGCGGGGGCAAGGTCGAGGAATGGGTCGCGGTCGCGGCCCCTGTGCCGGGGGGCGATGGGGACTGGCGAGTGGCGTGACCCCGGTTTTGTCCACGCCAAAGCCAAAGGCCGCCGGTACGTTGACGCTGCCGCTCCCGAAACAACTGACCCGGTTCGTTGCCGTGGTTGATCCAGCGAGATGTGCTGCTTGCGGCGTGTGCCTGCCGGTCTGCGCGGCGGGCGCTATCACACTCGCGGACGTTGCCACCATCAACCCCGACCGCTGCACGGGATGTAATCAGTGCGTGGCACAGTGCCCGCAAGACGCGTTGCGCCTACAGCCGGCATGAGAAAGGACGGATGAAACTCGCCATCGCTAGCGGCAAAGGCGGCACCGGCAAAACGACCGTCGCGTTATGCCTCGCGCTGTCTGCCGACGGGCCGGTGCGGTTGCTCGATTGCGATGTGGAAGAGCCGAACTGCCATCTCTTCCTCAAACCGCAAATCCGGCAGTACGACGCCGTGACGCTGCCGGTGCCGATGGTGGACGCCGCGAAGTGCGACGGCTGCGGCGAATGTCGCCGGCTCTGCCAGTCGAATGCCATTGCGCTGCTCAAAGGCAAGGCGGTGGTGTTCCCGGAGCTTTGTCACAGTTGCGGCGGCTGCGCGAAGATTTGTCCAACCGGCGCTATTCACGAAGTCGAACGCGAGATCGGGTTTGTCGAGCAAGGCGCAAGCAACAGCGTCGAGTTCGTGACCGGCAGCCTCAACGTTGGCCAACCGGTCGCGCCCGCTGTGATTCGTGCCGTGAAACGCCACGCCGCGTCGACCGGACTGACGATTCTTGACTGCCCGCCCGGCACCTCCTGCGCCATGGTCGCCTCGGTGCGAGATGCCGATCATGTTTTGTTGGTCACTGAGCCGACGCCTTTCGGGCTGCACGATTTGAAACTGGCAGTGGCGACTGTGCGCGAGTTGGGGCGGTCGTTCAGCGTCGTTATCAACCGCGCCGATGCCGGTGATGGTCGCGTGGTGGAATACTGCCGGACGGAAAGCATTCCGGTACGACTACAAATCCCCGAAGACCGGCGCATTGCCGAGGCGTATTCGCGCGGTGAGTCGGTGCTCCCGGTCACACCGGGATTGCGCGAGGATTTTCGGCAGTTGCTGGCGGAGGTAACGCGATGAACTGGTTGGCCCGAAGTGAACAGGTGTTGGCCGGCACGCCGTTGACGGCGGACGAAGCGCTGGCGCTGTTGCGCACAACGGACGACGAGTTGTTGACGGTCTTGCAGGCGGCATTTCAGATTCGCCGTCGCCACTTCGGGCGTGGGGTACGACTGCATGTGATCCGCAACGCGCGTGGCGGTGATTGCAGCGAGGACTGCGGGTATTGCAGTCAATCGGCCACGGCCAACACGACTGCGAGTTATCCCTGGCAACCGCGCGAGGAGATTGTCGCGGGCGCGCGCGAGGCCGCCCACAAGAAAGCGGTTCGCTATTGTGTGGTCGCCAGTGGCCGCTCGCCCTCTGAGGCGGACCTCGACGCGGTTTGCGAGGTGGTACGCGCCGTCAAAGCCGCAGTGAACATTCAGGTCTGCCTGTCGTTGGGATTACTTTCGCTGGAACAGGCACAGCGCCTGAAGGCGGCCGGACTGGATCGCTACAATCACAACCTCGAAACATCCGAGCGCCATTTTCCGAACACCTGTACGACTCACACCTATGCCGACCGTCTGGCCACGGCGCGCGCGGTCAAGGCGGCCGGACTGGAACTGTGTTGCGGCGGCCTGTTGGGCATGGGGGAAACCATCGAGGACCGCGTGGCGCTGGCGTTCGCGCTGCGTGATGTTGATGCCGATTCGATTCCGGTCAACCTGCACGACCCCCGGCCCGGCACACGCTTCGAGAAGCTGCCGCGCCTGCACCCCGCTGACGTCCTGCGCGCGTTAGCAATGTTCCGATTCGTCAATCCAACCAGGGAACTCCGTATCGCCGGCGGACGCGAAGCCTGTCTTGGTCCGTTGCAGGCACTGGCGCTGTATCCCGCCAACTCGCTGTTCACCAACGGCTACCTCACCACGCCCGGCCAAGGTTACACCGCCGACTTGGCGTTGTTGCACGGAGCGGGATTCCACGTGGAGGACTGGACGCTGGCTTGAGACGATCACCATGAAAGAACTTGTCATCCTCAGCGGCAAAGGTGGCACCGGCAAGACCAGCGTGACGGCATCGTTTGCCGCGCTGGCGCAGAATGCCGTCTTCGCCGATGCCGATGTGGACGCTGCCGACCTGCATCTGGTGCTGAATCCGGCGATCCAGAGCCGACACGAATTCCGCAGCGGCCACGAAGCGATCATTTGTCAGGCGGATTGCTGTCGCTGTGGCGCGTGTCTGGCGCATTGCCGGTTCGAGGCGGTGAAGATGGACGGCAAAGAGGCGGGAGAAGCGACGTTCACGATTGACCCCATCGCCTGTGAAGGCTGTGGCGTGTGCGTCGAGTTTTGTCCATCCAAGGCGATTGATTTCCCGGAACGGGTTTGCGGTGAATGGTTCGTGTCGGACACCCGGTTCGGGCCGTTGGTGCACGCCCGGTTGCGGCCAGCCGGCGAGAACTCCGGCAAGCTCGTCACCCAAGTCCGCACCGAAGCCCGCCGGCTCGCGGAACGCAGCGGGCGGGAGTTGATCGTGGTGGACGGCCCGCCGGGGATTGGTTGCCCGGTTATCGCCTCGGTGACCGGCGCCAGCGCGGTGCTGGCCGTGACCGAGCCAACCGTGTCGGGCGAACACGATTTGGATCGGGTGCTCAAGCTGACCCGGCATTTCGGCGTGCCCACGTTTGTTTGCGTCAACAAGTGGGACATCAATCCCGCCATGGCCGGGCAGATCGAACAACAAGTCGCCGCTGCTGGTGCGACCGTTGTCTCGCGGATTCCCTACGACCGGGCGGTCACCGCCGCGCAGGTCAACGGCCTGCCCGTCGTCGAGTTCAGCGCCGGCCCGGCCGCCACCAGTATTCACCAAGTTTGGGAAGATCTATGGAAATCACCAGTCTGAAACCGGTGCGGATCGTGCCGACTAATTTCGGCCCGTTGCGCGGCGCGAACGCCAACGCCCGGATCACCGGGCCGTGTGGCGACACGATGGAGTTCTGGCTGCACGTCAAAGACGGTCGCGTCGAACGCGTGACGTTCACCACCGACGGTTGCGACCACTCGATGCGTTGTGGCAGTGCCGCAGCAGCCTTGGCCAACGGAAAAACGCTGGCCGAAGCGGCGGCCATTTCGCAAGCCGACGTGCTCGCCGCCGCCGGCAACATCCCGGACCACTCACAGCATTGCGGGCTGTTGGCCGCCAACACACTGAAAGCCGCACTAGCCACCGTACGGAACACATGATCCGCGTCATTGTCATCGTGGACAATACAGCGCACCGACCCGATTTGCGGACTGAACACGGCTTCGCTTGTTGGATCGAAACCGGCGACGCCCGTCTATTGTTCGATACCGGCCAGGGCGCGGCACTCGCCCCGAACGCGCAGACACTAGGAATTGAACTGGCGCGGGCGGACGCGATCGCGCTCAGTCACGGCCACTACGACCACACCGGCGGCCTGCCATCAGCATGGGCGGCACCGGCCAATACGCCACTTTATCTGCACGCCGGGGCGTTGGCGGCCCGGTATCGTGTGAGTGGCGGGACAGCCAAAGAAATCAGCATGCCCCGGCCAGTGCGCGAGTTGGTCGCGCAACACATGGAGTCGGTCCGCTACGTCAGCCAGCCGACCGAGATCGCGCCGGGCGCGTGGCTGACCGGTTACGTGCCGCGCCGGCACCACGAGGAAGTTGCCGAACCGGAACCGTTCTTCCTCGATCCCAGCGGCCAGCGACCCGATGCCCTCGTGGACGATCAGGCGTTGTATCTGGTGACCGGCACCGGCGTCATCGTCCTGCTCGGTTGCGCCCATGCCGGCGCGATCAACACGCTCGATCACATCCGCGACCTGACCGGCAACGCGCCACTGCAAGCGGTGATCGGCGGGATGCACTTGCGCGCCGCAAGCGCCGAACGGCTCGCGTGGACGGTGGCGCAGTTGCAGCGGCTGAATCCCGGTCTGCTTGTGCCCGCGCATTGCACCGGCGCGCCCGCCGCTGCCGCGCTGGCGATGGCGTTCGGCGACCGGTGCCGTCCCTGCGGCGCTGGCGCGACTTTCGATTTCGGAAACGGAAACCAAACCACAACCACAAAGGAAAAACACATATGTTGATCGCCATCCCTGTAGCCAACGGAAAACTCTGCACCCATTTCGGGCACTGCGAACAGTTCGCGCTCGTCGAGGCCGACCCGGCCACGAAACGGATTCAGTCCACAAAACATCTCACCCCGCCACCGCACGAGCCGGGCGTGTTGCCCCGCTGGTTGCACGAGCAAGGCGCGAACGTCATCCTGGCCGGCGGCATGGGCCAGCGCGCCCAGCAGTTGTTCGCGCAGAGTGGCGTAAAGGTGGTCGTCGGCGCGCCGGTGGACACGCCGGAGAATCTCGTGACTACCTATCTGGCCGGCTCGCTGGTCAGCGGCGCAAATGTCTGCGATCATTGATCATGATGAAACCGACCCGACTGGATCGCGCTTTGGCCAACGTCTGTCTGACCTGTCCGGTCTGTCGGTACGCGCGCCGGCGTCAGGCCGGCGTCGCGTTTCGGGTCGTCAAGAACGTCGAAGGCAACGTCTGTCCGTTCTGTCTGGCTTTTGAACGGGTGTACGGTCGCAAGGCGCATGTGCGAGTTGGATGAACCTCCACGACACGCAAAACCAACAACAAACCAACCATCAAAGAAGAACCGACATGACCGAACAAACCAGACCTCGTTTTTCGTGGCGAGCGCTGACCTCGATGTGCGTCGCGTTCGCGTTTGTCGTCCTCGTCGGCAGCGGCATAGGGTTGTTTCTCGCGCCATCCATGCGGCTGGCGCGCGACACGAACTGGCAGATGTGGGGGTTGACCAAACCGGAGTGGCTTGACCTTCATCTGGTATTCAGCGCGCTGTTCCTGATCGTCACCGTGATCCACACCTTCTTCAACTGGCGACCGCTGGTGACCTACTTGAAGAACCGCGCCACGCAACGACCGGGATTTCGGTGGGAATGGATCGTTGCCCTGCTGTTGTCCGTCGTGGTCTTCGTGGGAGTGCGACGGGAAGCGCCGCCGTTCTCGTGGCTGTTGGACTGGCGTGTCACGTTTCACGGCGGTCATTCTCACGGAGCGCGATCGCCGCGCGCAGAAATAGGCGGTGAATCCCGGCAGGGCGGTGGTTTCGGTCAGAAGACTCTCGCGCAGTATTGCGCCGAACAGGGACTGAATCTCGACACCACTCTGGCCCGGCTGCAAGCCGTCGGCATCAAGGCCCGCGGCACGGACACCTTCCGAAACATTGCCGACGAAAACGGGTACGACCGGCCCAGCGAAATCACCCGCCTGCTCCAAAACCCATAAGAAAATGACGACTCAACCCAACAGCATTGCGCTGTGCGAACGATGCGGGCAGGAACATCCGGACTGCGTCGTGTGTAGTCCCACCAACCCGGTCGGCTTACAGTTGCGCCCGGAACTTCGCCCCGACGGCAGCGTCGAGGCGGTCTTTCCGTGCGATGCGGCGTTCCAAGGCTACACCGGCATCCTCCACGGCGGCGTCACCGCCGCCCTGCTCGACGGCATCATGACGCATTGCCTGTTTGCACATGATGTCAGTGCCGTGACCGCGCAACTGACTATCCGGTTCCGGCACCCCATCGCAATCGGCACACCGCTGGTCGCTCGCGCCCGGCGAAAACATTCGCATTCCTCGCTTCACCTCGTCGAAGCCGAACTGCTGCAGAACGGCCAGGTCAAAGCCACCGCCTCTGCCAAATTCGTGGAACGACAACATTGAGTTTCCACACTGAAAGGATCATAATCATGAAAGTGAATCGCATGCTCATTATCAGTGGCGTGGCCCCGTAGTGAAAGCTGCCGGAACCAACTACCCATCAAAAGTCGCAAACAACAAAGGCTAATAACAAACATGAAACTCTGTATTCCCGTTGCAGAAAACCAAGCCTTGAACAGTATCGTCTACAGCCATTTCGGGTCGGCACCGCTATTCTTACTGGTGGACTCAGAAACACTGGCAGTGGAATCGCTAACCAACCACGATGAGCATCATGTTCACGGCGCGTGCAATCCTCTGAAAGCGTTGGCCGGGCGGGCGGTGGACGCAGTAATTGTCGGCGGCATCGGTGCCGGCGCGGTGCGCGGCTTGCGCCAGTCCGGAATCGCCGTGTACCAGTCGCCCGCACAAACCGTCGCGGAGGCGGTGGCCCAGTTCTATGCCGGTGAATTACCGGAACTCGACGTGCAGCATGCGTGCGGCGGACATGCCGCCGGCGGCGGTTGTCACCATTGATGAGACGGAGAGGTATTCCGACCATGAGTCACTTCGATGAGAAAGCGAAAAATTGGGACGAGAAACCACACCATGTTGAGGTGGGTGCGGCCATCGCACGGGCGGTCGGTGCCAAGCTCAATACAGCACTGCGGCCCCGGTTGATGGATTACGGCTGTGGCACCGGCTTGTGTTCCCTGCCGTTGGCCGGGCGCTGTACCACCGTGCTCGGGGTGGATTCGTCAGTCGAGATGCTGGCGCAACTGGAAGCCAAGGCGCGCGCTGCCGGCCTGGCTCACGTGACCACGCGTAGGCACGATCTGACTGCGGAACCTCTGGCCGGAATGGAATTCGATGCCATCCTATGCGCAATGACCCTGCATCACGTACGGAATGTGGCGACCTTGGTGAGCCGGTTTTACTCCTTACTTTCGCCAGGCGGGCTGCTGGCCGTTGCGGATCTTGACCAGGAGGACGGCTCATTCCATCAGGATGCTCGCGGAGTCGAGCATCACGGCTTCCAGCGGGACTGGATCCGGGAGCAATTGGCGGCGGCAGGGTTCATGCAGGTGAACTTTGAGACGGCCCACGAGATGGAGAAACCAGATGCGCCGGGGGTACCACGCCGTTATCCCGTGTTCCTAGCTACGGCACGAAAATCAAGGCACCGTCTCCCTTGCCGACCGGATGCTGACCATCCAGCTCGAAGCCCGATTTAACCCTCCAGCACCACGGTGACGGGAGTGGCGTTTTGCAGGTTCTCAGAGATCGGGCAGCGTTCGTCAATGTCGTGGAGCAGTTTCACTTTCTCTTCCGTTGTGAGATCGGCGTCAATGGCGACGCTCGCTTTGATTGCCGAGAACCCGACGCGGGCGGGCGCAGACTTGCCCAGCAGACGATCCGTGTTGATCTCACCGGTGACCTGCACGCGGAAACCGCGAATGGGCAGTTGACGCTGATTCGCGACGATGCGCCCGATGGCGGCAATGCAGCCGCCCAGTGCGATCAACTGGTAATCGAGCGGCGTCGGGCCGCCATCGGTGCCGCCTGCGGTGGCGGGTTGATCAATCACGACCATGTGTTTACCGGCGTGGCACTCGGTGCGGAACGAACTGCTTTGGTTGATTTCGACTTGGAGGGTTTTCAGTGGCATGGTTTTTTCCTTTGTGTTGAGGGTGAATTACGTTTCGCGGCGATCGGGCAACCACCAAGCGAGCACCAATAACCCAATCGCCAACAAACCTGCCAAGATCAACGGGGGCACGCCGAGCAGTTGCGAGAGGCGGACTTCACCGTAGTTGAATCGGTCAATCAAGATCGGTTTCAGGCGCGGGAATAGCAACCCGAACGTCGTCGCGCCGAGTAGACCACCAAGCACAACGAACAACACGTCGAGCTTGCGTTCGACTGCGCCAACTAGGCACGTGCCGGGACAAAACCCGGCGACGGCAAAGCCGACGCCGAACAACAGCCCGCCCAGCGTCACGCCCAGCAGGTAAGCAGGTTTGATTTTCAAGTGGGCCAAGCCGGCCGCGTCGAGCAAGTTCACGCCGATCAGGCCGACGGCCAGCGCCGTCATGATGATTTTCATCAGCCGCAGGTCGCGCAACAGCAAAGCGTTCACGATCAGCTTGTGACTGCTCGCGCCCGACAAACTCAGCGCGAGGCCAAATCCGATGCCAATCAACACTCCCCAGATCATCGTCATGATGGCCATGTCATTTCCCTCCACGGAACAGGAGGCGCGCCGTCACCATGCCCGACGCGAAGATCGCACCGGCAAAGACGAACGAACTCAACGCCAACTGGCTGACGCCGGAAATCATGTGGCCGCTCGTGCATCCCCCGGCCAACCGTGCCCCGAACAGCAGCACGAACCCACCGGCAAACGCCGCCGCACATCGTTTTGCCACACTGGTGCCGAACCGATTGGCCCACACACTTGGGACGGTCATCGGCCGTTTGCGCGCCAGCATCGCGCCAAGCGCGGCACCGATGAGCAGGCCAATCACCAGGACGGTTTCCCAACTGAGTCCGAGCTTGGCGAAATAGGAGTTCCCTTGGATCGTCGCCGGTGCAACGGCGTTCAGCACGCGCCCACCAGTGGCCGAAAACTCACCGGAGACGCCCAATGGCGCAAATACAGCCACCCCGATTGTCAGCAACAGTCCGATGGCCGCACCTCCAAGCCACCACGGAATCACCGGCTCCTCGGGGTCGCCGGTTCGTTGCCACACCGTCGGTGCCACAGTTTTTCTTTGTTCAGTCATGGTTTGGTTTCCCAACAAGATTTACCGATGCAACTGGACGAACCGCTGCCGCAACGCAGCATGCAGCTTCTCGCGAAACGCCACCGGCAGCTCGTACGGCTGGCCGTCTTTGTACAGCGTGATGGTCTGGCGGATGTTGTCCACCACCACTTGGCATGGATTGCAGCCCGCGAGATGTTTCTCGAACTCCTTGCAGATGGACGGATCAACCGTGCCGTCCACATACTCGTTCAACATCGTCAGTAGTTCTTCACACTTCATATTTGATGCTCCTGTAGGTACTGAACCGCGTGACCCGGAAAAGTTACAGGGAATTTGTTTCCCATTGCTACTCATCGTTTGCCGGCGTGCCATCCGACGGTCAGTACACCCACGGAATGAACCGACGCACGCGCTGCGCATACTCGGCATACTCCGGGAACTGCTCCCGCAGCCAACGCTCCTCGTGGCGAGCCTTGGCGTCGAGGAACAGGCTCAACGCCAGCCCCGCCAGCAGCGCTGGCCAACTCCGCCAGACCAAGGCCCAGCCGAGCGCCCCGGCCATTACGCTGGTGTAAAGCGGATGGCGAACCAGTCCGTAGATGCCCCGCTGGACCAACCGCGCATTTATCGTCGGCTTTGGAAACGGCGTGAGGCCCCGGCCCAGCCCGATGGCCCCACTGCCACCGATGACGGCACTCAGGCTCAACAGCACAGCACCGGGAATCATCAGGGCTAGATTTCGGTCATCACTCCGAAATAGCGGTGCCAGTATAATCACCGCCAGCAGAAGCGCAGATTGACCCAGCACCCAGCGGCCACCACGTTGGAAGAAACTCGGCACGGCATCGCCTTCAGTGGGCATGGGACGGGGGAACCAGCCGCCCATCGGGGTCGCCGAGACTACGCGTCAGTTGTTCGCGCAATTGGAGCCGGGCGCGCAGCAGGCGCACCTTTACGTTGGCTTCGCCCAAACCAAGCGTGTCGGCAGTTTCCTTCACCGACAATCCCTCCACGTCGCGCAGCAGAAACACGAGCCGGTGCTTTTCATCCAACCGAGCGAGCGCCTCGTCAAGCAAACCGCGCGTCTCGTTCTGTTGCACCAATTCCTCCGGCGATTGCCGCCAATCGGCAATGAACTCCGGGTGTGGAATGGAATTACCACCTTCCGCAACTTCGGTCGCTTCCTCCAACGAAACCGTGTTCAAGCCTTTCCTTTTGCGGATTACCTTGAGCGCGGCATGGCTGGCGATGCGTAACAGCCATGTGCTGAAACTGGCCTCCTCCCGAAAGCCGGCGAGATGCTCCATGGCGCTAAGAAAGGTTTGCTGGGTCACATCCTCGGCGTCCTGCTCCTGCCGCAACATTCGCAAGGCAAGGGAATAAACCCGCCGCTCGTGACGATTGGTCAACGCCTCGAAGGCGTTCAACTCGCCCGCTTTGGCGCGGCGCACCAACTCGGCATCGGTCGGTTCCGTAATCATCTGATCTGTCATGGAATTTGACAATATCATTATATGCGCATATAGCATAGACACAAGTAAAGCTTTCGAGGCGCCTAAAATGCAAAGAAGGATTTCGTACCAAACGTTTTCCAACGAAACCATTGAGTTGATTGCTGCCCGCTTTCGCGCCCTGGGAGAAGCTAACCGGTTGAAATTGATCATGGCTGTCGAACATGGAGAGAAAAACGTTTCGCAATTGGTCGCCGCGACGGGCATGAGCCAGCCAAATGTGTCCAGCCATCTTCAGACTCTGGCTGACGCCGGCATTCTCACCCGCCGCAAGGAGAGGATGAACGTATTTTACGCCATCGCTGATCCAACCATTTGTGGCCTTTATAAACAAGTCTTTGGCAGTTTGCAGAAGCGATTGACTACGCAGGCCAAACACCTCTAGCTACCTCGCGCAGGTTTCTCAGTTCACGCACCGCTCTGACCGCGTCCACTTGCCGCCGTCCGACCATCCTGATACACTCGCGTCACGTAATGAAATTGGTCGAGACATATCTGCGTGAGTTGTCCGACATCCGACGGTCGGGGGCCGCCGTGCCGGAAACCTCTTACTACGGCGCACTCGGCAACCTGCTCAACGAAATCGGCAAGACGCTCAAGCCGAAGGTGCGTTGCATCATCAATCTCCAAAATCGCGGCGCGGGCTTGCCCGATGGCGGGCTATTCACGCCGGACCAATTTCAGAAAGCGTCCGATGTCGAACCGCAACAAGGTCAACCGCCATCACGCGGTGTCATTGAAGCCAAGCCGACGAGCAACGATGCTTGGCTCACCTCTGACGGGAAACAGGTGTCGCGGTACTGGGGCAAGTACCGCCAAGTCCTCGTGACGAACTTCCGCGACTTCGTTCTCGTCGGTCAGGACGCGGCGGGGCAACCGGCGAAGATGGAGACCTTCCGGCTGGCCGCCAGCGAAACCGCGTTCTGGGGTGCCGCCGCCCAGCCGCGCAAGATGGCCGATGAGGTCGGCGAACGGTTCGTCGAGTACCTGAAGCGCGTGATGCTACACGCCGCGCCGCTCGCGGCCCCGGAAGATGTCGCGTGGTTCCTTGCCTCCTATGCCCGTGACGCCCGGCTACGGATTGAACAGCGGCCCGACCTGCCTGCCCTTGTCTCCGTTCGTGAGTCGCTTGAGGAGGCGCTGGGCTTGAAGTTCAGCAGCCACAAGGGCGAACACTTCTTCCGCTCCACGCTCATCCAGACCTTGTTCTACGGCATCTTCTCCGCGTGGGTGCTGTGGCACAAGGAGACCGCTGGCCGCGGCCGGTTCGAGTGGGTGGGCGCATTATGCGGAGCCGGGGACAGCCACGCTACAGCACGTACGAACAGTTCTTGGCGAAGTACCATAACCCCGGCCAATAGCCCGCCCCAAAATTTGTTTCTCCGGATATAGCGGTCGAGTTCCACACAGTGGGATTTCGGATGCCGCGTGACGCCGCTCGCCCGGATGGTCGTCATTCTCTCGCTCAGAACTTGTTGACTCGCGTTGACATGTTCAACACCCGTCAACATGGCTCGCTGTGACTGCTTCCGTAAACTCTGTCACCATTTTGCGTTACTCGCCCACTGCTCGCTAACCCACCGGAAACGGCTTGCCGTAATCTTGTGCCGATGAATTCGGAAGCCATGCCAAACTCGGCGCAGGAGAAACGCGCAAAGACCGGCGGCGGTCCTGCTTTTCACAGCCGGCTCGAACCACACGTCGAATTCATTCGCCAACAACGCCGGCAACGCAAGACCTGGAAGGAAATCGCCGAACAGCTTCGCGCTGAAAAGGGCTGTGCCATCACCCTTCAGGGTCTCCATCAGTTCTATCGCCGGTACGTGCGCCGCCTCGCTCGTCCGCACTGGGAACGGGACGCGACCGCTGTGGAATCGTCCGTTGCTCCCACGCAGGCAGCCGAGTCGCAGCGAAAGCCCGTGCTCGCGGTGACGCCGACGGCGCGCCCCTTCCGTCAGCCAAATCCCAACACCATCAACCTCAACGATCCATCAAAACTATGAAAATCACCCGACGCATTCACTTGAACCCGCAATCCAAAGGCAATCTCGGCAAAAGCTTGGAGGTCGAATTCCGCACCGCCTGGCTTGATCGACTCGGCATCCCGTGGAACGGCTCCGATCTCGACGACCGGCATCACACCTTCGCCAGCCGGCACCCCGAGGCTGTCCGTTCGTATCCACTCGGCAACCAGCAGGAAAGCAAGACCGCGTTGCTCAGCCTGTTCCGCCGGGTGCTCAAGGACACCGCCCCTGTCCACGTCATTGACACCCGCGCCCAGGCTGACGCGTTGATTCTCGGCGCGCTGGAGGAACTCCAAGTCCTCGAAGTTTGTGCCGAGCAAGGCGTGCGCCTGACGTTCTTCCTGTTTCCCACCGACGACACCGAGAGCATGAACAACGTGGCGCAGTTGTTTCTCCATGCCGGTGACAGGGTGGACTACGTCATTGTCCACAACCCGGCCAAAGCGCGGGGCGATTTGTTCCGGGGATCACAACTGGAAAAAGAACTGACGGCCTTCGGTGCGCGATCCATCACACTGCCGGCACTCACTTCCACGACATTGCTGGCAGCGGAAAAAGCGGAATCCGTCGCCAAGCGTGGCTTGAGCTTCGCCGAATTGTCCCGCGTGGACGCAGGGCATTTGGAACGGTTGTTGGCCGGGGAGATTCAGTGGGCCATGGCGCGCATGTTCCGGCAGTACGACGGGGTTGCTGACCTGCTGTTGCCAACGGAACTGATTCCCGAACAGAAATCAGCGCCGGCCACCGCGGCGCCTCCTCCAGAATCAAACCCGGAACTCAACTTCGGAGAGTAGTCATGGACGAGACCGATTTCGATGCACTTTGCGAAGGCGCGCCACCACAGGAAGCCAAACGGCTCCGGAAAATGCTGGCCGAGTGGTGCCAGGGCGATGAGAATTCGTTTCCGGTGCAACTCGCGCTGCTGTCCCGCGCGCAATGGCGTGCAGCCGCGAGCATACCGCGTCTCGTTGCTGAATCCCGTAAACAGATGGAGCACACGTTCACCGAACACCGGCGGCAAACGGATAACTTGTTCGATGAATTCTCCAGCGTTGTCGAAGACCGAATCAAGATGCTGGAACAAATCATCGCCGCCCATGCGGACTCAACGAAAAAGGCCGAGGGCGAGATGCGGATTGTGCTCACTCATGCCGAAGGCGTCGCGGAACACATTCATGCCGAATTGGAACGGGGCGCCGTGGAATGGAAGAAAGCCCGAGGCGACTTCGATACGGAACGGCAAAAGTTAGAGCAAACCCGCAAGGAATTGGAAACCCGCTACGAATGGCGTGACTGGGCATGCCTCCTGGCAATCGCCGCTGCGATGGTTATGCTCGGTATGCTCATCGGCATGCACATCCGCCGTTGACCGACCCGGTCACCGCGCTGGCCCGTGCAAGCGGCCGTCTCCACTCATTTCGTTTCGCCGCCCACTTGCACGCGCCGCGACGGGGCTGGTTCATCGGCGGTCCGTGCCGCTTCCCGTCGCGCTCGGCGGAGACGACCATGCGCCCGTTCCGCCCGCCGCTCCGTCCACCGGCACCGACCGCTTTTTCACGTCTTGCTGCGTCACCGCCGGATCATCATCGGATGTGGGGGACGCGTAGCCACCGGTGCTCGCATTGACGAGAACAACAGCGCACCGCTATCCGCTGAGAACGCAACTGGCGGCGTGCCTCCGCGCCTCAATTGTATGGCTCGCTCGCGCCGTCAATGTAGTGCGCCCTGTCCCCTGCGCCTCCACATGTGACTGCTGCTCGCTCCGCCATGGGAAGGCGCTTAAGAGTCACGCTCGCTCAACATGCCCTGTGCAGATTCAATCGATTAAGTTTCGATGGCACACGAACCGCCGTTACTGTTGTTGAACAGGCCATCGTCGGACGCGGAATGAAATCGCCCAAATCCAAAATGCATCTCAGGGTTACGCGGCATTGATCCGCCTCTCCATGCTTTCTAACTCTGTCATGATAGTTGCGAATGGCGGCGGCGTGGCCATGAACATATCAGCCATGCCCCGGTAATCTTGCGCAATCTGCGCCCGCCGTTCCGGGGACGGCACAAGGTGGAAGCTGCCAGGCACGGCGGTCTCGTAGTGCGCCCAGCCCGAACGGAAGTAGGTCTGTTTATGCGCCCGCACCCGCGCCAGCAATTCCAAATCCGCCACCGCCCGTTGTCCCGCTGCGTGCCGGCTCAGCGCGGCAAGATCGGAGTAATGTCGCGACATGCCGACCGGCAATGGTTTGTCGGCCGGTCGGTGATACTCGGCGTGCAACACTGTGGCCTTCTCCCAGAACGTCCGTTCCGCTTCGAGTGCGACTACCGGGCAGGACGGCTCGCGGAACAACGTGGGGAAGACTTCGGCTGTCAGGGACTTGATCGTGTGCGTGCCGGTGGGCCGCTGGTCGTACAGCGAACCGAACTCCAGTTTTACCTGCGGACGCAATGAACCTGTCTGACCCGCTCGTGGATAGGCAAACAGCAACACGGGCGAATGCGTTCCTTCATCCACCTCGAAAGTTAGGGCCGACACCGGTTGGCCGGGGAGATTCGCGGCAATGTGGCGTTGCAATGCCGGAAGGAACCGGTCGCACACCGCCGCGATGCAGGCGTCCTCCAACGCTCTGGCGCGTTTCTCGAACTGGGACCGGCTGGACGCGGCGTCCGGGCTCACCGCGCCGCCAAAGCCGAGCCAGTCCGGGTCCACCGACAGATCAATGTCCTCGGAAAACCTCTGGATGATGCCGAACACCTTCGAGAGCGACGTGCCGCCCTTGAACACCAAGTGCCCGCCGAGTTCGGGATCGGCGAAGATCAGCCGCAACAGCCAGCAGACCCAAAAGTCCTTCTCGATGATGTGCGGGCCGATGTCCTTTCGTTCGCCGGCCTCTTCAAAGACCGCGAAGCGTTCCGGTGTGGGTTTTCTGGCGAAATCAAGCATTGGATCTCTTCTCCTCGCAGATTTGGCGCAACCATTTGTGCATCCAAGCAGGCGCATGAATCAGGTCGGTTCTCAAACACTTCTTGTCCGCCACGTTCAACTTCCGCTGTAGTGTCCTCAGATGTACAGCAGTCAACCGATCGTTGCCGATGTAACGAAGCGCCTGAATTACCGTGCCGCTGATCCGCCCGGCGGTCGCCATGTGCTGCGAGGTGGTTTGCTTCAGGCGAATCTCGCGATTGCCGAGCTTCACACGCCGGGCTCGCCCTTCGGTCAGATACACAACCTTGGCCGGCACCTGCTCAGACAAACCCAACAAGTTGGCCGCGTAGGCACCGGTTGGCTGCACCCGAATCCGATCATGACGTGCCAGTGCCTCCGCCACGGCGTCGTTGCTGGCGGAGAGCAGCCCCAATTGCTCATGTTCGTCTGGGTAGTCGTAAAGACCTTTGGCCAGTCGGCGGATGACCTGCTGTTTGGCGAGCCGGAACAATTTGATTCGC
>CAIKAP010000140.1 GCA_903825435.1 uncultured Verrucomicrobiota bacterium
GAGTGTAGGGAAAAGATGGCGTTGAAGATGGTGGAAGATCGCGGTCAGTTCATGCATAACTCTGAGACGCTTCCCCTTGCATCCCGTTCAAATCCATCGCCGAAAAAGCCCGCAAAAGCGAGTTTTGCAAGAACGTCAAAATGAAGGAATTTACGAGTATCGCAGCAAGGCGCTGCTTAAATCTTGGCCCGGCCCGAAAGAGCTGGACGTGCGCAAGATCACAAATTTGGGTGCTCGGTTGACACTCTTGATCGTCTTCGGGAACGAGGACTAATCAAGGCTTGCGGTGGAACCCGGCACCCAAAATACCGTCGAGAAGACCTGGAACGTTACCAAAAGGAAAATCCCTTCTAGCCGGCAGCTTTGCTTATTGTGCCCATATTCTCCGGATGGGCTTAATCTGCTTGCCATTTATTTTTACGATGGCATAGTAACGCCCCGATGGTTGGCTACGAAACAAGTTATCGGCAACTCGATTTAGCTTATCTGTCATGGTATGGCTCCGCTGATGAGCGCTATTACAGGGTGCAAAATAAGGGCTGTAAGTCAATTTTTCAAAATCTTATTTTGCTGTAAATCATTGGTAGAAAGCTATTGCCGTCGTGGCGGAACTGGCAGACGCGCTGGACTCAAAATCCAGTGGTAGCGATACCGTGTGGGTTCGATTCCCTCCGACGGCACCAACTATTTGACACAAAACAATTATGAGTAAAACAGCAAACACCCGCACACCCGCCCTAATGCGCGGAGCTGACATCGTCATCAAATGCCTCGAACACGAAGGCGTTGAGGTGGTGTTCGCCTACCCCGGCGGGACCAGCATGGAGATGCACCAGTCGTTCTCCCGCTCCAAAAGAATCCGTGTTGTGTTGCCTCGCCACGAACAGGGTGGCGTCTTTGCCGCCGGCGGCTATGCCCGCGCCTCGGGCAGGGTCGGTGTTTGCATGGCCACTAGCGGCCCCGGCGCCACCAACCTTATCAGCGGCCTAGCAGATGCCTACATGGATTCCGTCCCGTTAGTTGCAATCACAGGTCAGGTTCCGCGCTCCATGATCGGGCGCGGCGCGTTCCAAGAAACCGATTTCTTCGGCATGACCTTACCGATTGTCAAGCACAGCTACTTAGTAATGTCTATCGAGGACATTCCGCGCATCATCAAAGAAGCGTTTTACGTCGCTTCCACCGGGCGCCCCGGTCCGGTTATCATTGACATACCGAAGGACGTCCAACAGAGCGCCTGCGAAGCGGTATTCCCAAAAGAACTCCACCTACGCGGGTACGATCCGGAAAAGAAAATCAGTAGCGCCGACGTCGAAAAGATTGCGGCCTTGATCGCCAAGAGCGAACGTCCCGTCCTGTATTGCGGCGGTGGCATCATCTCCGCCAATGCCAGCCAGGAACTCCGCGAATTTATCGCCAAGACTCGGATCCCGGTGACCACCACGCTGATGGGCATCGGTTGTTTCCCGCAGGATGATCCGCTTTCATTGCACTGGCTCGGCATGCACGGAACCGTCTACGCCAACCGCGCCGTGGACCAGGCCGACCTGTTGCTGGCATTCGGCGTCCGCTTCGACGACCGCGTCACCGGCAACGTCCGCGAATTCGCCAAACACGCCACCATCGTCCACGTTGACATTGACGCCAGCGAGCTGAACAAGAACAAACCAGCGCACCTGCCGATCCAGGCCGACATCAAGAGCACGCTCCAGCAGCTCAACAAGATCGTCAAAGCCCGCAAACACGATGCCTGGCTCGCCCAGATCGCCGAGTGGAAAAAAGAATTCCCGCTCGCCTACAAAGTCACCGACGAAGTTCTGCGCTCCCAATACGTCCGCGAATTTCTCTGCGGCGACACCGGCGAGATCATCATGCCGCAGTACGCCATCGAGCTGCTCGATCAACTCACCAAGGGCGACGCCATCATCACCACCGGCGTCGGCCAACACCAGATGTGGACTGCGCAGTACTACCTTTTCAAACAACCTCGTGGCCTCATCACCTCCGGCGGACTCGGCGCGATGGGCTTCGGCTATCCCGCCGCGCTCGGCGCGAAAGTCGCCTTCCCCGACAAGCAAGTCGTTGACATTGACGGCGACGGCTCGTTCCAAATGAACATCCAGGAACTCGCCACCGCCCACATCGAACGCATCGCCGCCAAAGCGATGATCCTCAACAACCAGCATCTCGGCATGGTCGTCCAATGGGAAGACCGGTTCTACCAGTCCAACCGTGGCAACACCTACCTTGGCGACCCGCGCAATCCCCACAACATCTATCCCGACTTCGTCGCCATCGCCAAAGGCTACAACGTCCCCGGCGAACGAGTCACCCGCAAGAGCGACCTCAAAGCCGCGATGGAACGGATGCTCGCCTCCAAGGAACCCTACGTCCTCGACGTCATCACGCCCTACACCGAGCACGTCCTCCCGATGATCCCCTACGGCAAGACCGTCCACGACATCATCGTCGAATGAAGTTCGCTGGCATCATGCTCGCGCTCATCCTCGCTGCCGTGATCCACACCGAGGAACTCGGCCAACTCAAAAAGTCTGTCGACCACGTTTTGGAGAACGTGAAGAAGTTGGGGTTGTAACGACTGTGGCGCGGTGGTTCACCGCGCCCTACCGGAAACTCTTCACCCGCCAGAAACCTTTCTGACCGAGCGCGGGCAGACCGGTGATGTTGGTCGTCACCTTGTCGGGCGCGTTCATCGAAATCACGATGTTCGTGACCGGCGTTTCGGTGCCGCCCAGTTTCGTGCAATACAACACCACGTTGCTCGTACCGGGATCGAGGTTCACCGTCAGGCTCACCGTGGAATTACCGGCATCATGCGCGATACCGGCAACTTGCGGGCTGGGTGAGGCGAGAATCCGGACCCAGGTGAAGTTCGTTAGATTCACACTGGAATCCTTCAGTGTCCAAGTTGGGTTTGGTTTTGCATCAGTTGAAAATGTTCCAGTATTCCTTCCAACGCTTGTGTAGAAAAGCTGCACTGGAACAGGTAGATTCGTGGGGCCGTGGTTGTAGGCTTGGAACGTGACCGTCGCCACGGCTCCTGTGCCGGAGGTTGCATATGCGGATGAGTTCAGGGACATACCGACCTCAAAGTAGTTCCCAAAATTCGTAACGGGACTTGTTGCGAGAGGATTCATATTAAATGTTTTCCCGTTGTAGAACCCGTTTGTGATAGTTCCATCCGACAGGTTGTAGTAGCTGGAGCCAGTCATACTCAGGTTGTTCGTCATGCTGTTGCCCGTTCCGACAACGAACCTGATCGTTTCGCTCCAGATATTCGACGCTGTTCCCTGCACAAAGGTCACGCTGAACAGGTCGCCGGACTGGATGGTGTTGGTGCCCGGTGGCGTGATGCAGGTGAAACCGTTGATGGCAGCAGCAACGATGCGAGCGCTCGCCAGAACGAGAACTGCGCTGGCTGATAAGATGGCGATTCGGCTCAGTTTCATCATGCGTCGTTCCCCTGTATCGTTTTCGCCGCGCATTCTACCCACAACCGGATTCGTAGTCGAGCTTGAGTTTGCCAGCAGCATCGGTTATAAACGGCGCGCATGATCCGAGTTTACCTTGATGTCTGCTGCTGGAATCGGCCATTCGATGACCAAACGCAGGCGCGTATTCATCTGGAGGCGGAAGCGGTGTTGGCGATTGTGGCCGACATTGAGGGCGGGGGCTGCGAACTATTGCACAGCGAGGTAGCGAACTTGGAAATCAGCGAGTCGCCCGACTCTGAACGCCGTCAGCGTCTGCAATTGATGATCCCACACCGTCACCGGTACGTGCGCTGCGATGCAAAGGTGGCCGCCCGCGCATTGGAACTCGAACGCCTCGGCTTCACAGGGATTGACGCGCTTCACATCGCCTGCGCAGAAGCCGGTGGTGCGACGGTTCTCCTGACGACGGATGACCGTCTGCTGCGAGTTGCCCGACGATCTCCTGCCGGTTCACTGCACGTCAAGGTTGCCAATCCTCTTGCTTGGGTGCAAGATACTCACGGAGAACGAACATGACGACGATGACATTAGAACAGGTTCGCGCAAAAGGTTTGAAGGCGTTGGCCGAAGAACTCGGCCCTGTCGGCATGGTGCGATTCCTTCAACAGACTGAAACGGGAAGCGGCGACTATTCCCGCGAACGCCATTCTCGTATCGGCAAGCAGGGCGTCTCCGCCCTTGTAAAACGGATTGAAAGCCACCGCAAGAATGGCACTGATTAGCCGTTCGCTTTCCCAAGGCTGACACAATTTTCCCGCGCTTGTGACGCACGACAACCTATTCGCAGTCGCGCTGGGGTCGCCGTTGACACCCACCCTGAAACGGCGACTCGATGCAGGGGATTTTTTGTCTCTGAATTCCGTGGCCGACGCCGGGCAGCCGTTTGTCGCGACCCTGCTGGCTCAAATCGCCAAGCGTCCGTTGCTGATCGTCACCGAAGGATCGAAGTCGCAGGAAACATTCCTCTCCGACCTCCAGACCTTTCTACCGAATGCGCTCCCCTACCCCGCATGGGAATCGTTGCCGCACGAAGACATCCTGCCCGACGAACAGACCATCGCCGGACGTCTGTGCGTACTCGATGCGCTCAGCAACCGCAATCCGCCAGCCATCGTCACATCTGTCCAAGCGCTGATGCAGCGGACGTTCTCTCCCGACGCTTTCCGACGCGAACGCCTCGCGCTCGCCATCGGCCAGACGTTGGAACTGGACGCACTCGTCAACCGTCTATCCGAGCTTGGCTATTCGGCTCAAATCCAAGTCGGCGAACCGGGCGACATGGCGATGCGCGGCGGCTTGGTGGATTTCTACCCGCTCGACCGCAATGCGCCGTTGCGCGTGGAGTTCTTCGGCGACCGCATCGAGTCCATCCGCACCTTCGATCCCGTCAGCCAGCAATCCCGCGAGAAACTGGAACGCGTCGAGTTCGCCGCTGCCGGTGAAATCGGGTTCCTCAAGAACTCACCGGACCAGTCGGCGCCGTTGACGGCGTTTCTGCCGAAGGAGACCCTGCTCGTGCTGATCGAGCCGGATGCGCTGGCACTGGCTGCTGACGCTTACGCGCGGCGCGTGCCGGACGCCGACCCATTCTTCGTGCCGTGGATGCATTGGTTGCAAGCGGGCCACACCACCGTTCACGTCTCGGAACAGATTGCGCTCGACGAGGACGACGCGCATGTCAATCTGCGGCTGGCTTCGCTCGAAGCGTTCCGCCCGCTCGACATCCAGACGCCGAACCCCGAAGTCGCCGAGCAATCCCGCAGCGCGTTCTTCGAACAGATGCGCCGCTGGATGGCCGACGGCTGGTCGCTGCACGTCATCTGCGACACCGACGGCGAACGACAACGGTTCGATGAGTTGTGGAACGAAGTTTCCGTTCGCGCCCAGCTCGGCCCGCTCTCCCGCGGGTTCCTCTGGGAAGCCGCCAAGCTCGCTGTCATCACCGACGCCGAAGTTTTCGGCCGCTACAAACAGCGGCGTTCGCGCCGGCTGGGATACGCGACGGCACCGGTGGCGGACTGGACGGAGTTCGGCGAGGGCGATTTCGTCGTGCACCTCCAGCAGGGCGTCGGCAAATACATTGGCCTGCGGACCATCGAGAACCGGGAGGTGCTCGCGCTCGGCTACGCCAACGACGCGCGCCTGTACGTTCCGCTCGACCAGGCGCATCTCGTCAGCAAATACATCGGTCTCGGCAAACGCATTCCCGAATTGCACGAACTCGGCGGCACGCTCTGGCAGCGGCAGAAGTTCCGCGCCGAGCGCGCGATCATGGACCTCGCCTCGCAGCTTCTCGAAATCCAGGCCGCGCGCGAGACGTTGCCCGGCCACGCCTTCGCGCCCGACGTGCCGTGGCAACGCGAGTTCGAGGCGACGTTCCCGTTCGCGGAGACGCCCGACCAGCTCACCTCCATCGAGGAAGTGAAGACCGACATGGAAACGCACAAACCGATGGACCGCCTCATCTGCGGCGACGTCGGCTACGGCAAGACCGAGGTCGCCATCCGCGCCGCGTTCAAGGCCGTGATGGACGGCTTCCAAGTCGCCGTGCTCTGCCCGACCACCGTGCTGGCCGAGCAGCATTGGAACGTGTTCCGCCAACGCATGGCCGCGTTTCCGGTCACCATCGAGATGCTCAGCCGGTTCCGCACACCGGGCGAACAGAAGAAGGTCGCCAAGCTCGTCCGCGAAGGCGGCGTGGACATCATCATCGGCACGCACCGGCTCCTCAGCGCCGACATCGCGTTCAAGAACCTCGGCCTCGTCATCATTGACGAGGAACAACGCTTCGGCGTCCTCCACAAGGAGAAGTTCAAGCAGTACCGCAAGCTCGTGGACGTGCTCACCCTCAGCGCCACGCCGATCCCGCGCACACTCTACATGGCGCTCACGGGCGCACGCGACATGAGCGTCATCCAGACACCGCCCTTAAACCGTCTGCCCGTCGAGACGCACATCGTGCCGTTCGACGAACGTCTCATCCGCCAAGTCATCCAACGCGAACTCGCCCGCGGCGGCCAAGTCTTCTTCCTTCACAACCGCGTCCAAAGCATCGAAGCCGTCGCCGACCGGCTGCAGAAATTGTTCGATGAGCCGGTGCGCATCGACATCGGCCACGGCCAGATGCACGAGCACGAACTGGAGGGCGTCATGCATCGTTTCGTCGCCGGCAAGATAGACGTGCTCGTCTGCACCACCATCATCGAGAGCGGCCTCGACATCCCCAACGCCAACACCATCATCATTGACCGGGCCGACCGGTTCGGCCTCGCCGACCTCTACCAGTTGCGCGGGCGCGTCGGGCGCTACAACCGGCAAGCCTACGCCTACATTCTTCTGCCGCGCCACATGCAGTTGATCGCCACTGCCCGCAAACGCATCAGCGCCATCAAACAATACAGCAGCCTCGGCAGCGGCTATAAAATCGCCATGCGCGATTTGGAGATTCGTGGCGCGGGCAACCTGCTCGGCTCCGAACAAAGCGGCCACATCACCGTCATCGGGTTCGAGTTGTACTGCCAGCTTCTCAAGGAAAGCGTCGCCCGGCTCAAAGGCCAGAAGATCAAACGCCCGCCGACCGTCACGCTCCGCCTCGATTTCCTCGCCGATGCCGCCCGCATTCCGGAGACCTACATCAGCGATTCCCGGCTGCGCATCGAAGCCTACCGCAAGATCGCCCAAGCCGCCGAGTCATCCGACATCACGGCATTGCGCGCCGAACTCCGCGACCGTTTTGGCAGAATCCCCCGTCCTGTCGAGTTGCTCCTCGGCACCGCCGAGGTCAAGATCCTCGCCGCCGCTGCCGGCGTGGACACGTTGGAAACCAAGGACGACAAGATCATGCCGAGCCAACGCGGCCAGTTCCACCAGCCCGGCGGCAAGTTCCCCCGGTTCACCCGCCCGCGCCCGGAAGGAAAGCTGACAGAATTGAAGAAGTTGCTCCAATCGCTGGCTGTTCCGGCGATGTAATTTTTCCGTCGGCTCGCCGGGAGGCTCGCCCTCCAGTAAATGTTCCGGTTTTGTTCCGGACAATTCAGGCAACAGATGTATTGACTTTTCCGGAATCGCCGGCTATCCCTGCTGCCCGGAGACAGATGAAATACACGGGCTTCATCTATAGCACCAGCGCACCAGCGCACCAGCGCACCAGCGCACCAGCGCACCAGCGCACCAGCGCACCAGCGCACCAGCGCACCAGCGGAACACGGGACACGCTGTAGGCTGACCGGCTCCGATAGGAGTCGCGAGTCCTTCTCGGATCCGGCCCCACTCCACCATTTCCCAACGCGCTGCCACGTTTCGGGACAGTACTTCCACGAAAAGGGATTCATCCCCGACGAAAAGGGATGTAGCCCCACGGGAAAGAGATCAATCCCCGACAGAATGGGATTTATCCCCTGCGAAATGGGGTCAATCCCCGAAGGAAAGGGATTCATCCCCAATGAAATGGTATCAATCCCTTGTGAAAAGGGGTTGTCCTTCCACGAAAAGGGGTTCATCCCCGACCGAATGGGATTCATCCCCTGCAAAAAGGGATCAATCCCAAATCGCTTCCGAGAGAACAACTTATGCCCAATCCATGGATTCCGCGCTGGGGTGACCCTGCCGTGCGCTTTGATCGCGGTTGGAAATACCCGACCGCCGAGGAAATCGCCTTTGCCAAAACCCAACCAACCCTGAAAGGAGTTATGAAACGTCAGATCTATTATCCGACTCGCATCACCGACCAGGTTCCGTGGCTCAAGAATTTCGCCACGAAACTGCCCGGTTACGAAACCGCCCTTGGCTTGCCATCGGCCCATGTGGATGCCTGTGTCGCCTCGTGCAACTTCGCCGTGTACGTGCTGGGCGACTGGCTGACAGCCGTGCGCGACTTCGGCCCCGCCTCCACCAACGCCATGGACTTGTTGCTCGCCGGCAGCGGCCCCGCTCCGGTCGTGTTGCCGGTGTTCACCCTGCCCGCGTTGCCGGAGGGTGTCGCCTCCGTGCCGCCCGGTGCGTTGAATCGTCTGTTCGACCTCGTCCAACTCATCAAGGCCAGCCCGGCCTACACCGACACCATCGGGCTTGACCTCGGCATCGTTGGCTCGTCGGTGTCCCCTCACGCCGGCGAAGCCGCGCCCGCTGTCAAACTCCAAGCCGTGGCCAGCGGCGCGAACCAAGCCGTGGCCGGCAGCCCGAACCAAGCCGTGCATATCACCTTCAAAAAGCACGGCCACATGGGGGTGTACATCGAATGCCAGCGCGGCACCGGCGCGTTTGAGTTCGTGGCGATTGAAACCGGCTCGCCGTATTTGGATGACCGGCCGTTGCTGGTGGCCGGCACGCCCGAAGTCCGCAAGTACCGCCTGCGCTATTGGGACAAAGGCACCCCGAACGGCGACTGGACTGACATCGCCACCATCACCATAAACTAAAGCCTGCCAAGGGAGCAACGAAATGACCATCACCGTCGGCGGCTGACCGGCGTGATGGTCAAAGAGGAAGTCGAACCAACATCCATCAAGACCCTCCCCAATTCTTGGGGAGGGTGGAGTAAGCCATGAAAGCAATCGCCATAATTCTAGTAGGGCATAGTGATTGGGGAAAATCCAAAACCTTGGTTGCGCTTACGGGAGGATGTCGCAATAGCGAGTGGTGGACACTGAACGACCGGTGCTTTTGTCTCAGAAGAAAGTCAAATGAAGACGAACCTGATCCTTATTGGGACTTCATCCAGAAACTTGTGCCACAGGAAACACCATGTGTGCTTGCGACCTTCTGCCCAAATTTTGAGAAGCACGAGATGCGCACGGAGCAGATTCTCGATGAGCTTTCTAAAAAGTACGCGCTTTTCTTTTTCGTATTAAAACATTCATGGTTTTCACGTGCTGATTATTTGAAGACGATTTCTCCAGAAGAGATAGAGAGACTCAGGGAATACGGAGAAACTGAAGTGTTTGACCAGCAAGGAGCCGACGAATTCGTGAGAGCTGCCGCTTTTCGGAAATACATCGAAGCTACAGTTGAAAGATGCTGAGATGAAAAGGATCCGAACAGGGTGACAGCATTGCAAGGACTCATTCAGCGTTCTTTTGTTTGCAGCAGTTTGATGGCTGTCGTAGGTTTCACCGCCGCGCTCAGCCCGGTGCAGGCACAATACACAATTCTCCACCATTTCACCGGCGGTACCAATGATGGAGATTCTCCGAAAGGTGATCCTACAGCACCCGCCTACCCCGGTAACGTGAAGTTGTATGGTATGACGCAATATGGCGGCGTATCGAATCTTGGCGTCATCTTCGAAATAAATATAGATGGAAGCGGTTATACTAACCTCCATCAATTCACCGGAGGCGCCGATGGTAAGTATCCTGTAGGATCCTTACTCGACACGGGCGAGTTGTACGGCATGACTCCGTACGGCGGCACCTACAATCTTGGCACGCTGTTTCGGATTGACGAGAGTGGGTACAATTATAAGATCCAGCACAGCTTTGATAATGTCGGTCAATATGGATTCCCTCCGGTAGATGACGGCAAGAATCCGAAAGGCTCAGTGGTGATGGATGAGAGCGGCATTTATTACGGCATGACCTGTTACGGTGGCGCGACGAATGCCGGCGCGGTATTTCAATTCCAGGAACCTAAAACCTACGACTTAATAGCTAGTTTCCGTTTTGATAATAATGCGGCTAATCCTAATGGTTCGCTTTTGTTGAGCGGCACTACGCTCTACGGTATGAGTCAATCTGGAGGTGACTACGATAGGGGTGCGGTGTTCAAGGTGAATACGGATGGCCACAGCTTCATCGTCCTGCATAGTTTCCGCGGGGGGTATTATGATGGCTACGGTCCCCTTGGCTCACTGGTTATACAGGGCAGTATGCAGTACGGTATGACCGAACAAGGCGGCGTATCGAACACTGGGGTGATCTTCAAGATGAACACGGATGGGAGTGGCTACACTAATTTACATAGTTTCGCTGGCGGCACTAACGACGGAGCAGTACCGAGAGGCTCGTTAACTCTGATAAGTGGAAACCTATACGGTATGACTTACGCTGGAGGAGCTTTCGGTAAGGGCACGATTTTCAAGGTGAACACAAGTGGCGGTGGCTACACGATTTTACATAATTTTGCGGACGGCAGCGACGATGGCGCTCGGCCATACGGTTCTCTGACTCTCAACGGAAGGACGCTCTACGGTATGACCAGCCAAGGTGGTGCGTCCGGCAATGGCGTCATCTTCTTGCTGCCGGTGGACCCAGTAATCACCTCGGCCAGTCCGTTGCCGTTGGGCGTAGTTGGCGCGCCCTATAGCACTTCGTTGGCAGCGACGGGTGGGACGACGCCGTATAATTGGCAGATCACATCGGGCGTATTACCGGCTGCGTTGAGCCTCAGCAACAGCACGGGTGTCATTAGCGGCACGCCGACGAACTCTGGCACAACGATTTTTTCCGTGCGCTGCACTGACAATGACAGTCTGTACACGAACAAGACGTTCAGTCTTACGATCAGCTCGCAGCCTTTTACTTACGTGACCAATAACAACACCATCACCATCACCGGATACATTGGCTCTGGCGGTGCAGTGACCATTACCAACACGATCAATGGGCTGCCAGTCACCGGCATCGGCGACTCGGTGTTCGCATGGTGTGCTAGCCTGACTAGTATCACGATTCCCGCCAGTGTCACCAATATCGGGAACGGAGCGTTCTACCCCTGCACCAACCTGACGGCGATCACTGTGCATACAAACAATCCCGCCTATAGCAGTGTGGGTGGGGTCTTGTTCAACAAGAGTCAGACCACGATCCTCGCCTATCCGGGGGGCATAGCCGGCAGTTACACGATTTCTAACAGCGTCACCAGCATAGGGTATGCAGCATTCGGTTGGTGTCGCCTGACCAGCATCACGATTCCCAACAGCGTCACCAGCATCGGGACGGAGGCGTTCGGTGGCTGCAGAAGCCTGACCAGTATTACGATCCCCAACAGCGTCACCTACATCGGCGATTATACGTTCCCCGCCTGCACCAGCCTGACCAGCGTCACGATAGGCACCGGCGTCACCAGCCTCAGTGCCTCGATGTTCTCAGGCTGTAGCAGCCTGACTCGCATCACGATTTCCGCCAGCGTCACGAACCTTGGGGATGGAGCGTTCTGGCATTGCACCGGCTTGAGCAACGTCTTCTTCTTCGGCAACGCCCCTACCCTTGGTAGCGGAACAGTGTTCACCAGTGACCCGGCGACGGTCTATTACCTACCGGGGACGACGGGCTGGTATACGCCATTTGGCGGTCTTACAGCCGTGTGCTGGAATCCGCAGGCGCGAAATCTCGGCGTGCAGACGAATCAATTCCGATTCACCATCACCGGGAGCAGCAACCTGACCATTGTCGTGGAGGCTTGCACAAATCTGGTCAATGCCGTCTGGTCGCCGGTGGGAACGAACACCCTCACCGGTGGCTCGTCGCCGTTCAGCGATCCGCAGTGGACGAATTATCCCAGCCGGTTCTATCGCTTCCGCGCGCCTTAGCGCGCGTCGTGTTCCGGTTTTGTTCCGGCTGTTCTTCTGGCTCCTGACTTCTCCCCTTCCCTCCCGCGGTGTTGACTTTCCGAAAGGGATTTGACACTCTGCGGCGCACTACTTCCGAAGGAGAACATGAATATCCAACTGCACCGCGTTGATTATCTCATCCTGATTGTCTATTTCGCTTTTGTGCTCGGCATCGGCTGGGCGTTGAAGAAGTTCATGAAGAGCAGTTCCGACTTCTTCTTGTCGGGCCGGGCCATCCCCGCGTGGATTTGCGGGCTGGCGTTCATCTCGGCCAACCTCGGCGCGCAGGAGGTCATCGGCATGGCTGCCAGCGGCGCCAAGTACGGAATCATGACGAGCCATTTCTACTGGGTCGGCGCGATCCCCGCGATGGTGTTCGTCGGTGTGTTCATGATGCCGTTCTACTACGGCTCGAAGGCGCGCTCGGTGCCTGAGTACCTGAAGCTCCGCTTCGACGAGAAGACCCGCACGTTCAACGCCCTCTCGTTCGCCTTCATGACGGTCTTCTCTTCCGGCATCTCGATGTACGCACTCGCCAAACTCTTCGAGTTGCTCCTCGGCTGGAACTTCCACGTCAGCATCATCATCTCCGCCATCATCGTGCTCGTGTACATCTATCTCGGCGGCCTCACCTCCGCCATCTACAACGAAGTGCTCCAATTTTTCCTCATCGTCCTCGGTTTCCTCCCGCTGGTCCTGCTCGGCATGAAAGACGTCGGCGGCTGGCACGCGCTCGTGAACAAACTCAGCGGTGTCGCTGTCAGCAACGGCTTCGCACCCGGCACGTGGACGCAATCGTGGTCGCACACAGGCGCAGCGTCGGCCAACCCGATGGGCGTCGAATGGTTCGGTGTGTTTATGGGCCTCGGCTTCGTCCTCTCGTTCGGCTACTGGTGTACCGACTTCCTCGTCGTCCAACGCGCGATGGCAGCCGACTCGATGAGTTCGGCGCGGCGCACCCCGTTGATCGCGGCGGTGCCGAAGATGCTCTTCCCCGCGCTGGTGATTTTGCCGGGCATGATCGCCATCGGACTCCACGCCAGCAAAGGCGGGTTCATCCCGCTCGGCACCGACGGCAAACCGGACTTCAACATGGTCATCCCCGCCATGCTGGTGAAATATTTCCCGCCCGGCATGTTGGGCCTCGGCCTGACGGCGTTGATGGCTTCCTTCATGAGCGGCATGGCCGGTAACGTCACCGCGTTCAACACCGTCTGGACCTACGACATCTACCAGAGCCACATCAACCCCAACAAATCCGACTCCCACTACCTCAAAGTCGGCCACGTCATCACCGTCGTCGGCATCGTCATCAGCATCGGCTGCGCGTACCTCGCCTCGGCCTTCAACAACATCATGGACATGCTCCAGCTCGTGTTCGGCTTCGTCAACGCGCCGCTATTCGCCACGTTCCTGCTCGGCATGTTCTGGAAACGCTCCACCGGCCACGGCGCGTTCTGGGGCCTCATCGCTGGCACCGCGGCGGCGGGACTTCACTGGGCGTTGACCGTTCCCATGGGCGCGACGCACTGGATCAAGGGCGGTTGCCTCGCGCACTTGCACGTCTATCCCGTCGAGATGGCGCAGAACTTCTGGGCCGCCATCTATGCCTGGACCGTCTGTTTCGTCGCCACCATCGTCATCTCGTTGGCCACGGCCCGCACCAAGACCGACAACGAATTGACAGGTCTTGTTTACTCGCTCACGCCGAAGATCGTGGATCACCACGAGCCTTGGTACAAACGCCCCGCCACCATCGGCGCCATCGTCATGGCCGCCGTCGTCATCCTCAACATCATCTTCTGGTAAGGAGAAACACACATGCAACTCGACATCCGTTATCCTATGGGCTTCTTGTTCGGCTCGCTCGGCCTCATCATCACCGCCTACGGCGCGCTGACGAATCACCTCACGCTCGGCATCAACATCAACCTCTGGTGGGGCCTCGTCCTCGTCGTTTTCGGCGTCATCATGCTCCTGCTCGCCCGCGCCGGCAGCGCCAAGCAAAACAACAACAACCCGAAACCGTAAGGAGACCGCCATGAACCGTTGCCTCGCACTGTTGCTCGCACTGGGCGCCACACTAACCACAGGCTGCTGCACTCACTGCTGCACCAAGAATGGAGACAAGAACATGAACATCAAACAAGAACCCTTCGGCACCACCAAGAACGGCAAACCCGCCACCATCTACACGCTTCGCAACGCCAATGGCGTCGAGGCCAAGATCACCAACTATGGCGGTATTGTCGTCAGCCTCACCGTCCCCGACCGCGACGGTAATTTCGCTGACGTCGTCCTTGGTTACAACACACTTGACGGATACATCAAAAAGACTCCGTACTTCGGAGCCCTCGTTGGCCGCTACGGCAACCGCATCGCCAATGCCAAATTCACCCTCGATGGTCAGGTCTTTAACCTCGCCACCAACAATGGCCCTAACGCGCTCCACGGCGGCATCGTCGGCTTCGACAAAGTTCTCTGGACCGCCAGGCCACTTCAGACCGCCAACGGCCCCTCCCTCGAACTCTGCTACGTCAGCAAAGACGGCGAAGAAGGTTATCCCGGCACACTCACCGTCAAGGCCGTATACACCCTCACCACCGACAACGGCCTACGCCTCGACTACACCGCCACGACCGACAAGGCCACCGTCCTTAACCTCACCCAGCACTCCTACTTCAACCTCGCTGGCCAAGGCAATGGCGACATCCTCAACCACGAAGTCGTCCTAAACGCCAATGCCTTTACCCCCGTTGACGGCACGCTTATCACCACCGGTGAGATTTGTCCCGTCAAAGGCACTCCGTTCGACTTTATCAAACCACACGCCATCGGCGAACGCGTCAACCAGCAAGGCGACGAGCAGTTGAAATTCGGCGGCGGCTACGACCACAACTGGGTGTTGAACAAGGGTTTTGAAAAACAGCTTTCACTGGCCGCCACGGTGACCGAGCCAAAGAGCGGCCGTGTCCTAGAAGTCTGGACCACCGAGCCCGGTCTCCAGTTCTACTGCGGCAACTTCCTCGACGGCACCATCACCGGCAAATCCGGCAAGGTGTACAAGCATCGTTATGGTTTCTGCATGGAACCGCAGCACTATCCCGACAGCCCGAACAAACCTCTCTTCCCCAGCGTCGTCCTCCGCCCCGGCGACACCTATACCCACACCATGATCTACAAATTCGCTGTGAAGTAGCTCTGGCGCCAAAAGCATTCATCCCATCTACCCAGTCATCGACCACATCATTTGACGGCTGGCACCGGAATACGGATCCACTGCTCGGGGGGGACGCCCGAGACGATATTGACTTGGACTGGCATGGTCCATGTGCAGCGCGGAAAACTGTTCACATTAATTTCGCCGGGGTGCCGCGCATGAAACACAAGGAGGAGTTGCCCGAGGCGTTCTACGAGATTGCCGGAACCGGGGGCCTGTAGATACCGTCCCCAGTAGTTGGGCCAGCCGGGTTTCTGTGTTTGGAGTAGATAGAGGACTTCCTTGCCGCGACCCGATCCCCATATATTGGTTGGATCCGGAGCGAATATCCTTTGGTAGGTCTTGCCTTCCGTAGGAATAAGGGTGTCAGAGAAAGCGACGCCAAGCTTGTAGTTCGCGGCATTGAAGTCGCCCACGGAATAAAGCATCACGTACTTACCCTGAATGCGACTGATGGTGGCGGCCTCTACAAGCCGGCCGCCGCCGGGGCGGTCAAGATTCTCTGAGCGGAAGGCACCGGAGCTGAAAAAAGCTCGCGGTTGGAACCCCGTATCCATTGTGCCGGGATCACGCATGCGCCACGCCATGATGTGCCGACCGTCCTTTGGCTTTCGACTACCATCGTAGATGAGGTAGAGCGTTCCATCTCCGTCGCGAAACGCGGTGGCGTCATAGGCATTCGGAACCAGCACCCGAGCCAGCCGCCATCGCTTGATCGGGGATTGTTTACGCCAGACCTCGCCCGACTGCGGCACGAAATGACCGACCGAAGTTTCAAACTCGCCATAGTTGAGTGTCGCATAGAGATGATACGTTCCGTCGGTGTGTCGGTAGAGGGAGGCGCTCCAGATTTTCTGCACGCGGGACGCCTCACTGCCGAAATCAAGCTTCAGATCGTAACGGGTTAGATCGTTCTTCTGGAAGGAACGCGTACGGTAAAAACGCAAACTCGTCCCCGTGATGTAGAAGTCCTCCCCATCGCGAAAGACCTTTGGATCAGGGAACCCGAAACCATGACGACCGCCACCCTCTTCCTCTCCGATTAGTGGTCCATTGGAGGTATACGTAAAAGAAACCGGCAAGGGCAAGACGGCGGCCCGCGCCAGTTCCAGTCCTCCCCAAACAACCCAACAGCACCATGCCACTGTCGCCCGGTGCCATATCAGTCCACTACGGCGGCTACGACCGTCCCTCTGTTCTGTGATTAAGTTCTTCAACTGGACTCCTCTTCGTGAAAGAGACTAAAGATTACAGTGAAAACTGACGTTCTTGCAAAACTCGCTTTTGCGGGCTTTTTCGGCGATGGATTTGAACGGGATGCAAGGGGAAGCGTCTCAGAGTTATGCATGAACTGACCGCGATCTTCCACCATCTTCA
>CAIKAP010000141.1 GCA_903825435.1 uncultured Verrucomicrobiota bacterium
ACGGGCCGACGCCAAGGGCGGAGCATGGTCGCCCATCGTAAAAGTAAGCCGAAGGGCCTCTGGAAAAACTGTTTTCACACCTTCGGCTCGCCATCTCCACTCCAATCGCCATCCACTAAAAGAAGTTTTGCAAGAACGTCTCCATTTAACAGGCTTATTAAGGTAATAATGGCGATCAGGCTGCGATTGAACCTCATTTTCATTCCTTTTGTTGAGTATTTCTGCCAAAAACCTGCACGAATATCAATAGCCATGACTTGGCTGGAACAATATTTACCAATCCAAGCCGCATAATGCTATTATTCGCCCATGAGACGACTCTTTCTGCCGCTTCAACTGGTGGTACTCTCTTTTCTTATTTCTGGTTGTGGCTCCGACAAGACACCGCCACCTGCCACTGAAGCTGCGAAGTCACAAGTCATAACCAATTCTTTTAGACCAGACACAAAGGCCGTTGAGTCTGGAAGTATGGTAGGTTATGATGGTAAGCAGATGCGCAAAAGCGTGGATAAGGCCCTGAATGGAATGGATGCCCACAATAAAGATCTTGAGAAGGCCACAAGTGACATGGGGTTACAGTAACCAAGAAACCAAGAATACATAAGCGTTTAACAACAACCAAGGAGACCAACATGGCTGCTGAACGTAAACCCAATGCCGCATTCATGAAGCCCGTTCAGCCCAACGAGAAACTGTCTGTGGTAGTCGGATCGAATCCATTGCCCCGTACAGAGCTAACCAAGAAACTCTGGGTGTACATAAAGAAAAACGGACTACAGGACAAGAGGGTTAAGACCCAGATTAACGCTGATGCCGCTCTACAGGCTGTATTCGGCGGTAAGAAACAGGTCAGTATGTTCGAGATGACGAAACTCGTTTCCCAGAACGTCAAGTAATCAAGAAAGGTATCCATGACTACACCAGAATGTTGTATCCCGTCCGAAGAGAAGAAAAGTTGCTGCTGTAAGAAGCTGCTAGGACTCTTCCTCGTCCTGATTGGTTTCACATTCCTGCTACGTGCGGCAGGCTTTATTAGCCATAAGGTTGCTGGACTTATTTGGCCAGCTATCGTGATCTTGGCAGGAGTAGGATGCATATTCCGTGGCCAGTGCAAGTGCTGCAAGACCGAACCGAAGTAATTGAGGCTAAATTGGCAAAGGCGGTCCTTAACGGATCGCCTTTGCCATTTCTAGGATCACGAGATTTACACAGGGCAAAATTACTTTGGTGGAGGATGGTGTGTGTAGGAAAATTTCAGTGAGTTTGTTGTAATTGGTGTTGTAACGATTCTAGTGAAATCACAAAAATGCCTTAAAATTGAGGTGGTCGGGGCGGCCGGATTTGAACCGGCGACCTCCTGCGCCCAAGGCAGGCGCGCTAATCCAAACTGCGCTACGCCCCGATCAACAACGGACAGTGTACGGGAAACGCTGTGGTTAGGCAACCGTCATCCACCATCCTGTTGTTGCGTGCGGGAAATTTTCTTCACTTCGTAGCCGGGCATCGGCTTGCCGTCGTCGGTGATCTTGTCGCAGCCCCAGCAGGCCACACGTTACCAAGTCAAGGTAACGATTATCGCTAACGCTAAGGTTGTCGTAGCCGATGGTCGTGATGAAGACGGGGGCGTTGAGGCATGTGCTCGTCTAAGGCACTACTGCCAACGGCGGTTGTCGCGCGGCCCCATCGGAAATGCAACTTTAGCTTCAGCGAGGCCGGATGTTCACTACTTTCTATTTTTGCACAGGGTTCTCAATTCTAACAGTTTACTTCATGGTCATGCCGTCTTGATGCCTTGCTCATTAACGGCGGCGTCATGAAGAAACGATTTCGTGGCCTAGTTTCCGGAGGTGTTGAAGTTTGTAGAGAAGGGCGCGGCGGCTGATGCCGAGCGCTTTTGCCGTCTCAGTACGGTTGAACTTGTGCTCGCGCAAGGAACGGAGGATGGCGTCGCGCTCGATGTCACCGAGTTGTTCCGAGGGCGAGGGCGCGGCCGGCGACGGCCCGGCGATGACGGCTCGGACGCGGGTCGGGAGATGTTCCGGGAGAATCATCTCGCTGCCGGACAACAGGACGGCGCGTTCCATCGCGTTGCGCAGTTCGCGGATGTTGCCGGGCCAGGAGTAGCGCTGCAAACATTCAGCGACGGTTTCGGAGAATCGCGCACGGCCTTTGGAGAACTCGGTGATGAACTGGCCGGCGAGCGGGAGGATGTCTTCGGGCCGCTCGCGCAACGGCGGGACGTGAAGCTCGACGACGTTGAGCCGGTAAAACAAATCCTCGCGGAACCGGCCGAGCTTCACCTGTTCTTCGAGGTTGCGGTTACTGGCGGCGAGCAGGCGGGCGTCGCTGCGGATCTCGCGGTTGGAGCCGATGCGGTGAAACCCGCCGTCGTGGGTCACGCGAAGCAGCTTGGCCTGCAACGCGGGGGACATCTCGGCGATTTCGTCGAGAAGAATCGTGCCGCCGTTGGCCTCCTCGAACCGGCCGATCCTCTGGGCGTGCGCGCCGGTGAAGGCGCCTTTTTCGTGGCCGAACAGTTCGCTTTCCAACAATGTTTCGGGAATCGCGGCGCAGTTGACTTTCACGAGCGGGCCGCGGGCGCGTGGGCTCCAGGCGTGGATGACATCGGCGAGAATCTCCTTGCCGGCGCCGCTTTCGCCGGTGATGAGGATCCGGGAGTCGGAAGGCGCGATGAGGGCGGCGTCGCGAAACACGGCCTGCATGAGGGGACTGTTGGCGACGACGGAGGCGGGGAGCGCGGTGTTGTTGGCGAGTTGCAGCGTCGGAGTGGCGGCAAGCCCGGTGGCTTGGCGGACGGAGTCGAGGAGTTCGTCGAGGTCAATCGGTTTGGCGAGGTAATTGACGGCGCCGTCGCGCATCGCCTCGACGGCATCACGGATGTCGGCGTAGGCGGTGACGAGCAGGACGGGCAACGTGGCGTGTTCCTTTCGCGCCAGCCGGAGGGTTTCCAGCCCGGTCAATCCCGGCATCCGCACGTCGGAGATCATCATCGCGATGTCCCCGGCTCGGAGGATTTCGAGGGCGCGTTGGCCGGAGTCGGCGACGATGGTCTGAAAACCCTGGCCGCGCAGAAAGGAGTCGAGCAGGCTGCGCTGGCCCGGGTCGTCGTCCACGATGAGGATGCGCGTTGTCTTCAAGTCTTACCGGCGAGTTTGAGGTGCGTGAGGCGGAAGATAGCACCTTTTGGCTCGTTGGGAAGACATTCTATCACCCAGCCGTGGAGGAGAGTGATTTGTTGGACGACGGCGAGGCCGAGGCCGGTGCCGCGTTGGTGGGTGGTGACGTAGGGCTTGAAAATCTCCTGCCGGCGTTCGGGCGGGACGCCGGGGCCGGTGTCGCGGATTTCGAGGAAGGCTTCGTTGGGATTTGTTTCGCCGGCGAGGATGCGGATGGAGCCGCCGGTTTCTAGAGCTTGGATGGCGTTCATCAACAGGTTGAAGAGCGTCTGACGGAGGAGTTGTTCGTCGGCCTCGATGGTGAGCGGGTCACCGTCGAGTGTGAACGCGATTTGTTTTTCCTCGATGTCGTAGTTGAGGGCGCGCTGGACTTCTTGGATGGCGGCGTGGAGGGCGACGGAGGTGCGGCGGATTTCGCGGGGCCGGGAGTAGTTGATGAACTCGTTGAGTTGGGCGGTGACTTTGTCCACTTCGTCAACGATGGCGCGGGATTTGTCGCGCAGCTCGGTGGTGGCGTCGGGCTGTTTGGAGATCATTTGGGCGTGGCCGCGGATGATGTTGAGTGGGTTGCGGGTCTCGTGGGCGAGGCCGGCGGCGGCGAGGTTCATTTCCTTGAGATGCGTCGTCACTTCGCTGGCTCGGACGAGGCGGAGTTGGAGGTCGGAGGATTTGCCGAGGTTGCGCCAGGCGAGGCCGGTGCCGGCGGCGGCGAGGGCGGCGAACAGGAGAATGAGAAGCCGTCGCCAGAGGTCCTGCTCGGCGGCGGCGCGGACGGCGTTGGTGGACATGACGATGAGGAAACTGTGGACACTTTGTTTCTGGAGCGCGGCCTTGTATTCCGGCTCGCTCATCCAGCGGGGCCGGGCGAAACGCGGTCGGCCACCGACGCGCGGGACATCGCCGGTGATGGTGAGGGTGGAGGTGAAGTTGGTGGGCAATTCGGACGGGCGCGGTGGCGACAACAGCAAGGATGGCGTCGCGTTGGTGGCGGAGGGGCCGTACATTTCGGCGCGCGGCAGGACGACGGGCGGGTTGAAGCCCTCGATGTCGCGGGTGACGTTGGTGCCGAGGTCAACGAGGTTCATCAGGGTGACGGTCTGGTCTTCCCAAAATTCCGCGGGACCGGCGATGGATTTCGGGTGGAAATCGACGAGCGTGCCGGCGGAGGCGACGACGTCGCCGGCGGGGTTGAAGAGGGCGATGCCGTTGAGGTCGCCGGGTTTGACGAGGTCGCCGAGGGCGGATTCGAGGCGTTCCTTGGAGATGATGTTGCCGAAGCGACGCTGGGAGCGGAGGACGATGCCGAGGGTCGTGGAGATGTCCTTGGCGCGGTTGGTCAATTCTTCGCGCGCGGTCCGTCGCACGCCGATGTGCTCGGCGGCCTGCCAGCCGAGCACAAGCAGCCATGCGACGGCCAGCAGTCCGTAGATCAACGCGATGCGGCGGTTCAATTCCATGATGGTCAGCGGCGTTTGTTGTCCTTGTCGGTGGACTTCTGCGGAATCTTTTCGAGGAAACGATCGAGTTCCTTCTCGGAATTCGTCTCCGGCGTCAATGTTGTGTCGCGTTCCTTGGTGGTCACGGCGGCCATCTGTGTCGGCGCGTTGACAATGTGCGGCGTGAGGAAGATGAGCAACTCGGACTTGGCGTCGCTCCTGACTTTCCGCTTGAAGAGATTCCCTAGGAACGGAATGTCGCCAAGGAAAGGAATCTTGCTTTCGCTGAAGCTCTTGTCATTTTGCATCAGACCGCCGATGACGACAGTTTGCCCGTCGGGTGTCACGATCACCGTGTCCGCTTGGCGGATGTCGATCACCGGCGCGCTCACACCGGTAGAAATAGGCACCGTTATCGTGGGGTCAATCGACGATGTCTGCGGCGAGACCATCATCTGCACCAAGCCGTCGGGGGTGATGTACGGGGTCACTTTCAGTATGATTCCTACTTCAGTATAAGTCACCGAATTGATGGGGTTACCGGTTAGCCCGTTGTAGGAGACACTGGTAATCAACGGCACGGACTGTCCGACAACGATAGAGGCCGGTTGGCTATCACGCGCCATGATGGACGGCCGCGACAACAATGTCGCCTTGCCCGCCTGTGCGATAGCCCGTAGCGTGGCTTGGAAATCTTTACCGAGGATCTGATACAACCCCGCACCCGGTCCGGCTGCGTAGGGCGCAATCTGTTGGAAACTGGAGATTGGCTGTCCTAACATGTTCGCGTTGGAGCCGACAATCGAGCTGAGGCTCGACAAGCCGAAGCCGTTGGCGAATGAGCCAGCCGTTGTCGAGTTGCCGACCTTGCCGCCCCAACCGCCCTCGATGCCGATGTCGGAGGCGTTGTTGTGCGTGACTTCGAGGAACACCACCTTGATGAGGACCTGCGGTCGTGGACGGTCCAAGTTGCTGATGACTTGGCTAATCTGTCGCATCGTGTCCTCGTCGGCGATGACGGTGATGTTGCGCGTGTCCGGGTCAATCGAAAGGGTAGCGCTGCCCACGCCGCCGTTCGGGTTGTACTGCTGCTGGCTACTGCTCGATGTGCCACCACTACGGGATGCGCCGCCAGAAGCGCCTCCACCACCCGCCCCGCTGCCACCACCAAACCGTTGCTGCGCGTGGACGGCCACCGCGAAGCCGAGGGCGCCCGCCAAGATCGCCGTAAGTTTTAAATGACTTTTCATGTTATATCTCCTTTAGAACGACGGGCCTGAGACACCAGAGCGTCCGCTACTGCTCCCCAGCCCGGTGCCGAAGGAGGTGCTGGAAGAGGACGAGTTTTGGTTTTGTTGAATACGGTTCATCAATGGGCTGTTCTGCGACGAACCGCGCGAGCTACTGCGACCCGATGTGCTGTTTTGGAACATGTCCTGCAACACCGGCAACACCTCCTGCGGATCGGCGTTGTTTAGGTGGAACACTTGTACTGAGGTTTCCTTGCTCGAATGATGATCGAGCTGATCGATCATCCCTGAAATCTGCTCCATCAAATCCTTCGTTGTCGTCACCACGACCGCCGATGTGCGTGCGTCAGCTACTGCGATCACTTGTTGGCGTTTTTTGACTCGCTGTTTCTGTGACGAAGCCGTCGCAGCGCCTCCACCCGGCGCGCCTCCCATCATCGCCGCCATGAACGAGCCAATGCGCCCACCTCCACCCGGTACGCCTCCACCTAAGCGGATAGGCGCTTGTGTTGTTGAGCTGCTCTGGTCGGGGAAGAGACTCATCAACAGTGATGCCATCTCGACCGGGTCGGCATGCTTCAGTGTGAACACCCTTAACTGCGTCTCATCCTCGGCGCTCGAATCAATCGCCTTGATGATCTCCACCATGTGACGGATGTTCGCCTGCGTATCGGTCAACGCGATCGAGTTGCCCGCCTCATTCGCGACAATCGTTGCCTGCGGCGAAACCATCGGCGAAAGATCTTTCGCCAGTTGCGCCGCCTCGACGAACCGGACCGGAATGATCTGCGTCACAATCTCGTCGTTGTTCGGAATCACCGCCGGGTCGCCGCCGGTTTTCACCGGGATGTTGGCGCGCAACGCCTCGGTCTTGCTGAGGATCGTCAGTTTACGACCGTTGCGGATCGCCGCGTAGCCGTTCTTGTTGAGCATCGAGTTCAAGAGGTCCACCGCTTCCTCCTTCGTCACCGGCAACGCGCTGTACACATCCACCGTACCTTGCACCGGTGTCTGCGTCTCGATAATGAACCCGGCCGCGTCGCTCATATAATTCAGCACCAGCCCGATGGGCGCGTTGCGGAAATTCAACCGCAGCTCGCCCTCCTTCAACGGCGGTAATGGCGGTTCTGGCGCCGCATTTGTCGCCACCGCAGTTGCCGTCTCTGGCACCGGCGGCGCTGGCAACGCCGCTGATGTTGCTGGCGCGTTGGTGTCTGTTGCCACAGCCGCTATTGGTAGCGGCTGCTGCTGTGCGATGGCTGACAACAGCACAGCCAGCGCGCAACACGTCAATAATACGGATAGGGTTGGATTCTTCATTTTAGCTCCTGTTCTCTTTTTTGCATAAGCTTTTTGAGTAATTCGGCTGCGTCAACGTTGCCACCGCTCGTTGCTATCGTCGCTGGAGTGGTATTGGTTGTCGTGATTGCAGAGGCAGCGCTTGCGGCACTGTTGGCGCTGACCAATTGAACAGCGACACCTTGACGGCGCAGTTGTGTGCCGACTTTCATCTCGAATTGTTTGCCATCCGCTTCCAGCTTCACGCTGTCAGGCAGGATTACCGCCAGCTTGTAACCGGCGATTGTGTCAGTTGCTTTGGCGGCTTTGCGATACTCGTGGCTCGTTCCGTCGAAGAACGCGAATTGGCCATTTTCGCACACTAACGTGCCGACCAGCGTGAACCCATCCACCGCGCCGCGAAGTACGGTACGCACGACGGGCGCGCCACCGCGCGGTACCGGAATGCGGTTCTGGTTGAAAATGTTCCGCTGGCTGACGACGCGGTAGGACGAGATGTCCTGTGCCGGAATTGTTCCGGCTGTCAGCGCGAGGAGGACGAGGATGATGCGTGTCGGGTTCATGGTGTTGACGGTGTGAGGACGAGGCCGCTGACTTGGAGGCCGAGCGTCATCTGTTGGCCGTTGTCGTCGTGCGCGGCCAGCTCCACCGAGGTCAACCGCAACGCCATCGGGTCCCTCTCGATGTTGTAAAGGAACCGGCTCAACGTTTCCAGATCACCGGCGGCGTCCACGCGGCATTCGAGCGTCATGTACTCGTCCTCGTGTTTCCATTGCGGCGTGATGGAGGTGATGGCGGCGCGGCTTTCGCGCGACCACGAGTCGAACGCGCGGAGGACCTGTTGCTCGGCGAGCGAGGGACTGACGGGCAGCGTGTTGCGCCGCATCTCGTCCCAACGGCGGCGGATGGACTGTTCGCGTTTGACGAGCGAGGCGCCTTGCTCGATCTGTTTGCGCAACTCGGTGATCTTGGTCGAGCGGTCTTTCCAGACGCGCGTCAACGGCGACACGACCGCGCGGTCGGCGATCAACAGGCCGACTGCCGCAATCGCGACGATGACGAGCAGTTGTTGGCGGTTCTCAATCTTCACGTTTGCCTCCTTGCTGCCAGTGGAAATCGAAACTGAACTGCATCGTTTTCTTCCCGCGGATCTGGTCCACCTTCAAATCGGCGATGCCGGAGGCACCGCGCATCGTGCTCAGCGTCCGCAACAGCGAGGCGTTGTCGCGCGCGACGCCGGAACAGGTCACGACGTTGGCGTCGCGAATCTCCAGCATCTTTGCTGACACGGCGCCGTCCTCGGGGAACGAGAGCGTCATCTGGCGGAGGATGTTCAGCGACCGGCACGAGTGGTCGAACCACGGCCGGTACTGGCGGATTTGTTGTTGGATGCCATCAAGTTCGCCGACCTTGGCGGACATGCCGGCCCAGCGGGAACGCAGGATCATGAGATGGATTTGCTGGTACAGGAACGGGCCGCAGACCAGCAGCAACACGCCGACGGCAACCGCACCCGCGGTCCGCAGCCGGCCGGCGGAATACTTCGTCACGACGCGTTGCCACGCCGTCACCTTTGGCGGCAGGAACTCGAACGGCGACCCGCGCCGGGCGAGTTGGCGCGCGGCGAGGCTGAACGCGCGCGACACCGGCGCGTCGGCCGGAAGCTGGACGTTGAACTCGTTGGCGGCGTAGGCGGTGACGAGTTCAATCTGGAGGCCGAGCGATTCGAGGCGCAGTTCCAGTTCGTCGGCGAGCGGCTGGGCGAGGTTAGACGGGCCGAAGATGCGGATGCGTTTGACGGTCTCGCGGATCGCGGCGGGAAGCTGGCCGATGGTGACGCGGATTTCGCGCGCGATGAGGTCGGCGTCGAACGCGCCGTTGTCGAGAGCGCCTTCGAGGGCGCGCAGCGCGGCGACGCCGCCGTGGGAGGTGATCTGAAGGTCGAGGTGCGTTTCGCCGATGGCGAGCGCGAGAATGCCGCTGGAGGATTCGGCGTCGGGCGGCTGGAGCGCGGCGATGCCGAGGGAGAAGCTGATCGGTTTGAGCTTCGCTTTCTCCAATACCTGTTCGAGCAGCGCGACGTGGTTGGCCGGAAGACCGATCTGGGTGGCGTGTTTGCCGCAGCGTGAGGCGGCGAGGCGAAGCGTGGCGATGTCGCACGGGAAGCCGCGCTCGGCTTCGATCTGGAGGAACCCGGCGACGTCGTCCTCGGCGATGTCCGGTATGTCGGCGTGGGTGGTGAGCGCCCATTTCAACGGGATGCAGACGACGCAGTGGCGTTCCTTGACGCCGGCGGCGTCGAGGTGGTTGCGGATTTCCTGGCCGACAAGCTCGGGGTCGGCGGTGAGCGGGTCGAGCGAGAGCGTGGCGGTGAACGTCTGTTCGAGGTGTACCGCGCCGTTGGTGCGCTTGAGGACGACGCCGTCGAGGCGGCTGCCGTCGAGGGCGAGACCGAACAGCGCGGTGGGAACGCGGCGTTTTCGTGAAACGAGTTTGAGGAGGTCAATCATGGTGTGTTTTTGGCGACAACGAGCTGGCGGACATTTTCGCCGAGCGCCCAGCCGAGCCGGCTGAGGTCCTGGCGGAACAGAATCTTCGGCGTGCCTTCGGTGATGTCGAAGATGAATTTGACGCGCCGGTAGCCGCGTCCGTACGGGCCGACGGCGGCGATGTCGGCGGTGAACTGGTAGCTTTGGGTGGTGATGTAATCGCCGGCGGAGAGCGCTTGGATGGCGGTGTGGGTCGAGCCGAGCGCGTCCACGATCCAGGCGATGGAACTGATGTTGTCGGGATTGGCGGCGCGGTAGTTGACGAGTGTCTGTGCGGTGCCGGTGTCCATGCCGGGCAGGCAGGCGAGGACGGTGGCGCTGGCGGTGTTGATGTTGACGCGGCCGGTTTTGTAGCGGGAGGTGCTGATGGTCGCGTTGCGGTAAATCTGGGAGAACTCGGCCGAGGTCATGCCACTGCGAAGGTAGAACGCGAGCAGACCGCGGAAGGTGCCGGTGGTGACGGAGGGCCGGCCGGGGCGGCTGGGACCGGTGGTGTAACCGAGCCGGAGCAAAATCTGGCTGGCGCGACCGGGGCCGAAGGCGGACTGGAGCAGCGGGAGGAGTTGGACGGCGGTGTTGACGTTGGTGCGCATGGAGCCGTCGCTGTGGAAATTCGGTTCGCGGCTGTAGACGGTGACGTACTCGAAAAGGCCTGGATCAACCTGGCCGTTACCGCCTTCGTCTTTCTCGTTGGTGTCGAGGATGCCGTTGCGGTTGACATCGTCGCCGGCGAGGATGTCCATCGAGGTGCCGTACACGAGGCGGAGTTCGTCCACGGTCTCGAACGGCGCGCCTTTACATTGGTACGGCGGCTGGACCATCGCGTAGTAAAGCTTGGAGCCGCCGCTGGCGTTGGGATTGCGCCAGTCAACGATCGCGGTGAGGAGGTCGGGATTCATACCCGGTAGGTAGGTGAGGAAGTTGGTAGAGGCGCTATTGAGGTTGAGCTTGGAGGCTTCGTCAACGAGGCCGAAGGTTACGAGGTCGGGATGCATGGGCGGCGAGCTGAGGTCGCGGCCGATGATCCAGAACCGGGCGTCACCGACGGGAACAGCCTCGGCTTGGTACTGACTGATGTCGGGCATGACGCCGTTGGTGGCGTACATCGAGAGCACGTAGGCAACGTAACGCGCCCCACCTTCGATGGCTTGGTCGGCGGCGAGCGCGGCGGCGCGGTTGTCGGAGGCGCGCAGTTCGAGCGACATCGAGTTGGCGAAGTACAACGCCATACTGACGAGGCCGAGTGCAATCCACAACACGATGATCAGCACAGAACCGCGGCGGTTGGAGGGAGGCAGGTTCATTGTGTGTCGACGTCCTGCGTCAGGTTGGTGCTGATCTGTGGGTCAATCGCCACGAGCAGCTCTATCGGCTGTTGGCGACGCGCGTCATCGGGGGTCGAGCCAGACAACTGGAGGCGCAGGCGGATGGCGACTGGCAGGTTGGTGTCGCTCTGCGTCGTGTCCCAAGTGTTGCGCCATTGCGAACCGTCGTAGCATTCGAACTCCAGCGTGTTGACGCCGCCAAGAAGCAATTGATCCGATGGCGTCGGTGTGACCGTGGAGAGAAGATTGCGCGTGACGCTGCGGATCAAGTCCTTACCCGGCTGCGTGCGGTCGGCGGGATCGCGCAGGCCGTAGGTGACGCGCTGGACTTCGGCCCACGGCTCGTTTTCGTGCAGCGTGCCGGTGGTGGTGTACATCTCGATGGAAACATTCTGGCTCAGGCCGAAGCTGGTGATGTCGCCGACGCGGAAATCGCCAGCCATCACCTTGTTGGTGGATGGCGTCAACATCAAGCCCTGCAAATCACGCCGCACGATGACGACCGCCTGTTCCAGCGGCAACGCTTCATCCACCGTGCGCGTCGTGCTCTCGCGCAACCGCACGGCGCTGAAGAACACGCCGCCGACCGCCGTCACCACGATGGCGCACACGCCGACGGCGAGCACCAGCTCGATCAACGTGAATCCGCGGCGATTGTGTCTCGGGTTTCTCATTGTGAATTCAATAGCGTGCTCAGCCGCACCGCGTGCTCCCGGTCCTGAGCGTTGTACGTCACCTCCGCCGTCAACTGCCGCATCGAGGCGTCCTGCCATGGCTCGTTGCGCAACATCCAGCGAAACTCGTGGCCGTTCTCGGAATACGTGCCGTTTTGCGACGACTGGTTCCAGCTACCCATGACGATGTTCTCGGTCAACACCCGCTCCGCCACGCGCACCGCCTCGGCCTTACGCTCGGCAACCTCACCCGCCGCACTCGCAATGTGCAACGCCTCAATCGCCACCGGCACGACGATGGCCATGAACATCAGCGCCGCCAACACCTCGGCCAGCGTAAACCCGGCGCTGTTATGGGAGTGTGTTACGAATTTCATAATTCACATGGTTGGTTGTTTCCATGAGCCAGAGCGCCGCGTTGTCAACGCCCCCGAGACGCAACACCGTCGGACTCGACTCGTCAATCAGCCCATCCGGCAGGAAACGGATCGCCGGCAGGTTTCGGCCGCGGACCGGTACCGGCTGGGTGTTTTGCGCCTCCAGCGAGAGGCCTTCCTCCAGCGAAAACTCCAGTGCCTTCGGGTCGCCGTCGCGCGGCGGCGTTTCCTGTTCGAGGCCGTACGACGATCGCTCGGTGTCCATCCACAACAACATCGGCAGCCCTTCCGATACCGCGCGGCTCTGCCCCGCGTGCGTCAACGCCAGCAGACGGCGCGCCTCAGAATCCAACGCGCGTCCGCGGAAAAAGCTGAACAGCGACGGCGTCGTGACGGAGATCATCGCCACCAGCAACGCCATCACGAGAATCAACTCGATCAGCGTGAACGCCCGCGTTGGATATTGAACTCGCATTACCGACGAACTGTCCAGTTGCAAACGTCATCGTCCGTGCCGGGCCGTCCATCGGGGCCGACGGAGTATAGGTCGTACGACTTCGGGTTGTGGCGGCCGGGGCACTCGTACACATAATCGTTACCCCACGGGTCCTTCGAAATCTCTTTGACATACGGTCCGTGCCAGTTAGGGCAATCACGCGGCTGCTGCACGAGATCGCCGAGGCCGCTCTTGCCTTTCGGATAGTAACCGTTGTCAACCTCGAACGCGTCCAGCGCCGTGCTGAACGTCGAAATGTCGGTCTTTGCTGCTGCCAGGCGCGCCTGCTCGCTGCGCCCGACCATCTTCGGCACGACCAGCGCCGCGAGAATTCCGAGAATGGTGAGGACCAGCAATAACTCAACCAGCGTAAACGCCTGCTGGCCGATCCGGTTTATTCGATGATGATTTTGTTTCATAGTTTTCCTTTCGTTGGAGTTTATTTGATGTAATCCTGCAATGTGAAAATCGGCAGCAACATTCCGATGAAAATCGTGCCGATGAAACTGGCGATCAAAAACAACATTAGCGGCTCCGCGAGCGCCACCGCTGTCTTCATCTGGCGGTCAAGATCGCCCTCGGTAACGGCGGCGATGCGCACCAGCTCCGCATCGAGCCGTCCGCTCTCCTCGGCGACCGAAATCATTTCCAGCACCGACCCCGGAAACAAACCCCGGCACTCCGCCAGGCTTTGCCCGAGCCGTCCGCCTTCCTGCACCCGCTCGATCGAAGTCGAGACGGCGTCCACGAGAATCTGATTGCCGACCGATTTGCGGGCGACGTTGAGCGCCTGGACCAGCGGCACGCCTGCGCCGAGCAACGTGCCCAGCATCCGGCAGAACCGCGCCATCGCAAACTGCGCCACGAGCGAGCCGACGACCGGCGCCCGCAACATCAGCCCTTCCCACACGCGCTTGCCTTTCTCCGAGGCGAACCAGCTCCGCACCATCAAGACGGCGACGAACAACCCGACCAGCACAAACAAACCGTACGACCGCAATACATCGCTTATGCCGATGATGATTTGCGTGATCAACGGCAACGAACCGCCGAAGCCGGAAAAAACTTTCTGGAATCGCGGAATAAAAAACACCAGCAGAATCGTCAATACCACCAGCGCCAGCACCAGCAGGATGCACGGGTACAGCATCGCCGTCATCACTTTCGAGCGCAATTCCTTCTCGCGCGCCTGGAAATCGGCGATCTGCGCCAGCACCACGTCGAGGAACCCGCCCGTCTCGCCCGCCTGGACCATCGCCGTATAAACCCGCGGAAACGTGTCCGGGTACTGCGTCATTGCGTCGGCCAACGCCATCCCGTCGATCACCTTGTCATGGATTTCTTTCCACTTCGCCGACGCCGCCGGCGTGGCAGCCTCGCGGTACAAAATCACCAGCGCCCGGCTCAACGGCACCCCCGCCGCCAGCAAACTCGACAGCAACCGCGTAAAATTCTCCAGCGCCTTCGCCGTCACCTTGTTCGACTTCATCTTGAAATCGAACCCGGCAGCGCGCGCCGTCCCTTGCGCACCGTTACCGGATGCCTTACCGGCTTGCTCCGCGAGACTGACCGGCCGCAACCCACGCGTCTCCATCTGCCGAAACGCATCCGGCCGGTTCCCGGCATCGATCTGGCCTTCCGCCACCGAGCCGTCCGCCGCAATCGCTTTGTAGGTGAATGTAGGCATTATGAGGAAAATCCGTTACCGGGTCTGCACGACCATAGCGCGCCACAACTTGACAAACGCTGTGCCGCAAAGTTAAGTTCGCACGTCATGAACGCACTGCTGTCTCGCATCACGGTTGACTCGGCGATTTGCCACGGCAAACCGGCCATTCGCCACCTGCGGTATCCGGTGGAAAGCATCCTCGAATACCTCGCGGCGGGCGACAGCTTTGAGGATCTCTTGGGCGAGTTTCCTGATTTGGAACGCGATGATCTGCGGGCCTGTCTGGAGTTTGCGGCCCAATCGCTCAAGCAGAAGAGCCTGCACTTGGCGCTGACATGAAATTTCTCGTGGATGCACACCTGCCGCCGGGTTTGTGCGCCGCGCTCCAAGCCGCCGGGCATGACGCCGTCCACACGCGGCAGTTGCCGGCCCACAATGCCACGTCCGACGACACGATCAACACGCTGTCCATGGCGGAGCAACGCGTGGTGATCACCAAGGATACCGACTTCTACTACTCCCATTTGCAGCGGGGCGAGCCGTGGAAACTGTTGCTGGTTCGCACCGGCAACATCCGCGCTCGCGACCTGACCACGCTGGTCGAACGGCACCTGCCGGCCATCATTGCCGCCTTGCAGCATAATTCCCTCGTCGAACTCGACCGGCAGTCCGTGCAGGTCGTTACCTGACGCCACCGAGCCGTCCGCCGCAATCGCTTTGTAGGTGAAGGTGGGCATGGTCAGGATAACCCAGGGTTGAAACTGGCCGATACCGAGCGTCGAACGGCCCGCGCGCGGCCGTTGCTGTTCTGTGGGTGTTGGTTCAACTGCATTTCTTCTGCCTATTTGAGGAAAAACTCTTTCAGCGGGCGATAGCCGAGCTTCGCCAGCAGTGCATCCCAGTTGGCGGGCAGTTTGATTTCGATCGTGACGTTATTGCCGCCGGGCATGATTTGCACCTTGTTCCGGTCCGCGTCCCCGGTGAGCAGAATCGCAGTCGTGCCGGGCTTCATCACGGGGATGGTCTGGATTTTCTCCAGCCCTTGAACCTTGGGGAACCACGGGGGTGGGGCCGTCAACTCTCCGCCTTCGTCGCGGGTGATCTTGCGCGCGTGTTGCTCGACCGTGTAGCGGGTCGGGTCGAACGCGCTGCCGGCGCTGGCCCAGTAGTTGGCGAAGGCGCGTTCATAGACCGGTCGCCGGGCGGTAGCGATCAGGGCTTGTTCGAGCTTTTCCTTGGTGGGATACCCGCGGGCCAGGTCGCGGGCGACGTACTCGGTAATCAGCATGGTCCGGGGCGTGAGCCGCGGGCCGCTGCCGGTCGCAAACTGCCCTTTCTCCACCGCATCCCAAGCCATAAGCTGCATGATTTTTTCGGGGTTGGACGTTGCCGGGGTGAGATTATTGCCCCACAACAGCGCGGAAGCTCCAGTGAGCGTGCTCTGGTTCAGATCAAACCCTTGTTGCACGTGGTGCGGCTTCCAGCCAATCTTGAGACAAGCCTGTTCATCCTCCGCCAAGCACCACGGCATGAGATAACCAAAGCTCCCCATCCGGTCTTGTTTGATGTAGTACCCACCGAGATTCATCATCGCCAGACTTATAAAGCGGCCAAGCACCGCGTTGCGTGGCTCATTGATCTGTCCTTGTTGGGAGTCAATCCCCAGTTGTCGGGCCACCGGTCCGTTCACCCAACAGAAAGGCGTCCACGCATGGGTGCTGGCCAAGGTGCGCCGATAATTGCCATTCGCCAGAGTTTTGGTATAGGCGATCAGCAGCGGCATGAACTCCGGCGGGCATCCCGCCATCACGCCATTCACGGCCACATGCCAGACCAAGGTCTTCCGATAGGCGATTGGCAGCACGGCGACAACCTGATCCCAAGGCTGGTCGGTATATTTCAGAAACTCCGCCACCCGTTCTACCGTCGGGGGAATAATCGGCAGCCCGTCGGACCAACGCTGTTCGATGAAAAACCGATTCACCCCGTCAACCGTGCCCACGAACACACGGTCCTTGGGGTCTTCGACGCCGGCTTTGCGACGTGCAGCGATTTCCGCCTCCGTGATCGGTTTCGTCAGGGCCGCGACGATCTGCGGCCAAAGCACTTCTCTGGTATTCTGGATCAACTCCTCTCGTGTGTGGGCTGCAAATGCGCCGGGGTACGTAGCGGCGCGCGGCGCGGGCACGCCGTTGTTGACGGCTGTAGAATACACCTGCTTCACAAAATTCGGCGCCGCGATGGTGACGGCGGGAATGCCCACGTACTCCGCCGCGATACTCGAACCCGTTTCCTTGGGAGTACAGAGTCCACAACCACCGTTGCCGGAGATCACGGCTTGCACACCCAGGGCTTTGAGCTTCTTCTGGAAATCGTCCTTCGCCTGTCTAATAACTCCGGGGCCAGGATACGATCCAGCCGACCCTATTTCATCCAGCAAGATCACCTTTGCAGTCGGATAGTTCTGCAAGATCAGCCTCTTAATTTCAGGATGTGTTACGCGGGCCATAAAACTTCCGCCCACAACCGCAATCGTCTTTCCTGCCAGCGTGTCCAAGCGCGGTGCCTGCGCGATCCGCGGAATCGTTTGCTTACCAACCGGGGCCACGACCGCGTATTTCCCTGGAGGGAGCGGCGCTCCCGGAACCAGACACGCGTCATCGCACTCGTATGACATCGCGCTTCCTATTCCGCTGGGGGCGGCTGGTTTCGTGGCCGATTCTGCCGGCGCCATTCCCGCGCACACGTTCAAGACTGCACAAACTCCTATCATCCAAATCTTCATGTTTCTCCTTATAATTTGTTCAACGTTTTTTTCCAGCAGCTATTGGGATCACATCTTGTCATTCAACAACTCCTCTAACTCGCCTTCGCCTCCGCGGCCGGGGCGGTTGGTTTGGCGCTGGTGGCTACTTCCTTGGCGGTGGTGACACTCAACACTTCTTCGACCGTCGTGATGCCTTGGCGGACGAGGTGCCAGCCGTCTTCGGCCAGCGTCTCCATCTGCCGAAACGCATCCGGCCGGTTCCCGGCATCGATCTGGCCTTCCGCCACCGAGCCGTCCGCTCCGATTGCTTTGTAAGTGAAGGTGGGCATTGTCAGTTAAATCCGAAACTCGAAATCCGAAATCCGAGACAAATCCGAAATCCGAATGACCAAAACGCCCGTTGTGCGCCGGTCTCCGACCGCGCACTCAGGTTTGACCGAAGGTCTCCCGGCACAACTGGAGACCTGACGGTCGGCAAAACGGCGCGGTCGGAGACCGGCGCCGAACTGGCAGCCTCACCGTTGATAACACGTCCTTGAGTTAGTCGTTCGATTCCGGTATCTTCAGTTGCATGAACGAGCGCATTGAAATCACGCCCCGCGTCTGTGGCGGACAACCCGTCATCAAAGGCACACGCATTTCGGTGGCCGCCCTCCTGGAACAACTCGCGGCCGGCGAATCGTGGGATTCGCTCCTGCACGGTTACCCGGAGCTGACCCGCGCCGACATTCAAGCGGTGCTGGACTACGCCCGCCAAGCCATCCTCCACACCGAATTCAGCGTCCTCGAACCGGTCTGAGCCGTCGTGCGCCTTTATCTCGACCAAATGTTGCGGGCGGAACTCGCCGACCTGTTGCGCGCCCACGGCCATGATGTCGTCCGCGCCGTGGAAGTGGGCCAAGACCGAGCCGATGACGCACTGATTCTCGAACGCGCCGTGCACGACCACCGCGTGCTCATCACCTTGGACGAGCATTTTGGTGACTGGGCCGTGCTGCCGTTGTCCGAGCACAACGGCGTGATCCGCGTCAAGGCGCACCCGCCCACCGTGGACAACGTCGCCGCGCTGCTGCTGCCGTTGCTGGCGGGCCGCTCCGAGGCGGACTTCCAAAACCGGCTGGTGATCGTCTCGCCGCGCCGGGTGCGCTGGATTCGCACCGCCGACTAACTCCGCCACCGAGCCGTCCGCCGCAATCGCTTTGTAGGTGAATGTGGGCATGAGGAGTTAACGTTGAACATGAGCGGCAGACCACGGCTTACCGGGGGGTGACAACTCGATGGAAGGAGTTAAGTTCAGATTAGCACTCACGCGGGACAAACCTCGTTGATGTAGTACTTACCAATTTCGGCTACGAACTCTCCCAGGTGTCCATGCGTTATCGTGACTTCAAAGTTCTTGTGGCCTCTTGGAGTGGTATTCCAAAAGCGATATTTAGATTGCTCAACAAGCACCTCGAAATTTGCATGTGCGATAGCGTTGCGAAGCAAGCGCAGAAACTCGTCGGTTGAGACTTCGCCCGTAGATGACAGGGAGAAATAACTACGCGTCTTGAATGCAAACTTGGTCTTCGTTCCTATTGGTTCCCACATCTCTTTCGGAACTACTAGCAGTCCGTAGAGAAGTGAAATTAGTAAACCTTGGTTCTTGAGGTTGAATTCAACGCTTTGCAGGTGCTGGGCCTTCGTGAACTCAAGCATGAAGGCACTGATTGTCATATTCGGATCAGAAGCAAGGCTGTCAGAGAGCGCAAACAGAAGTTGACCGTTATACCAACACCATTTTGGCACTTCATTACCGGTGGAATTGGATTTGCGTTTAGTCATTCCACAATTCCTCTAGCTCGCCTTCGCCTCCGCGGCCGGTGCGGTTGGTTTGGCGCTGGTGGCGACTTCCTTGGCGGTGGTGACGCTCAAGACTTCCTCGACGGTGGTGATGCCTTGGCGGACGAGCCGCCAGCCGTCTTCGGCCAGCGTGCTCATGCCGGCGCGGCGGGCGGCGTCGCGGAGTTGGTCGGTCGAGGTGTTTTTCAAAATCAGTTCGCGGATGGTGGCGTCGCTGTCCATCCACTCGAAGATGGCGTGCCGGCCGTGGAAGCCGGTGTTGCGGCATTCGCGGCAGCCGACGGATTTGTAGAGCGTCGTTTCCGCCGGGATGCCGATTTTGAGTTTGAAGGCCTCGGCGGTGGTGGAGTGGTCGGGTTGTTTGCAGTGCGGACAGAGGACGCGGACGAGGCGCTGGGCGAGCACCGCTTCGAGCGAGGAGGCGACGAGGTATGGTTCGACGCCCATGTCCACGAGCCGGGTCAGGGCGCCGGGGGCGTCGTTGGTGTGGAGCGTGGAGAAGACGAGGTGGCCGGTCAGCGAGGCTTGGACGGCGATCTGGGCGGTTTCCTGGTCGCGGATTTCGCCGATGAGCACGACGTCGGGATCGTGGCGCAGGATTGAGCGCAAGCCGCGGGCAAACGTCAGCCCGGCTTTCTCGGAGACCTGGATTTGGTTGACGCCCTTGAGCTGGTACTCGACGGGGTCTTCAATGGTGATGATTTTGCGGACGGCGTCGTTGATGGTGTTGAGCGCGGTGTAGAGCGTGGAGGTTTTGCCGCTGCCGGTCGGACCGGTGACGAGGATGATGCCGTGCGGGAGCTGGAGGACGCGGTTGAAACATTCGAGTTCGCGCGGGGCCATGTCGAGTTCGCTCATGCCGCGGAGCGTGGAATTCTGGCGCAGCAGACGCATGACGACCGCTTCGCCGTGCAACATCGGGATGACGGAGACGCGGATGTCCACTTCGGCGTCGGCGATGCGGATCTTGATGCGGCCGTCCTGCGGCAGGCGTTTCTCGGCGATGTTGAGGTGACTTAAAATTTTGACGCGCGAGACGATGGCCGGCTGGAACCGCTTGAGCTGGGCCGGGACGGAAGTCTCCTGCAAATTGCCGTCGATGCGGTACCGGATGCGGAATTCGTCCTCGAACGGCTCCAAATGGATGTCGGAGGCGCGCAGTTCGATGGCGTCCTTCAAAACTTGGTTGACGAAGCGGATGATGGAGGCTTCGTCCTCGGCCATGTCGAGATCGGTTTCTTCCCGCCCTTCCTCAACGACTTGAATTCCTTTTTCCTCGTCAAGCGTGCCGATGGTATCCGCGCCGACGCCGAGGTGGCGTTTGATCTCGCGCTGCACCGCCTCGGTCGACGCGAGCACCGGCTTGAGGTTCAGTCCGGTCAGTGTTTTCAGAGCATCCAGCCCCTGCGTCGCAAACAACCGGCTCGTGGCGATCTCGACGTGGCCGTTGACGCGTTTCAACGGCAGCAATTCCTCTTTCAGCAAAATTCTAGCGGGAAACAACGAAAGAAGCTGGCGATCCGGCTCCAGATTTTCGAGCGTGGTGTAGCTCAGTCCATATTCATTCGCCAACCACTGCAACGCCGCCTCCTCGCTCGCCACGCCCGGCGTGGCCCGGCGCAGCACCTCCGCATCGGTCGCGGCCAGTTGCTTGCCCGCGACCATCCGGTCGAGCAGTTCGTTCAAAGCAGCTTCGGTAGAGACGGTGTTACTCATAAACGTTGAACATCGACGGTTTCGCCGCGTGGGGGCACGCGGCCTACAACAGCGTCGTTGTAGGCCCGCTGCCCCCAGCGGGCGAATGATTGTTGTTACGGCAGCAAGCCCATCAACGTCGCTTGCGCTTCCTGCTTCGCGGTCAAAACCTTGCGGAGGTCTTCCTGCGCGGTGGCGAGCTTGGCTTCCTTGTCCTTCTTCGTGGCGCGGAATTTTTCGAGTGCGCTTTTGATTTGCGCGGCGGGTGCGTTGTCATCAAGGGCCTTCTGCAACGCCTCGGTATCCGGGTTGGGGGTGCCGAAGAAACTGCTAGGACGGCGATCGCCACCACCTTGCGGTGCGTTGCCGCCGCTGTTGCGGCGACGGAACATACCGCCAATGCCGCTCGCCATCGTCTCTCGGCGCAGATCAAACACCTTTTGCACTAACGGCTGCACCGCAGTCCACTCGGTGTCGTCCTTGAACTCGAGCCGTTCCTTGATGCCGTCCATTATGCGTTTCTGAAATTCCGCAGGATCGAAGTTGCCGCGGCCCGGACGCCCCGAGTTGGCCCCTTCGGTAGCAGACGGAGGCGTGCTACTGGGAGGAGGTGACGCGGGCGGATTATCTTGTGCTGACAGTGCCGCGACACTTAATGCTAGAGTAGCGGCGATACCACATCGTGTGAACATGTTTCGTAACTTCATGAAAAAGCTCTCCTTTCAGAGCTGGGTTGTTTATTTCGACTACGTCTCGACAAGCTTATGCAAGGAGTGTGCCACACGGCTAAGTACTGTTTTGGTGCGTGTACTCATCTTGACCCTGCGCAACAGTTGCGCAATCATCCTGTTTTGTGCGCATTTCTTACACACCAAAAGCGCAGAAACGCTCTGATCGTCAGTAAGCAAGAAATCAGAGCTACAAGCTGAGTTTATGACCTGTCTACCCGCAATGTCACGATGCTCCACGAGGGAACGGGAATTTGTGCTGGCGCCCTCTTACCCGGCATCTCTGACATATCTGAGTATGCAATGGTCGGTGATCCCGGTAATGTCAACTGCGCTGTTTCGTCTTTACCGGATGCACCCAATAGGCGGATGATCCACGCCTTGCCGTCATTGCTGGGTTTGAATTCACTGACCAGCACACCCGCAGGCTCAACTTGCAACACGGACGCCATCGGCTTGGCGCCAATCGCCGGCGCAGCGATCAATGGAATCGTGTTTTCGATGCCGAAATGGGCCGCGGCGATTGGATCGTAGCCGCGATGTGGACGCACAGCATACCGGAACGTAGTCCATCCTTCCTGATCTGCTCTGTAGTTGGTGTGCCAGTGGTTGTTCATTACCCAAGAGTAGAGCTTGGATGATGGGTTTATCGTTTTCATGTATGCATTAGGGTCTGGTTGCGTACGCAATAGGTTGGCGGTCAACCCGCCCATTTCAACGAGCGGCGCGTCGGCGGTTGTCCACGTTACACCGTACTGTGCATTAGCGACATCCACCCAGCGCTCGATGCTGAACCAATTCTTGCACGCGCCGGGAAGTTGGTCCTTCTCCGTCTCGACGACTGCCAATGGACTGTTCATGCGCACCGTCGCGTCTGGCACGTTAAACTCGAATCCGAAATGGACGCCTTCGACCGCACGCACCGGCAGTTTGTCCACTCGGTCAATCAGCTCCACGTGGTCGAGCCCATCCACAACGCGCACTTCCCTCAACAGCTTACGGCAGCCGGGCGCGTCGGACTGGATCATCAACGAGGCCACGAGCGGGCCGTGCTCCTTAACAGTAATTTTAACTGGCCCATTTGATTTTGCATCCTTGATATTCGCCCCCGGCAAATAGATGTAGTGATTGAGCTTGCCGTCCACCAACTCGGCATTAAGACCGGTTTGACGTAAGCTGGTAATAGCGCCGGTGGCTGGGTCAAGTCTCACTGTAATCTGCGGTGTCGAGAGTGTGCCGACGGTTGCCTTCGCGTTTCCGGTGGCAGACCGTCCCGTACTAACCGTGAATCGCTTTGCTCCAAACGGCGGAACTTCGCTCGCAAGGAAGACGAGTTCACCGGTGGAGAGCCGCTGTGAGGGTATCAATTTATCAGTATTATCTTTGACCATGTCGCCTTTGGTGTTGACTGACAGCGTCACGAGACCTGTGCGCCGCCATGAGGTGGTGTTAAAGACGTCAATTGTCTGGGCATCACCTGACGGGAGGACTGCAGTTAGGAGTTTGTGCGACTGTTTGTCAGCATTCAGCGCGTAGGCCTGCTTGTATTTCCATTGGGTCTTCACGAAATCGAGGTCAGGCTCTCTGACGCTATTATGAGCGCCCCATGTGTGCTCGCTGTACATCGCGGTATTCTTCCACGCCTCAGCAAACTCGGCAGCGGGAAACTTGCCGGGGTTCAGCATCGCCCAAAGCGATTCGGCTTGGAGGAGGCGGTCAGCATTGTGACGATTCATGCCGGTTTCGCGCGCGGAAGAACCGACACCATCTTCCCAGTAAGGGGTGAAATCGCCACGATAGGTGGGAATCTTGTCGCCATATCGTTTCTCGAACTTGTGGAACATCTCGCTCGTCGTCGCGATGATGAGCTTGGGGTAGGCATACTTCGCATTCCAGTCGTGGACCTCCTGCATGACGCGTTCGTCAGCGCTACCGTTGTCGCCTTTCGACCAACGGATGTGTGTGATGTCATACGGATAACCCTTTGCCTCAAGCTGCTTGATGTCACGTCGCACGGCGTCGGTGATGCGGTCAAGGGTAGAGCCGTAGGCATAACCGAAGTACGATGACCAATAGAGCACTTTGTCTGTGCCGTTTGGCCCAATCCACCAGAATGGGTTGTCTTCCCACGTGACTCGCGCCCAGCCGATGCGGTCGATATAGTTTGGGCCATCAGAAATGTATTTCACGCCGGCCTGCGACAACGACGGGACAACCCCCCACGTCAACCCTGGCACGTCACTGATCATCATCGAATCCACCTTCACGCCGCAACGTCTACCGAAGTCAGTGGCGAAGCTGAACTGGCGAAGTAATTCCTCGCCGCGGCAGATGCCAGTCAACAGGTTGGCATACATCGCATCGATGCCAATGTAACCATCGCGCACGTCTTGCTCGAATTCCTTCTTTTGCTCGGGCGTCGCGGTTTTGTAGAATTGGTCGACCGGCCAGAATACTTCGGCGTTCCACTTGAACTGTGCATCTGGTGGATAGTTTTTCGTCTCGCGGATCAGCTCGATCGCACGGGTGATGTTGCGCGCCTGTTTCTTTTCGATTTCCAGCTGGATGTGGGTGTAACCGATGTCCACGTGCGAATGCATGAGGACGTACACTTCCCATCGGCGCATCGCCGGCACTTTAACGGTCTGTTGCAGCATCGCCTTGCCGACACGCAGCACAAGCTTCGCTTCGCAAGCATTCGTGACACTTGCTGGCAAGATCAAGCTGAAATGCTCCGCGCCGCTCCCGTCTACTGGAATCGTTGTGGTTTCCTTCACGCCCGCGCAATCAACGTCAAACGTAACCGGCGTATAGAGTTTCGCACCATGAACCGTGACGGCGATTTCACGCCCAGCCTTGCCATCAGAGCGGTAGCGGTAAAATGGCTGTGGCGCACACATCATGCCAGTGGGCACTGGTAGATCGGCTTCAGCCACCGCTCGGCGCGTTAGGAACCGCACCTTGCTGAGGCCGTAGCAATCAGCGCCGTAATTGTTCACTGCACAAATCACCACCGATTTCACCTTCTTACCGGCGGCAAGCGTGATGCGCTGCGCAGCTTGCCCGGGGGCGCCCGAAGCGCGCGTAAGCACGACGTCGTGGAGCGGGAACCAGTTTTCGCCATCGGCGGTGCCGAAGATGTGGGTATTGCAAAAACCACGCTGAGTAAGGCCGGATTGGTTGAGGTTCCAAATGCGAATTTCGTCAATTACACGAGGCGCAGCGAAATCAAATTTCACCCATGCCGGCGATGCCGGCAGGCCGACCGCTGCGCACGTGCGTGTCGGTTTGAGGATGGTATGCCACATCGTTTCGGCGCCGTCTGCATTGTCATGTAGGCCACCCGACAATCCGGAACCGTCCACTAAATGTTGCACCGCCTGCGTCGGGCTGCACGTGGTTGAGGCTTTAACGGTAACGGTACTAGCAGGTGTCTCGTCGTAAATCGTGATGGCGGACGCGAAACGTGCCAGGCACATGGACAACATAAGAATCAATAAACGCTTCATGGTTTTCTCCTTATTATCTTTGGTCTTCGTTCTGACGTTCCTTATGAAACTTTCTTCAACAGTATCGGACATACGCTTTGATGGTTCCACAACGGGCACCGGTTGTTCGCGGACGAATCGTATAGGCCCCGGTCGCGGCGGGTACAATGAAAGTTTCCGCGTAGTGAACGACGAACGGCGGGAATGCGTTCGACGGACTCTCGACGATGGCTTCCTCGCCTTCGATCAAGTTGAGGACGTTGACGCCGCCTTGTGTATCGTGCGGCACCAGCTTTGCGAACCAGTGCCGACGCGTCTCGATGAACTCGCGTTCATGCAGGCCGGTACGCTCTTCGAACCAGCCATCACCGGTTGTGACGGGCGTGATGCGGTTAACCAGTTCGCGCTTTGTCCACTCAGCGTCGCGATGCCACTGGATGACTTCCTTGCCGTGGTTGATGTGAATCGGTCGCGGCTTGCCGTCGAGACCGAGACGGTCCCAGTCCCAAAGTTTGAACGTGAAAATGTACGGCGTGGCGCTGATTTCCAACACCAGCGTGTTCTTACCGGAGCAATGCACCGTACCGGCGGGAATAAGAAAATGGTCGTGTTTCTTCGCCGGCCAGCGGTTCACAAACTTTTGGGCATCGAATTTTCCGCCCGCCTGTGCAGCCTCCAGTGCTGCAATCATTTCGGCTGAGTTGCCGCCGGTTTTCAGGCCGAGATAAACGGTCGCGTCTTTGCCGGCATCTAGTAGGTAATAGCTTTCGTCCTGAGTATAATTCATCCCGAATGTTTGTTGGATGTATTCGGTGAGCGGGTGAACTTGGAGTGAGAGGTTGCCGCCGTCCATTGTATCAAGGAAGTCGAACCGGATCGGAAACTCGTCACCGAACCGCGCGTGAACCGGGTCGCCAAGCAATTCGCGCGGGTTCTGAAACACGAGGTCAATCGCCGGTAGCTCGAAATTCTTCACGGCGCCAAAGCTAAGGTAGAGGCTGTTTTCTTCCGGTACGCAGTCGAAACACCAGCCGTAGTTCTTTGGCGTCGGGTTGAGTTGGCAGACCTCCTTCATCCATTGTCCACCCCACGGCGCAGGATCGAAGAATGGCACTACCCGGAATGGTTGCCTGCTCGCGAGGCGCAATCCTTCCCGGACGGCATCGCCGGTGGCGAGCTTCGGTTCTGCGCGCGTGTTGGCGTCGAGGACGAAGTCGCACCGGCGCAGCAGCGGTTTCTTAGACCGGTCGGCCACGCGCCAATCCACAAAGAACGCCCGCTTGTATTTCAGCCCGGCGGCGAGCGTCTGATTGTCCACACCCAAGTTGCCGGTCTCGTTGCGGCGGAACCGGAGTTGCGCTTCCCAGCGGGCGAGATCAGCGTACACGAGCACGTCCGGTTGCGGCTCGACGAGCGTCGCGCCGACGCCGACAATCAGCGCAGAACCTCGAATCCGTTTCCTTAACTCCGCAAGCTTACCGGCATCGAAGAACTGTTCGAGGTTGAGGTCGGTGAGGTAGCCAAAGACCGGGTCATTGTCACCGAGAAATGGTTCCACCAACTTGTCGATCTCCGCCGGCGGTAACATTGCTTCCCGAGTGTGGACGACGACCGCCGGCTTGAGACGCTGCCGGAGTTCGTTGAGGACTTCTGTTTCGTGAACGCCGGGGTAGCATTCAATCGCCACCACGGCGCCGGTCAATCGCGCAGCGATGGCGTCCCAGCCGATGTCGCAGGCGTGGCCGGGGACGTTGACGAACGGGGCTTTGTCGTAATTCGGGCGATGGCTCAGATACATTGCGGCTTGTGAGTGAAAAGCGTCGTCACGCCGATCACGCCAGCTTGGTTGCCGAGCGCGGCGGCGCGGATCTCGATCGGCTCGACGATCCACGCGTGCTTATTGACGCAATCTTGCATGGCCGGGAACATAGCACGCGCCGCGGCACCTTCCGAGACGCCGCCCCCGATCACGATCCGGTCGGGATCAAAGGCGTGCACAAGACTGATGATGAGTGCCGTCCAATAACGCAGACACCGGTCGCGAACGGCCACAGCCACCTCGTCGCTGCGGGCCGCGTGCCCGAATACAGCGGCGAAATCGATCACCTTCTCGCCCGCCAGCGCCGACTTGGCAAATTGCGGGTGCGCCTGCGCTTCGCGGGCGAGGCTTTGCGCCGCGGACTCGGCCTCGTAACAACCGGAGGCGGGACACGCGGCGCACGCCGGGCCGTCTTCGGGGTTGGCGATGAGATGCCCGCCGAGCACACCGGCTTGGAAATGTTTGCCGCGCAGCGGCCGGCCGCGAATCAGCACCGAGCAGCCGATGCCGGTGCCGAGCGTGAGCATGACGAAATCATCCGATCCCTGCCCGGCGCCGTGACGCCACTCGCCCAGCAACGCGGCATGGGCGTCGTTTTCGATCTTGATGTCGATACCGAGTCGCTGGCGGGCCCAAGCTGGCAGGTCGATGTCGCAGGCGTCGCCGTATTTCTCGCGCGGCACGGACCGGATCCGCTGGCGAATCGGGTCCACCAAGAACGGCACCGCCATGCCAATGCCCCGGCAGTTGGTCGATTTGAGTTGCCGGCGGGCACAGAGCCTCTCGATCAACTCGGCGATGCGTGGCAGTTGCGGCGCGAGACCTTCCCGCGAGTTGGCCGGGATGGATTCGGCCGCGAGCACTTCCGTGCCGGCCACGATCCCGGCCTTGATGTTGGTGCCGCCAAGATCAATGGCAATGGTGGGTTTCATTCGATTCCTTTCTCTGTTCCGTCGGGCATAATCAAGAGTAGTTCGCAGATGCGGACGATACCGTCAACGTCGGCACGTTCGGCTTTCGGTAGATCGGCGGCGGGAACGAAGACGCGGAGCGCGTCCGTCGTCACCGGCTGAGCGAAGGTGACAACGGCATCCTTGGCCGTCGCGTCCTTGAGCACACCGGCAGTCTTCCACGCGCCGGCTTCGCGGATTTGAACCTGAAGGTTTTTCTGAAACGGGATGACCTCGCGATGGTCGCCGATGATTTTCACGCCCTTGATCGTGACCGGCTTCTTAAGAAACTCGATGGCCCACCAGACATCCAGCGGCTGCGCTTTCGTGCCGCCGCCGTATTGCTTGGAAATCCACGCGCGGTACGGATCGGGATCGCCGTCGATGACGAGATCCACTCCGTACTCCGGCGCATAGACCGATTGGGCAGTGACTTTGACGGCGACGTCCTTGGTGCGGATGGAAACTTCAGCCGAGAACGCGCCCTTCTGCCCGGCGGCGTCCACGGCGCGCACTTTGTAGAGGTAAGTCGTGCCAGGTTCGACAGTCGTATCGGTGAACGTGGCGTGGTCATATTCTTTCACCTTATACTTGATGTGCGACTCGCCGTAACCGCCGCTCCGTGGCGGGATATCGTCGCTCTTCACGACGCCGACCAGCGCGCTATTCCGGTGGATCTCGTACTTCATCACGTCCGGCTCGCAGGCGGTGCGGAATAAGAGAGTCACAAAATTATCTCTGGTGATCGGCGAAACCAAGATGGCGCGCAGGCCTTCGACAGCGACCGGCGGCAGGTTCGCTTGCTCGGCTGCCGGTGTGGTGACAGTGGCAACAGCGCTGGGCGTGCCGGGATTGTTGGTGCGATCAACAGGGACAACCCGGTAGTAATAGGTCGTCTTCGGCGCGAGGCAACTGCGCAACCAACCGCCGAGGTTCACCCGCGGACAGTCGCTGAAGTTGCCGGTGGCGGATTGGCCGATGAAGTTCAATTGCGTCGGCGCGCAGTCCGGGGTCGTGTCGCGGTAGATGTTGAAGTGGCTAACGTTCTTGCCGGCGTGTTTCCAACTCAGATCCACCTGCATGTCGGCGACGGCTTTCGCTTTGAGGCGAGCCACGATCATGAGATCGGTGGCGCACGTCACGCGGATGGTTTTGACGCCGAACGGCCGGAGCGTGATGGCGAAAGTATTCCCATTGCCGATCTTGGGGCGTTCAACGCGGTCATTCTCCACCAGCGAGGTTTCAACAACGGACTCCAGCGGCGGCAGCAACGGAAGTGCGACGTTCGCTGTCGCGGCGCGGCCGGTGGTTTCGTTGAACCGCAGGATGAAGCCGCGGCCGTTCGTTTCTGCCGGCTTGATGACACTGCACGTTACGTTGGGCGCATCAACGCTCAGGAAACTGCCGCTGGCCGGCAACTTGCCGAGGTTTTTTCCGTCGGCGCGCCATGCGAGCAATGGTTGCAGCACGCTGCGGCCGAACCGATCCGCACCGCCGGCCTTCCAGTCGCCGGCGTGACTGCGCAACGCCCACTCAAAACCGACAGGCCCGCGCTGGTCTGCGGCGATGTTTACAGAAAACATATTGTTCAGGAGGTACATATATAGCCTCGCATTCCCCGGATATGTGCGATCGCGTTTAAAATTTTGGCGCTCTCCTGTCCACACCGGAACTGGCGCGGAAGTTGGTGCGCCATAGCAGACGAGGCTCCCCGCGATCGGGCTTACGGTGACGCCGTATTTGTCGTTGGACAGATCGGTGAAACTGCGGATGGCGTAATGGCCGGTGGCACTGCCCTCAAATTGCTGGCGATACGGTTCGATCACAGCTCCGGGCAGTTCGTGGCGGATCGTAAAATTCGGAATCGCCAGCGGCAGAGCGACAAACACCGCTTCGTGCTGGTTCGGAAATGAACCTTGGAATGGGGCTTTGTCAAGCCATATACCGAAGTCCACGCGCGGCAAATCTTTATAGAGGATAACCGTCTGCTTGAGCTCCTTCACGCCGCCCGCCTTGCCCTCCACGGTCAGAACATCGGCAACCGGGCCGCGGATAACCATCACTGAGTCAGCTTTTTCCATGCGGCTCCAAACCGAGTCGAAACTCAGACCGGTAGTGTGGGTGCGAAACTCGTAGAGATATTCATTGAAGCCATGCGGCGCGTTCGTCTCGACCAGTTCGATGCCGATCGTTTTGTCGAACAGGCTCGTCAGTGCGCCCGTGGCGGGGTTGAAGGCGAGGCGGTAGAAGCGGCTTTCGAGCGATGGTGTTATATCGGACGGAGAGGACGGATTCGACGAATCTTCCAAGACAAAGACTTTGTAGCCGGTGGCCGGGATGTTCTCAGCTACGAATATCGCCGAGCCATCCGGTAACTGTTGCACCGGCGTTTTTCTACCGCTTATCGCATCCACGACGTGGTCAGCCGGTATGTCCGAACGAACTATGTCAGTGCGCTGGTACGGGAGCGGGTTGAAAACGATGAGGTTGTTCGCGCCAGTTCGAGTGATGACGCCGTCAATTCGTTGGGCCGCGTTCGTGAACACCTCTTGCTGATAATCGCGGGCTTCAGCGACCATCTCGCGGTTTTCTTCAAGTTCCGTCTCGTACCAGCACATGTTGCCGTTTGGGTGGTCCTTGGCGTTGGTATGCTCAAAGTACTGGAGCAAGCGGTGATAGGATTGGAAGAGATTGATCCACTGGCTGCCACCGCCGGTGAGGGCTTGCGCCACGCTGGCCAGCGTTTCCGTGGCCGGCAATTCCTCGCTGAGCCGACGCGCCTTGCCGGTAGTGCGGGCGGTGGCATAGTCCTGATCCGACCACTGGTTGTTGGAATCACCGGAAAAGGTTTTGATTTTGGCCTTGTCGGCTTGGGCGGCGACGGCATTGAAGAACATGTCCATCGTACCGCAGACCATCCGCGGATACGCCCACTTGGCGTTCCAATCGTGGATCTGATTTGCCAAGTCCCGCGTTGCCGGCTGGAAGTCCTGGCCGTTCTGATACAGCAGAACATCATATGGCCATTTGACGCTGGCTTGGTATTGGATGTATTTCAGGATAGGTTCGACGCCGATATTGCTGGATCCGCAATAAGGTATGGCACGCTCAAGTAAACGTCCTTTCGTGTCCGGGGCTTGCCAGTAAAACACCGGTTCCGACTCAGCAGGCTGCTCGCAACGACCGCAACTGTTGTAGCCGTGGAAGAAATACGGCAAGTCCGCCTCCGCGCCGTAGGTGGCCAGTGGCCAGGTCAGGCCGATTACGTCATCATTCTGCATGGTCTTGTTGGGCGGAACGCCGAGTAAATCCACGGCATAGCGTCCGCTCATATAGAACAGGCGCGCCATCAGTTCGTGACTCAGTTCTTCGGTGTTGGCGGTGTTGTGAAGCCCTCCAAGCTCGATGCGACCCTCGCGCAGGCGTTGCGCTAGTTCACGGGCGGCGTCCTTGCCGTGGAAACTGATGAAACTGGTGATCGGCTCGCTCGTCTCGATATTGAACCGGTACTGGTCGTCGTCAGGCCAATCGTCGGTCTCGCGGCAGAACCGCAATGGCAACCGGATGTTCTCGTGTCGAATGGAGGTGCGCAACCGGTGCGGGTAATCGCCGAAGCCGAGATCCTGATGCGAATACGAGACGCAGTAAATCTTCCACTTCTTGGCCGGCTGCCAATCGAGTTTCTTCGCCGCGAGCGGCTGACCGTCTTTGGTCAATAGTTCGATGCTCACCGGTGTCGGCGCAGCGATGTCGGGAATCCGAATGGCAACGGCGGATTTGCCCTTGGCGAGCGTGCCGAGATCCTGCGTCTCCGTCGGTTGCGTCCCGACTGTGATCCGGGCAACTACGACGACCGATGCTCCGGGGTTCACAAGATGCAGCCGTGCCAGTTGCTTCAGCGGCTGGCCTTCGGCGGGCTTTGGAAACAGCGGCGTCGATTCAACCTGTTGGATTTCAACAGCAAAGCATGTGGAGGCGGCAATCGCGACGATGCAGGCGGCAATAATCATTCTTTTGAGGTTTATAAGTTTATTCCTTTTCGTTAGCGGCGTTAATGAGAGCTTCTACATTGGCCGGCGGGACATTTGGGAGAATAGCCTCATGGCTCGGACTGACAATCAAGTTGGGACCGAGAATTCGTTTGACCCTGCGAACGTCGGCGCGGATTTGTGCCGGGGTGCCGCTGGTCAGCAATGCTTGGGCGTCAATACCTCCCATGAAGGCAATACGTCCCTTGAAATCGTGCGCCAATGTCTCGGCATCCATGTTCGCCGCCAGCGCCTGCAACGGATGCAGACATTGCACGCCGGCCGCGATCAGGCGTTCGATGACAGGATGAATCGAGCCGCACGAATGCAGCACCACCTGATAGCCGTGCACCCGTCCTTGGTGGGTGAATCGGACAAACCAGGGAAGAATAAATTCATCAAACTGTTGTGGCCCGCAGATCAGGCTCAATTGTGTGCCGAAGTCGTTGCCGAAGAAAAAACCGTCCACTCGCTCGCCGGCCGCCGCGAAAAAGCGTTCGTTGGCTTCGTAGTAAAACCGGCACACTTTGTCCGTGACAGCCTGCACCACTTGCGGGTGCGTGTACATTTTGACAAAGTATTCTTCCATGCCGAAGAGGTCGGCAACATTGTGGTAAAAGCACGTCCAGAACCCACTGAGCCGGTACACGTCGCCGGCGTTGTCCAGTGCGCGCAAGCAGGAATCGAAATGGAGATAATCCGGATTCGGCCACGGATAAGCGTTCACTTCCTCGACGGTTTCACAGTTGGCCAACGGCGGCGCGGCATGGGCTTCGCGATCCAAGCCGGCATCGAATAGTATTCGGCCTGCGGGGTCTCGGTAGGCGTCGTCATAGAACTGGGGACAAATCCACCGGCAGTCGTCACCGGCCTTGACGCGCAATTCCTCCTCAGTATGAGTGCCAAAATGTTTGTGCAGCAGCGGCCAGGTTTTGGTATCGGGATTTCCGAGCCAAAAACCGCAACGCTCTACCGGCTCACCGGCAATCAGCCGATTGATCAAATCTCGTCGGTTCATCTCGATACTCCTTGGTTGGCATACAAACATTGTTTTGCTTCGACGGCGAACGCCTCGATTAACTTCAAATCGGCATCGAAGAAGTGATCTGAGGGACTCAGGATGAATCCGCCACCGGCTCCCGCCTCCTCGAAACAGCGGCGCACTTCGGCGCGGGTTTGCTCCGGCGTGCAGCCGGTAAAGAAATGAAGCTGGTCGAACCCGCCGATCATGCAGACCTTGTCGCCGATTCGCCGTTTCGCCTCGGCCAAATTCGCATCGCCGCCCATACCGGCAGGCGTGAACGTTTCCATGGCATCCGGCTTCATCGCGGCCAGTCGTTCCAAAACCGGCATCATCCCGCCGCACGTATGATACACGATCCGCTGCCCGGCGTCGTGCGCGGCAGCAATGACCGGTGCGTCGTACGGCGCGACGAACTCATCAAAGATACCGGGCGAAATGACCGTAGACGACGCATCGCCGCCGCCAAACTCGATTACATCGTAACGCGCACCGACCAGTGAGCGGGTGTAGATGAGTTTACGGCGTTGCAGAATCTTCAACAACTCATGCACCCAGGCCGGGTCGTCGTAGGTTTCCATGATGAGTTTCTCGATGCCGACGAGACAAGCTGTGTCCTGCCAGCAGCCCGGTTGCCCGAACACATCAAAACAACAAATATGACTGCGCACGATGCCGCGTTCGCCGAACGCCTCGACTTCGCGGTTGACCGCCGCCACATCGCATTTCGGCGCCGGCATGAATTCGCCCAGCAAATCAATGTCGCGTTTCTCCTTGATGAGATGTTCCGTAACCCATGCGGTGTGTTCGTTCGACTGGAGAATCAGCGAGAGCTCACCCTTCGGCGTAATAAACCGGTAACGTTGCATCCGGTATTCCTGACCGGGAATCTCTTCCACTGCAATGCGCCACTGGTCCGTGATAACTCGGCGCGCTTCAAGAAAGCCCAGCGTGTCCTGGATCGGATCCTGGCGTTCGCCCTGCGACTCGTCAGGCCGGTGCGCTACGACCCAGTGAATTGCGTCCAAGTCAAAGTGGTCGAAGAACCCCCGGCTGTCCGTGCCGTTTAGGTACTTCTTCAAGAACGAATCCATCAAGTGATGCGTGGTGACCGGTAAGCGGTCTGGTTTCCTTCTTTCGAGTGCACAAATCAAACGCTGTTTTGAGGTCAACACGCCGGCCTCCTATTCCACGACGGCGTGTGCCAAGGCTTCGATGTTTTGCGGCGGGACGTTGGGCAGGATTGTTTCATGGCTGGGACTGACGATCAGATTGGGACCGAGGATGTTTTTCACCCGTTTAACTTCGGCGCGGACCTGAGCCGGCGTGCCGTTGGTGAGGAGTTCCTGCATGTCGATGCCCCCCATGAAGGCGACACGGCCTTTGAAGTCTCGGGCCAGGGTCACGGCATCCATGTCGCGCGCTAGTGCCTGCAGCGGATGCAGGCAGTCCACGCCGGATGTGATGAGTTGATCGATGACGGGATGAATGGAGCCGCAGGAATGCAGCACGACCTGATAGCCGTGCCGGTGGCCTTGCTCGGTGAAACGCACAAACCACGGCAGAATGAATTCGTTGAACTGGTCGGGGCCGCAGATGAGGCTCTGCTGCGTACCGAAGTCGTTGCCGAAGAAAAAGCCGTCCACCATGTCACCGGCAGCGGTGAAGAAACGCTCGTTGGCTTCATAGTAAAAGTTGCCGACTCTGTCGGTGATAGCGCGCACGACGTCCGGGTTTGTGTACATCTTGACGAGGTACTCTTCCATGCCGAACAGGTCGCAGATGTTGTGGAAGAAACAGGTCCAGAATCCGCTGAGTCGGTAATATTCGCCAGCAGCCCGCAGGTCGCGCAGGCATGGCTCGAAGTTGAGGTAATCGGGATCCGGCCACGGGTAGTCCTCTAGTTGTTCGACTGTCTCACAATGCGCCAGTGGTCCGACACTGCCAAACTTTTCCCGATCGAGACCGGAGTCGAACATCGGCAGCCCAGAGGGATGTTTGTACACTTCGGTCTTGTAGGACTGCGGTCCGATCCACCGAACATCGTCGTTCAACTTCCGCCGCCATTCCTCTTCGGTCTGCGTTTTGAAGTAGGCGTGCAAAATCGGCCAAGTGGTGACGTTCGGTTTACCCAGCCACAACCCACACCGTTCGACCTTCTCGCCGGCGATGAGGCGCTTAATCAACTCGCGTCGGCTCATAGTGCAAATACCTCCGCACTATCCATCATGGCGCTGCCACGACTTCTCTATTTCCTCAAGCGACTTGCCTTTGGTTTCCGGGATCACAAAGAGTACGAAAAGGAAGGTCGCTAGCGAGCATGCACCATATAAGAAGAACGCGGCGGCCGGGCTAAGACGCATCAGTGCGGGCGAGGTTTGCACGACAATGAAACAGGCCAGCCAGATTGAAAAGGTCGCCACCGACATGGCCCGGCCGCGCATCTTGGCGGGGAAGATTTCAGAGCACAGCACCCAAGGAATCGGCCCCATCGCCATGGCAAACGCGAGGATATAGACGATGACCAGGCCCAGCAACGAACCAACCGTCACCGAACTCGTGTAGAACAAGAATCCAACGCCGACCAATCCGACGACCTGGATTAGGTTACCCGCCAAAAGTAGCGGCTTGCGCCCAAGTTTATCTATAAACAGGATGGCTATGAAGGTAGCAAGGACGTTAACCAACCCAAGCCAAACCGAGCAGGTGAAGGCGGTCTTGCCGGCGGATGAACTGATTTCAGCCATACTCTTCCCGAGTTCACTGTCGGTGACGAGGCGGCGGGCGCGGGCGGCGCCAGCCCGAAGGACTTCCAGCGAAGTGGCGGATTTTGCTTCCTGAAGTGCGATGGTGACGGCCCGAACCTGGGTGACGTCAAGTTTGCCCTGTAGTGCTGGCGATTGAATGGATTGGATGGCGGCATCGAGTTTCTCCCGCCCTTTTGCCATGTCGACTGCCTTTTCAGCCTTTTCGGCGCTGTGGTTGAAGGCATCAATTGGCTTCGATCCGCGCATGAAAATATCGGTCGAGTAATACATAATGACATTGATGCCGCTAAACTGGGATGCAAACATGATGAAGACGGCGATCACCAGCGGTAGGCGGTAGTTCTTCGAGAACAGCTCAGAAAACGAACCCTTCTCCTGCTTGAGTACCTCGTTGACGGCGGCCACTTCCTCGTCGGCATACGCAGGGCCGCCGATGCGGTTAAGCGTCTGGCGGGCTTCCATTTCGCGCCCTGCTTGGATCAACCAACGGGGGCTTTCAGGAATGGGAAACAACAGGGCGAGGAAGACTAGGGCGGGCAATGCCTCCAACGCAAGCATCCACCGCCAACCCGTTGCCGCACCCCACTCTGCCGTACCTAGGGACTGTATAAAACTGTTGCTGAACAATGCGATAAATATTCCCACAACGATGCCGAGCTGGAAGAGCGTGCCCAGCCGTCCGCGCCATTGCGGCGGTGCAATTTCCGCGATGTACACCGGACAAATCATCGAGGACACGCCGATAGCTATGCCATTGACAATTCGGGCAACCATGAAGGAAGTGAAGCTCCAAGACATGGCGCACAGCACGCCGGAAGCCGCGTACAAAACGGCGCAAAAAAACAGCACTTTGCGACGGCCAAATCGATCGCTAAAGAACCCGGCCGACATTGCGCCTACAATGCAACCGATAATCGCCGAAGAAGTCGCCAAGCCGATCAGGAAGGCATTTTCCTCGATGTCGAGGTGAAAATTCTTCTGGAGCAGCGAGTTTGCTCCGTTGATTACAGCTGTGTCGTAGCCAAACAGAAATCCGCCGATACCGGTGACCGCCGCGCAGAACGCGACAAACCAAATGTTAATGCGATTAGGGCGCTCGTTACTCATCATGGTTCTCCTTTTAAGAATGTGTTCGTGTGCTACACTGATTTGTTACTTATGTAGTGTACCGTTTGACAAACACTACCATCAACTGAAAACTCTCCAAAAGAGCAAGACATAAGGCGACGGCAGTGTGCAACACTCGATTTGGCCTTGCACGGGCGGTGTTCGCGGCTAGAGTGTCAATTGTTATGGCAAAGAAACTGGCGAAAATTGTGGAAAATCTGGTGGCGTCGTTCCGTGAACACGGCGGCATCAACCGCCTAGACGGCTCGAACCTGCCGTCGCGCGACGCGGCGGTCGGGATCACGAAGGATTTATTACGGCTGGTCTTTCCCGGTTTCTACGACGCCGAGCCGGTGCACTCCGCGCAGATCAGTCAGTATACGGCGGCGTTGGCGGCGTCCATCGCGCGGCGGTTGGAAACGGAAATTCATAAGAGCCTGGAGTACCTCCCGTGCCCGCATTGCGACCGCAACGACCTCGCCGGCACGGCGGCGCGGGTGACGCAGGAATTTCTGGCGGAGCTGCCGTCGGTGCGAGCGGTGTTACAGACCGACGTAGTGGCTGCCTACGAGGGCGACCCGGCGGCGATCAGCACCGAGGAAGTCATTGTGGCGTATCCCGGTATTGAGGCGATTGCGGTGCAGCGGATGGCGCACCGTCTTTACCAGCGGCAGATCGCGCTGATCCCGCGGGTCATGACCGAGTGGGCGCACAACAAGACTGGTATCGACATTCATCCCGGGGCCGAGATCGGCCCGAGCTTCTTCATTGACCACGGTACCGGCGTCGTTGTCGGCGAAACGAGTGTGATCGGGCGCAACGTGAAGATTTATCAGGGTGTCACACTCGGCGCAAAAAGTTTTCCGAAGGACGCGCAGGGCCGTTGCGTCAAGGGGATCAAACGCCATCCGAACATCGAGGACGGCGTCACCATCTACGCCGGAGCGACGATTCTCGGCGACATCACCATCGGACGTGATTCGATTATCGGCGGCAACGTCTGGCTGATTGAGGCAGTCCCGCCGAACACGGTGGTGTACCAAGAGGGCGGCCAAACGAAGATGAAGACGACGGCGAGAGAGCGCGAGAAGATGGTCGGCCACGCGCAGAAATAACAACCATTCTCTTTCAACTGAGATGGTGCTGCTTGGGCCTTTGCCTGGCGGCGGCATCGGTGTTGGTCGGCGAACAGGCGCGGGATGCGTTCGGACGCATCATGTTGCAACCTACCGTGTCGGCGGGGCCGGACGTGATGGAGACGTTGCTGGCCACCAGGGCAGGAGGTGAACGCGTGCGATGAGAACGAGCGGACACCACTGCATATCGCGGCACTAATAGGATCGGCCGACGTGGCACGGTTGTTGATCAACCACGGCGCCGACGGCACGGCGCAGACAACAAACAGGGACACGCCGTTACAACTAGCCCGTCATCACACGCAAGAAGGGCGCCGAGACCCAACTCCGCGTCGCGGTTTGAGGACGTAAACATCAAAAAACGTTTCGGCCTGACCGCCTCCGACATCGCGCGCGAATAGGAACTATGGGTTCTGCACTCAATCGCAGACCACTAACTCAAGGACGTTACCTCCGGCGACAAACTCTGGACATCCGTTGATGGCGTCACGTGGCGGTCTCGTGCGACATCGTTCATGGAGCCATTCTGCGGCATCAGTTTAGTCAACGGCGATTTCTTCGCCACTACCACGCGGAGCATCCTCCTGCGTTCTCCCGACGCCATCACTTGGCCCGCGCACAAACACAAGCACGGCAGCTAGAACCCCTGACGGCAGGTCTGTCGCTGCGGCAAGCTGTGGCTGTCCGCTGATGAGGAAGTCAATGCTCGCCTCTCGACCAATGGCCAGACATGGGCTTGGCGCACGCTCGCAGATGCCGAGGTCACCTACACCTACCTGACTGTCATCTGCTACAGCCAAAACGACTTCATTGCCGGCGCGGCGCGACGCCATCTGGTCAAGTCATATTCCGTGATGCCGGTCAGTCGAAGAAGCGGTAGCGAAAGATGAACCAGAGCGCGGCGAGGCCATCTTTCCAGCCAATCTTCTTGCCTTCGGAATAATCACGCCCCGAGTAGCTGATCGGCGTCTCGTAGAAACGGCAGCGCCGCCGGGCGAGCTTGGCGGTGAGTTCCGGCTCGATTCCGAAACGCTCGGAGGACAGCCGCAGGTTCTCCACGCAGGACCGCTTGAAGACCTTGTAGCCGGTTTCCATGTCGGACAGGTTCAGGTTACAGACTATGTTTGACAGCAGAGTGAGAAAGCGGTTAGCGACGTAGTGCCAGAAGAACAACACGCGATGCGGCCCGCCGAGGAACCGCGAGCCGTACACGACGTCAGCGCGTCCGTCGAGGATCGGCTTCAACAGCAGCGGATAATCCGCTGGGTCGTATTCGAGGTCTGCGTCTTGGATTAGCAGGATGTCGCCGGTGGCGTGCTCGATGGCAGTGCGGACTGCGGTACCCTTGCCTTGGTTGAAGGGATGTGAAAAGACCTTCACGTCGTTATCTTGGGCAAGACACTTCAGTATCTCGCTCGTGCCATCGGTGGAAGCGTCGTCCACCAAGATGATCTCCTTGGCCAGACCGCCAGCGTCTGCAGCGCGGACGCGCCAAAGAATTTCCTTGATGGTGCGAACTTCATTGAATACTGGAATCAGGATAGAAATCTTGTGATGAGCCGCAACCATATACTAAATAAATATACTGGGAAAATGGAAAACGCGCCAGTAGTTTTTCCGGAAAACCTGAGGAATTTCGTGGCTGCCGCAAAGCGAAATAGAGGGAAAAGGAAGAGCTTTTAAGATGGAAGCTATTAGCTGGCTGCCGCCTTTTTTTGGTTGACTGAAGTGGATCATTGCTCGCGCCGCTCCGACGGACCTAGTTTCTGGTTGGCAGAGGCGGACGGTTTCAGCAACGATTAACCGCATGAGCGTGGATACCAAATTACAAAAACATTATGCGTTACTGTTATAGCTCCTGGGAAGTCAAAACCGTAGCACTGAAACTGGAGAAGAAAAAGATCGTTAGTCAGGCTTGCGAGTTACGGGGAATAGGACAGGAGGAGGCGCATGAGATCGTGCGACGGGTGGTGGAGCGGCACGACGGCAACTTGTGGGGCGTGGCCGCCTGTCTTGAAATGGGCGCTGGCGAGCTAATTCGTGAAGGCGTTCGACCATCTGCGGGACGATCCAGAGCAGCAGAGGAAAGCGGCAAATCCCACAGCCTATCATTCCAGTCGTTTTGTCCACGACGGTTTTGTTCCTACCAAACAAAACAGCCTGCCCCGCGTTAATGCGGAACAGGCTGTTAGGAAGTCAATGATCTTTACTTGGAATCACGCCAGAAGAATAGGACTTGAAAGATGTTGTAGAAGAAGGCGCCGAGCTGATTGAAGAACGCGCCGAACGCGCCGCCACCGGTCGAGTCACCCTGGATGTCGCCACCGGCGCGGATTTGGTCTATCTGGGTGGCTAACTGCTCGATCTGGGTGTCGCTGAGCCTGGCGAGGCGGGTACTGACTTGGTTACGGGTCAAGCCGAGTGAGGTGAGTCGGTCGGTCACGACTTTCTCGCCGAGGAATCCTTCCACCTTGGTCAGGCCCGCTGCACGGCCAGATTCAACGGACTCAACGGGTGCGGCCACCGCCGAGGAAACTGCGATCACGGTTACTGCCATCAATAATGCAATAGCTTGGGTTAGCTTCATGACTTGCCTCCAGTGTTGTACGACTTCACTATACCCGTGTGCCACGGGCAGACAAGGAAATTTTTTCGCGTACCCAATCTAGCTCACGGGCGGCGGTTTCCACGAGCCGTTCGCGTGTGGTGTAGGTCTCGATGATAGCGGGAACGGAAGGATGAATGGTTGGAAGGGTGGCGGCGAGGAATCGTTCAACCTCGGCCAACGTCGATCCATCCCCGGAAGGAAAGACAGGCAGATGATAGTGAACGCGAAACTTTTTGATGGCGGGCGACGGCGTCGTATCGGGCCAATCCAGAGAGAAGTAAGTCTTTTGCCCGGTGGCATCTATGCCGCAAACTTGGTGGAGGTAGATCGAGTCGGTGTGGAACGGTTTCCACTCGGTCAGTTCGGCGGCATTGGAAATGTGTATTTTGGCGATGGGAACGCCGTGCCGCTGGAGGAATGCGACCGACTCGCCCAAGTCCTCAAACTGGACCAGTTGATGGGAGAGATCGAAGTTAACCCCAAGATGCGGCCGCAGGTCGTCCGGCACGAACCGATCAAAGAACTCGACTGCTTCCGCCGTGGTCTCGACGCAGAGGCCAGGTTCCGGTTCGAGCGCGACGACACAACGCCGGTCGAGCGAGGCGGCGTGTTTGGCGCAGCGGAGAATGTTCGGCGCGACAGCCTCCATCGGCACAGGCTTGAGCGCGCCGAACGGGACGCTGACAGGAAGATTTTCGCCTTTTCCACATTTGGCCAACAGACCGAGGCAGACGTTGGTGAAACGAACGCGGGCGTCGGACTCGTGCCAACCGGGCAGATAGACGCGTTCCTTGACGCGTTCGCCGTGGAACGCCGGCATGACGAAGGCGTTGATGGTCACCAGCGCGAGGCCGTGGGCGTCGAGGAACGCTTTGAGCGGGGCGACGTCGCGAAGTTCGCTCAGGAGGCTTTCGGAAAGGCGGAGCTCAATCGGGAACGGTTCGTCCGGAAAGGCGATGCCCTTCAGCTTCAACACATCGCCTTCCAGGCACGCCCACAACTCGGCGAGCGTGCGATACGGGAAGACGTTCAGGGCGTAGCCGACTGCGCGGCCGGTGGGGCGGAAATTTTCTGGCATGTGGCGGTGAGGAACTCGATGGCGCGCCGCGCCACTTCGGGGGCGCGATGGCTGTCGCGGGGCAGTTCGACATTGATCAGCCCGGTGTATTTGTTGTCGGCGAGCACCTTCAGGATGTTGACGAAATCAAGTTCGCCCTCGCCGAACATCAGGTGCTCGTGTTTGCGGTCGCGGATATCCTCGATGTGGATGTTGCGGATGAGCGTGGCGAACTTACCGTACACTTGGCGGAACGGGATCGTCTCGGTGCAGAACACGTGCCCCACATCCAGCGTCAGGCCGAACCGAGCACTGGTCAGGTGTTTCTTGAGAACCTCAAACTTGACGGTTTCGTCCACGAGCATCCCCGGCTCCGGCTCGAACGCGAGCTGGATGCCGCGGCGTTTAGCGTGGTCGGCAAGCTGGAGGCAGCCCGTGACAAGCCAGTCCCAAGACTGATGTTCCGTCACACCCAGCTCGGCGGCACCCGACCAGAAGCTGACGCATTCGGCGTTCAACTCCGCCGCGATATCGATGGCCCGACGCAGGAACTCCAGTCGGATCTGCCGTCCTTCGGTGCTGACGAGTGTGGGGTAATGTTTCCGCTGTGGGTTCAGGAGATAGCGCGCGCCAGTTTCGATGACGCAGCGCAGCCGCAGCCGGTCGAGCACCTGGCCAAGCCGCATCAGGTCAGCCGGCTCGGAGGTGAACGGGTTGCAGTGGTAGTTGTCGAGCGTGAGAGCAACGCCTTGGTAGCCGCAGTCGGCAATGACTTCCAGCGCCTCCTCCAGCTTGTGATGGGCGAACCCGTTTGTATTATAGCCGAAGCTTAGATTCATCTCGCCTAAACTGCTCGATAATTACCGCGAGTCTGCTAAATTTGCCAGCGCAAATGAGAGTTTTCGTGTTTCTCGCCAGCTTGCTGTCGGTGGCCGCCATCTCGCGCCCGCCCGCGCAGGTGGACCCGGGCTTGCTGCAACACCTCCGCCCCGTCCAGCAACGCGACACCACCCGCGCCCTCGCGCACCAGAGCCGTGGCCTCACACTCGTCAGCGAAAGCAAGTTCGAGGCTGCGCTCGATCAGTTCCGTCGTTCCACTGCCTACGACCCAACCCTCGCACCGACCTACATCAATATGGCCTATTGCCTCGACCGGTTGGGCCGATTTGAGGAAGCCATCGCCGAACTCAAGGCCGCCGAGAAACTCGACCCGACCAACGTCATGATCTTCATCAACTGGGGCAACTCGCTCCTGAACCTGAAGCGCTACCAGGACGCCCTCGAGCCGCTCAACAAAGCCGCCGAACTCGATTCCGCCAACGTCCTCGCCCGCCTCAACCTCGCCGCCGTCTACTCCAACCTGAACCGGCCCAAGGACGCCATCACCGAACTCGAAAAAGCCGCCGACGCCGCCCCGAAGAACCCGCAGATCTTCTTCAACTGGGCCATGCTGCTCTCCAACACCGGCGACGTTGGCGCCGCGTTGGAAAAATACCAGCGCGTCATCGAGCTCGACCCGAAAAACCTCTCCGCCTACTACAACCGCGCCGCGCTTTTCGAAAAAACCGGCCAGCTCGACAAAGCCATCGCCGTGCTGCAGGAAGCCATCAAGGTGCTTCCCGACAACGCGACGCTGAAAGAAATTCTCCAAAAACTCGAAACCGTCCAGCGCCAGCAACCGATGCAGTTGCCGCCGCCCACGCTAAACCGCTAGCAGTTGCGTCTCGTCGTAACCGCTTGGCGATTGACCTTACTGAAAGGAAAAAGACTTCATCTTAAGTTCCGTCGAAGATTGTTCTCAGCTGCTCGTATTGCCTCTCTAGCCTCATATCGAGCCGTCGTTCGATTACTAGACTCGGGTGTTATTTGTGATTTAATCGTGTCTAGCTCTGCTTGTTTCTGGTCGATTTTTGGTTGCAGTTTTTTTTATTCTAGCTGAGCAGGCGCCAGCTCGCGCATCCCGCGCTCGAACGGTTCCAGCTTCATCGTCGCGCTGAATTCTTCCGGCAATGTCTCGCCATGGCGCGCCTCCCAATGCGCGGCGCTGAGGCGCGGTAAGTAGGGTTTGAAGTTCAGGTTAAGCCGCTTCGTCAACTCGTCAGCGAAGCGGTAGGTCGCGGGTCGGTTGAAGCCGTGGTCCACCCAGAGCACCGGGATGTCCGTCTACACTTGCGTCGCAAGGTGCAGGATGACGGCTTCGTAGGGGCGGAAGTTGGTGGAGACGATCGCGTTGCCTTGCGCGACGGCCCAGCGTGTCATTTCCAGCGGCGTCATTGCGGGAACTCCAGCGCGCGCGCCGCCCAGTCGCCGAACCGTTCGCCGCCGGCGCGTTCCTGCGCGTATCGAACGAGCAGGGGACGCAGCACGCCGACGAGGTCCGCCGCCTTGACGTTCTCTTTGTAGAGACGGTTCAGGCGGGTGTTGACGCCGTTGCCACCAATATAAATTTGATAGAGGCCGACCGATTTGCCGACGAGGCCGATTTTGGCAGTGTAGGACCGGACGCAACCATCCGGACAACCGGTGAGGCGCAGCGTGATCTCGTCATTCTGCAAACCAAGCTCCTCCAGCACGTGCTCTAACTTGTCGAGCAACGACGAGAAAAAACGTTCCGCCTCGGCGATGGCTTGGCCACAAGTCGGCAGCGCGACGTACGCCATCGAGTCTCGTCGCAACGCACTGGGCGTGATGTGCGCGACGAGCAGCTTGGTGATCGCGTCGCGATCGGCGGGGGCGACGTTGACGAGTAACAGATTCTGCGACGGCGTGAGGCGGACTTCCGTTTTGAACCGGCTGACGACTTCACAGACCGCGGCCTTCAGTTCGCCCTTGATGCGGCCGCTCTCGACGTACAAGTCGAGAAACCACCGGCCATCAAGCTGCCGATGCCAGCCGAACAGGTCGCCTTGCTTCGTGAAGCTAAACGGACGCGCTTGCTGGAGCTTGAAGCCAAGTCGCCGTTCAAGTTCGGCGCGGCACCAGTCGGCACCTTTCTCGGCGAGAACGTATTTCAGACGGGCGTGCTTGCGATTGCTCCGATCGCCGAAATCGCGGTGGATGCCTACCAGCGCGTGTGTGACCACGACGAGAAAGTCCGGCTCGACAAAACCAAGTACGTCGGCCAAGCGCGGGAAGGTGGCCGGGTTGTTGTGCGACATGCCGAGGCCGCCGCCGGTGAGGACGTTGTAGCCGACGAGGCGGTCGCTCTCGATGATGGCGACGAATCCGAGATCGTTGCTGAAGATGTCAACGTCGTTGAGCGGTGGGACGGCGAAGGCGGTCTTGAACTTGCGCGGCAGGTAGGTCTTGCCGTAGAGCGGGTCGGTGAAGTCGTTGTTCAGGTCAAGCTGAACGCCCTCGACCCAGATGGCGTGGTAGGCCGGTGTCCGCGGCAACACGGCGTCGCTGACTCGTCGGACGTCAACGAGCACTTCTTCCACCACGTGGCTTTGCGTCGGCGTCGGCGGTGCCATGACGTTACGGTGGACGTCACCGCCGCCGCCAAACGTGGTCAGGAGAGCGTCGTTGATGGCCTTGACCAGCGGGCCGAGGCGCGTTTTGACGACGCCGTGGAACTGGAGGTCCTGACGCGAAGTGATGCGGAGCGTGCCGTTGCTGTGATGGTCGGCAAACTCATCGCAGGCGAGGTACTGGGCTGCCGCGAGGATGCCGGCGGGAAGTTTGGTACGGACCATGAATTGATAGTGCTTCGTGCTAGTCTTGCGGACATCGCGGTCGTCACCTTGATAGATGCCGTGGAACTTCAGGAAGTAGTCGTCGTCCGTGTTAAAACGGTCGGTAGACGGGTCGCCGAGCGAGGTGGCGATGGTACCCGCAAGCGTCGACGAGGCAGACTTTAGGTGCTCGTTCTTAGTAATCATAATTAACTTAGGTTACATACTTATGTATCATAGAGAGGTTTTTTTTCAACAAGAAATCTTTACCTGTTTGCTCCTCCGTCATAAACTCCCACTACGACCATGAAAGAGTTCTTTATCGGCCTGTTTCTCGGCATTGTCTTGACGTTGGCGACGGTCTGGTATTTCGCCATCGGACGCAAACAGCCTCAGATCCGCCACACGCAGGACGTTGCCGCCGCCACAGTGCAACACACCGTCGACGTGGTGGACGTCAAGCTCACCGCTTGGCACCTGACCACGCCGGAAATCAAAGCCGACCTCGCGCGCACCGGTCAAGTTGTCCGAAGGAACGCCTGCGATTTCGGCGCGATTGCCGCGAGCACGGCGAGCGACGCCACCATCACCGCAAAGATCAAGGCAAAACTCATCGCCGAGCGCAACCTTTCGGCGTGGAACATCGGCGTCAACACCACCGGCGGACACGTCACGCTGGCCGGAACAATTACGGAACATGGCCTCATCGCGAAAGCCATCGCGCTCGCGCTCGAAACCGACGGCGTCCGCGACGTGACTTCCAATCTCCAAGTGCAAAAGTAATTCATGGATAAAAAAGAAATTGCCGAAATTTTTGAGGAGATTGGACAACTGCTGGAGTTGAAAGGCGAGAATCCGTTTCGCGTTCGCGCCTACCTCAACGCCGCGCGGATTGTCGAAAGTTTGCAGGACGAACTCGGTAAACTCGTTGCCGAAAACCGGCTGACCGAAATCAAAGGTATCGGCAAAGATCTCGCCGCGAAAATCACCGAGATGGTCACGACCAACCGGCTGGAATTTTATGAGAAGTTAAAATCGTCGTTACCGGCGGGCTTGCTCGACATGCTCCGTATTCCCGGCTTCGGCCCGAAACGCGCAAAGATTGTGTTCGACAAACTCAAGATAGATTCCATCGAGAAACTCGAAGCCGCGTGTAAATCCGGTAAAGTCGCCGCGCTCGACGGCTTCGGCGAAAAGTCGCAGCAGAAAATTCTCGAAGGCATCGAACTGGTCCGCAAATTTGCCTCGCGTCATCACATCCACAAAGCGCGCGCAGCAGCGGATGCCGTGCTCGAATCGTTGCGCGCACACGACGGCGTGATTCGTTGCAGCATCGCTGGAAGTTTGCGGCGTTGCCGCGAAACGATTGGCGACGTGGATTTTCTCGTCAGCGCCAAACCGAAGGACGCGCCTGATGTTATCGCCGCGTTCGTCGCGACGCCCGGCGTGATCACCGTTTCGGCAAAAGGCGAAACGAAAGCAAGCGTCGTCCTCAAAGGCGGCATTCAAGCAGACCTCCGCGTTGTCGCCGACGATCAGTTTGCGTTCGCGCTGAATTATTTTACCGGCAGCAAGGAGCACAACATCGCGATGCGCGCGCGCGCGTTGCGGCTGAAAAATCTTTCGCTGAACGAATACGGTTTCTCGCCCGCCGCCGAGAAAGAAAAAAGCGCAAAGGAACTCGGTAGCTCGGTTTCTTGCAAGAGCGAACCGGAAATTTATGCCGCGCTCGATCTCGGTTACATCGAGCCAGAATTGCGCGAGGACATGGGCGAGATTGACGCCGCCGAAACCGGCAAGCTGCCGAAGCTGATCGAGATGTCGAACTTGCGCGGCGCGTTTCACGTTCACTCGACGTGGAGCGACGGCATCGAGAGCGTCGAGGCCATGGCGCGCGCGGCGCAGGAACTCGGACTCGAATACATCGGCATCGCCGACCACAGCAAAGGTCAGCGCCAAGCCAACGGCCTCGACGAGAAACGACTTCGCGAGCAGGCTGACGAGGTGAAGAAACTCAACACCGGCTTCGCGAAAGAAGGCTTCCGGATTTTCTTCGGCACCGAGTGCGATATTCTTCCGGACGGCACGCTCGATTTCGACGACGAGACACTGGCGTTGTGCGATTTCGTCATTGCCGCCGTTCACACCAATTTTAATCTCGCCGCCGACGCGATGACCGCGCGCATCTGCAAAGCGCTCGCGCATCCGCGCGTGACGATGCTCGCGCATCCGACGGGCCGGTTGTTGTTGGAGCGCGAAGCGTACGCCGTTAACATGCCCGAAGTGATCGAGACCGCGGCGCGACACGGCAAGATCATCGAACTGAACTCGCATCCCTACCGGCTCGACATGGATTGGCGTCTTTGGAAACACGCGAAGGAACTCGGCGTGAAGTGCGCCATCAATCCCGACGCGCACAGCATTGACGACTACCAATCGCTCGTGTTCGGCGTCGGCATTGCGCGCAAAGGTTGGCTGACGAAAGCCGACGTGGTGAACTGCCACCATCTGAAACAGGTCGAGAAAACCCTAACTTCAGTGCGGAGAGAACATCAACACGCACCCCGCTCCACGCCTGCCTTGCCTGGTTGAAATATTACCCACAATGGTTAAAACAATTATTTTGTGGAATGGGTTGGTAAGGACGAGCTTAATGACGGCCCTGATATCGCTCTGGATGGCCCCTGGGGCTGGCGTTGCATCGGAAAAAGAATCGGCCACTCGGCCGTGGTCCGATGAGGTCGTCTATGTTGTGATCGAGGGAAAGTTCTTCGATGGAGATCCTTCGAACAATATGATGCTCAAGCGGTTTGGAGCTAACAAGAAAAACTATGCGGGGTGCGGCTACTGGGGAGGCGACCTGAAAGGAGTCCAGAAGAAGCTCGATTATCTGCAAACACTGGGCGTAACCACCTTGCTCTTGTACCCGGTAATGCTGAACGACAGAGAACCATGCGGTAAATGGCTGCCCAGTGGATATAGGCCGCGCGACTATTTCCGCATCGATGAGAATCTCGGGACTATGGAAGACTTGAAGAACCTCGTAAGTGATGCACACAAACGGGGTATTCGTATCGTTCTTGACATGCCGCTAGGGATACCCGGCTTAGAACATCCATTCTACACCGACCGGGCAAAAAAAACGTGGTTTGGCGACTCGACTGTATACGGTGTTCGCCGATGGAACACTGACAATACGGCGGTTGCCGATTACCTGATCAGTGTTGGCAAATTCTGGAGGAATAAGTGCGACGGATTCCGCATGGACTCGTGTCAATTGCATTCCATAGGGTTCTGGAAGAGATTTACCACGGAGATCCGTAGCGACCCGGGGTTTAGCGATTTCTTCCTGCTAG